>NYYJ01000070.1 GCA_002686755.1 Verrucomicrobiales bacterium
TGGTAGCTTCTTCGATGGTATGTGCGTTGTAACTCATGGCTGTACCTCCCTTGGCAGAAATTCAATGTGCCTCCCTTGGCAGAAATTCAACATGGTGCACCTCCAGTTCGGCGCTTTCCATTTGGGACACTACCCAGATGTCGGTCAGTTCCGTGCCAACCGGGGACGAGCTTAATGATTTGTCGAGTGGCGCGAAGTCACTGATCGAAATATTAATTTTCCGTGTCTCGCCTGCTTGGCCAAGCAGGTCGCCTTCCAGTTTTTCAGTGTACTTGCCAAAGAACCCGCCTCTCCGCTTCTTGGTAGTGATTCCGATATAGAGAGGATCCGTGGTTTTTGAGGTCAGGCGGATACTAAATCGAGAGCCTTTCTCGATCATGACTGGGGGTGAACCGCTGCTGCGTACGGAGAAATTAGTGGCATGTATGGTTTTATTTTCGCCAATTAGTAAAGGCATGGCACGAAGGCGAACATCATTCTCCTCGTTTGATTTAAGCCAACGACCATGCACTGCCTCGGGGCAGGAGAGCATACCGCAGTTCCAATAGTTGACCGGCTCTGGCTGACGTAACGCAGTGAGCGCTTTCCGCTGGCTCATGGTGATTATGGTTTGTTGATCTGCCCCCACATCGACCTGACTGGCGTCCGAAAGTCTTTCCGTGCTCACCGAGCCTTTGTTCACGTTGATGACTGAAATTTCCTCGAACTTGGTCTCAACATCGAATTGTGCATTGGTGGTTTTGAGCCGTGCTGTTTCTGTAAGGATGGAAACAGGCCGGACGCCTTCTGGAGTGTTGATCGTGGCCCAAAGGTTGCCGTATCGCAGCAGGAATGCCCGGTGGTTTTCGTCATGAATGAGCCGCATGCTCGAGCGACCCGAGAGTATCACGTGAGAGCCGTCGTTGAGTTTCAAATTGACCCATGAACGGCTGGAGAGTGTCCGCAACTTATCACCGATCTTCAGCATTACGCCGGGCATCAACGCCGGTAGAGTGACACCGTCCGAAGCAAGGTGCTGATTTGGTCCGTGGGTGGCGACCACTTCAGCCCTGAGACCGCGGTCAGCAGATTGGAATGAGAACAAGAAGGAACCGGCCAAAATCAGAATAATAGTGGCGGCGACGGCCCATTTGACCGGATTAAAAACGGGGCGGACAACCTTGGCAGGTTCACGCTGTTGTGCCAGGCGTTCGACGTCCGCAACGACCACCGCCTGCTCGGCGACTCCTCGTAGGAAAGATCGCGCCTCAGCGTTCTCCTTTAAAAGTTGGTTCAGGTCCGTCGTCTCACCCGAGGAAAGTTCCCCGTTCAAATGCCGCAGCAAACGTCCTTGTTGTTCTTGGTTCAATGCCATTTGGTTAAGAGATGATTTAACTAACCGCTTGATTGAGCTTTGTCTCAATGCAGTCTTTCAATGAGTTGTGCAGTCGGGAGAGTCGCTTGTAGATCGCGTCCAGCTTGGCCCCGAGTAGAGAGGCCACTTCTTCACAGCGTTGCCCGTCAAAGTAACGCAGCTTAAGCAATTCGCGCGATTTTTCAGGCAGTTCGTTGAGACAGTCGCGCAGCGCCTGGCTGCGGCCGCCCGCTTGGCCAAGCGCCTCGTCGGCCCACTCCGCCTCAAGCACATCGAGGATGGTTTCATCCAGCCTGACAGGCGCATTTTTTTGGCGCCGCAACCAGTCGATCCCCTCGCGCCGGGCCGTGATGAAGGCCCACGACATCAGCGCTCCGTCCGAGTCGAACGTCACCTCCTTGGCCAAGGCCTTGAGGGCGACATTCTGAAAAATATCCTCGGCCGCGTGGGCATCCCGGACTACCAGCCAGGCCGCCGCCGATACGCGATCGCGCTGGCCCATCAGCCGCTTCAAAATGTCCTGTTCAGAAAGCACCACCGGTTTTAATAACGAATCCCGGACGAAAAACCTGACATTTTATTTCGAAATTATCCACTTGGCCAAGCGCTTGACCAATCGAACGGGTTACTCGGCTTGCTGCCGGAGGCATTACCGTTTTAAACGGGCTAGGAGTGGTTCAACGGTTTGACTTCCGGGGATTGAGTCCTTTTACTCCGCGCATGTATTCACGTTTTTTCTCTGTTGGATTGTCGCTGTTCATCGGCCTGAACGCCGCCGTGGCGGAGTTGCCGAAGGTGGGCTTAAAGCCGGTCTGGAAGGGCTTGGAGACCACCCGGCCGCTTTGGCTGGAGACCGCGCCGGATGGTTCCGGGCGGCTGTTTTGCCTGGAACAGGGCGGGGCAATCATCATTTTGCCAAGCGACAAACATGCGGTCCATCCCAAGCGGGAGGTGTTTTTCGACATCAGCGAGCGCAAGCCGTGGCGCGAAAATGAGGAGGGGCTGCTCGGCATGGCGTTCCATCCCAAGTTTGCCGACAACAGAAAGTTTTATGTCTACTACTCGCAGCAGAAGCCGAAGCGCAGCGTGATCAGCGAGTTTACCGTGGCCAAGGCGCACCCGAACAGGGCCGATATGGAGTCGGAGCGCGTCCTGCTCGAGTTCCCGCAACCGTATTGGAACCACAACGGCGGAGTGATGGTGTTCGGGCCGGACAGCAAGCTTTATGTTGCCTCGGGTGACGGCGGCAAGGCGAATGATCCGCACGACAACGCACAGAACTTGACCAACCTGCTGGGCAAGATTTTCCGGATCGATGTCGACTCCCGCACCGGCAAGCTTGCCTACGGCATTCCGGCGGACAACCCGTTCGCCGGCCGCAAGGACGACGCGCGCGGCGAGATCTGGGCGTACGGCCTGCGCAATGTCTGGCGCATGAGTTTCGACCGCGAGACCGGCGACCTGTGGGCGGCGGACGTCGGACAGAACAAGTGGGAGGAGGTCAACCTGATCACCAAGGGCGGCAACTACGGCTGGAACATCCGCGAGTCGTTTCACAAGTTCAAGGAGGATGGCCCGGCCAAGGGCGATTGGATCGACCCGGTGATCGAGTACGCCCACCACGCCGGGATCGAGAAGGAGTGCAAGTTCCCCGGCCACGGCTACGGCGTCAGCATTACCGGCGGCTACGTTTATCGCGGCGCGGCGATTCCGAAGTTGCGCGGCGCGTACGTGTACGGCGACTTCACCACTGGCCTGATTTTTGCCGTTCGCCAAAAGGACGGCAAGGCGACCGAGCACGGCACCATTCACCAGCAGAAGGGCAAGGTGTACCAGATCGCCAGCTTTGGTGAGGACACCGCCGGCGAGCTGTACCTGCTGCCGCTGGTGGCCAACCCGGCGACCGAGCGCGACCCGGCGGGGAGTATTCTGCAACTCGTCGCCGAGTAGCCCGGGCCGGCGCTTGGCCAAGCGGGCGAAAAAAGGGTTGCCCTTGGCCAAGCGGCGAGTCAGCTTTGCTTCGGTTTAGCCGGTTTCACCAAGCGCAACCAACAAGCAAAATGGCAGGAAAAATCAACCGGGTGGGCACGAGCCGACCCTCCACGGCCTCGCGGGTGGCCGCCGCCAAGGCGGCCCGGGCAGCCTCAGTGGATGCCGTGGGCGGGGTGCGCAGGGCCGACCCGGTGGGTGAGGTGGCCCGCCCCGAGAGCCCGGCCAGCATCGCGATGAAGAGCCTTGAGCTGGACGGTGCGAAGGCGGCCGACCTGAAGGTGCGCGTCGAAGCCAACGAGCGGGCGCTGGACGACCTGCAAAAAGTCCAGAGCAAGGCCGGCGACATCGCGGACAAGGCCGCCGAGGCAACGCCGGAGGCGATGAGCGCCGCCGCCGGGCAGGTGGATCAATTGCTCGAGGAGGGCGTCTCCATAGCCAACCGCAAGGATGGTGAAGGCGATTTTCTGTTTGGCGGCGAACAGGCGAAGGACGCCCCGTTCGAGGCAAAGAAGGACGCCGCCGGGAAGATCACCGAGGTCAGTTATCGTGGCGACAGCGGGGTGGGGGTCGATGAGCTTGGGAGCGGTTTCTCGGTGACGACGGACATCCCCGGCGAGAACGAAGGTGCCACCGGCGCGATCGGTCTGGTAAAAGATTCGCGAACAGGCGGCGACCTGTTCGGCAACCTGATTTCCCTCCGCGACAACCTGCTGGCCAGCGAGAAGACGGCCATCGTCGAGCGCGACATCCCGGCGCTGAAGCGGGATGCCGAGCATCTGATCCAGCACTTCGGCGAGGTGTCGGCCAACCAGATGATGCTCGACACGGTCGTCGCGCTGGCCACAGACATTCAGACGAAGGACGGCCAGGCAATGAGCACCATCGACAAGCTGGGCAACATTCAATACGCGCTGCACCGGGCGACGGTCGATAATCGCAACTTCATCCAGCAGGATCCCCTACAGCCGATCAATTGACGGGGAACGCATCCCGCTTGTGATCCGGCTTGGCCCGGCGTAAAGTCGGCGGAGGTTCAAAAAATCATCCGCAATGTCGCAGGTAGTCACCAAAGCGGGAAAGGCCCGTGTGCTTTCGGTGGTCATGGGGGGTGGCCAAGGGTCGCGCCTGTTTCCGCTGACCCGCGACCGCTCCAAGCCGGCCGTGCCGCTGGCGGGAAAGTACCGGCTGGTCGACATCCCCATCTCGAACTGCATCAACTCCCGGCTGAACGAGATTTACCTGCTGACCCAGTTCAATTCCGCCTCGCTGCACCGGCACATCTCCCACTCCTACAAATTTGACCATTTTTCGCGGGGTTTCGTTGACATTCTCGCGGCGGAGCAGACGCCGACGAGCGACTCATGGTACGAGGGCACGGCCGACGCCGTCCGGAAAAACCTGATTCACCTGCTGAACAACGACTTCGAGTACATGCTGATCCTGAGCGGTGATCAGCTGTACCGGATGGATTTTCGCGAGATCATCGCCTCGCACCTCGAGCGGGAGGCGGAGCTGACCGTGGCCACCATCCCGGTGAGCCGCGATCATGCCACCGGCTTCGGCATCATGCACAACGACGAGCGGGGCCGGATCAGTCGATTCGTTGAGAAACCCAGCACGCCGGAGCTGCTCGACTCACTCCGGCTCCCGGCTGCGCAGCTAGTCGAGCACGGCCTCGAGTCGGATCGCGACCATTACCTCGCGTCGATGGGCATCTACCTGTTCAACCGGCAGACGCTCGTCGAGCTGCTCGAGAACGAGATGACCGACTTCGGGAAGCACATCATCCCGCGCTCCATCGACACTCATGCCGTTTACTCCCATGTGTACCAAGGGTACTGGGAGGACATCGGCACCATCCGCGCCTTCTTCGAGGCCAACCTCGACATGACCACGGCGTTGCCACAGTTCGACTTCTTCGAGATGGAAACGCCGGTTTACACGCGGCCGCGCTTTCTGCCGGCCTCGAAGATCAACGGGGCCGCGATTGATCAGGCCATCATCTCGGACGGCTGCATCATCGACCGTTCGCGGATCAGCCAAAGCCACATCGGCGTGCGGAGCCTCATCGCCCCGGGCTGCCGGATTCATCGCGCAATTCTGCTTGGCTCAAACAGCTACGAGACCGAGGCATCGAAGACCGCCAGCGACCGGGACGGCATCCCGCGCATCGGCGTGGGCGGCAACACGCGTATAGAAAACACGATCGTCGATAAAAACGCCCGCATCGGCGCCGACTGCGTCATCTCTCCCGACGGCAAGCCGGAGCATCTCGACGGGGAGAATTATTTCATCCGGGACGGCATCGTGATCGTTCCGAAAAACGCCGTCATCCCGGACGGCACCGTGATTTAAGCGGCCAAGCGCTTGGCCAAGCGAAGAGGTGGCTGGGGCGAAAATGATACGTGTAAGTATTATTTTGTTGCATAGGTCACGCAGCCCGGTAGGCTGGCGGGGCTGTTTGTCCTTGGCTGTTTCGGGGGATTTCCCTTTTGCCAAGCGCTACTTTTACTGAGATTTCAAATGAAAACGCCAGTTTTTCTCGGTTTGAGCCTGGCTGCCGCTGCGGCAACGGCGGCCCCTGTCGAGGGTTGGCTCCACATGCGCGGGCCGCTGCAAACCGGCGTTTCGCTGGAGACTCATCTGCCGGACAGCATCCAGGCGGCGGACGCGCTCTGGACGGTCGATCTGCCGGGTCGATCCACCCCGACGGTGGCAAACGGACGACTCTTCGTTGTCGGTCATCTCGGCGAGGGAGCCGACCTGCAGGAGGGCGTGTTTTGCTTCGACGCTGAGACCGGCAAGCCTCTTTGGGAGCACAAGTTCAACGACTTCCTGAGCGATATCATCTACACGCGCTACGCTTCCTCCAGCCCGACGATCGATCCCGAGACCGGCAACCTGTTCTTCCAGGGCACGCAGGGAATTTTCGCGTCGTTCACACCGGAAGGAAAAATGCTATGGCAACATTCGTTGATGGAGGCGCTGGGCCGGATGACTTTCCCGAATGGCCGCACTGCCACTCCGGTGGTCGATCGCGACCTGGTGATCACGCGCGGCATCATGGCCAACTGGGGTGCGCAGGGACCGCCGTGGGATCGCTTTTACGGCTTCGACAAAAAAACCGGCGAACTGGCCTGGGCGGCCAAGCCGGGCGGGCGGCCGAAGGACAGTTGCTTCTCATCACCGGCGCTTGGTTGGCTCGACGGCAAGCGCGTCTTTTACGCCACCACCGGCGACGGCAGCGTGGTCTGCGCGAACGCCCGCACCGGCGAGGCGATCTGGCAGGTGCCGTTGTTCAAGGCCGGCATCAACGCCTCGGTTGTCGTTTACAACGATGAGATCGTTGCGGCGATCTACGGCACACCGTACGAGCCGGGGCAGATGGTCGGGTTCAAGATTCCGCAAGTGCAGCCGAAGGATGCCAACCCGGTAGTCATCGAGCGCAAACAGGTTGAGCTTTGGACGCAGAAAATCACCACCTCCACCAGCTCGCCGATCCTTGTCAGGGATACCATTTACGTCGTCGCCGAAAAGGGCGAATTGCACAGCGTCAACATCACGACCGGCAGGGAAAACTGGAAGATCAAACTTGGCATCGAGCAGCGCAACGCCTCGCCGCTGTTCGCCGATGGGAAAATCTACCTACCAATGCTCGAGAACCCGGCCGGTGAAGGCGGCGCGGCCAAAGGCGGCACCGGCACGCACGGCGCGTTTTACGTAATAAAACCGGGCAAAAACGAGGCCAAGATTTTGTCGCATGCGGTGCTCGACGGACGCTGTTTTGCCACGCCGTCCATTTACAACGGCAAGGTCTACGTGCAGACAACGAAGAAGCTTTACTGCTTTGGCCAAGCTGGACGGAGCCGCGGGCTGGCCAAACCGCCCTTGGCCAAGCGCTGGCCCGACGCTGGTGAAGCGACGCGGTTGCAGATCGTGCCGTCGGAAATCGTGCTCGCGCCGGGCCAAGCGGTCTCCTTCCGCACGCGCAAGCTCGATGCCAACGGCTTCCTCGTCGAGGAGGTGGACGGCTCGACGCTCAAGTGGGAGTCGTACATCCCGCCGACGGCCAAGGTGAAGGCCCGCATGAACGCCTCGTTCAACGACCGCGGCCAGATCGTTGCCGACAAAAAAATGATCAGTTCCGCTGGTGCATTCAGGGCGACGCTGGGTGGACTGACGGGCGTGATCCGAGGCCGTGTGCTGCCGGCGCCGCCGCTGAGTGAGGATTTCGAGGGCTTCAAGCTGACGGAGGACAGTCTTGTGGACGACGGCGTAAAATTCGCCTACCCGCCGCTGCCGTGGATTGGGGCGCGGTTCAAGTTCGAGGTGCGCGAGCGGGACGGCTCCAATGTGCTGCGCAAGACGATCGACAACAAGCGGCTGCAGCGCGCCACGGTGTTCATCGGAGAACAGGGTATGAGCAACTACACCGTCCAGGCCGATGTGCTGACGGATGGCCGACGCAGGAAGATGTCCGACGTTGGTATCATCAACCAGCGCTACTACATCGTGTTAAAGGGTAACGAGCAGAAGCTTGAGATCAACTCCAACCTCGACCGCATCCGGGTGCCGGAACGTGGCTCGCCGCCGAACTACCGGTGGAAGGCAAACACATGGCAAACAATCAAGGCGCGCATCGACGTGGCCGCAGACGGCTCAGGCGTCGTCCGGGCCAAGGCCTGGCCGAGGGAGGAAGCCGAGCCGGAAGGCTGGACGCTGGAGTACCGACACGCCAAAGCCCACAAGAATGGCTCGCCGGGTTTATTCGGGTTTTCCCCGCAAATGCCGGTGTACATCGACAACGTCAAGGTGACGCCCAATCGTTAAAATTTAGGCAGATGATGAAAAACTTGAGAAATGTGATCGCGGCCGGCTTGGCCACCGGTTTATTCGGCGGCTCCGCCATCGAGGCGGCGGATTGGCCGCAGTGGGGCGGCAACACACTGGGCCGCAATATGTTCGCCGCCGGGGCCACCGGCCTGCCGGACAAGGTTGAGCCGGGCGGGTTCAAGCAGGGAACCGAGGAGGTCGATCTCTCCACCGCCAAGAACGTCAAGTGGGTGGCCAAGCTCGGCACGCAAAGCTACGGCAACCCGACCATCTCCAACGGCAAGATTTTCGTCGGCACGAACAACGACTCGATGCGCGACCCGAAGCACGAGGGCGACCGCAGCATCCTGTTGTGCCTCGACGAAAAGAGCGGCGACTTCCTGTGGCAACTGGTCATCCCCAAACTCAAGTCTGGCAAGGTCAACGACTGGGAAAGCCTTGGGCTGCTCTCATCACCGACTGTGATCGGCAACCGTGTCTACGTGGTCAGCAGCCGTTGCGAGGTGCTCTGCCTGGACGTCGACGGCTTGGCCAACGGCAACGACGGCCCGTACAAGGACGAGGCCGTCTATGTGCATCTCGACACCGGCAAGCCGCCGGCCAAGCTGGGGCCGAAGGACGGCGACATCATTTGGCGTTACGACATGATGGACGAGCTGGGCGTGTTCCCGCACAATGCATCGAACTGCTCGGTCATCGTGGTGGGCGGCATGGTGTATGCCTGCACCTCCAACGGACAGGATTGGACACACTCCAACGTTCCTTCGCCTCTTTCCCCGAGCTTCATCGCGCTGGATGCCAAGACGGGTGAACTTCTCGGCGAGGACGACGCCGGCATCGGCCCGAACATTTTCCACGGCCAATGGAGCTCGCCCTCCTACGGCGTGGTCAATGGCAAGGGCCAGTTGTTCTTCGGCGGCGGCGACGGGATCTGTTACGCCTTCGAGCCGAAGCCGGTTTACGACGAGGATGAAGATCTCGACTTCCTCCGCAAAATCTGGTGGTACGATTCCAACCCACCCGAGTACAAGAAGGATGAGGACGGCAAGGTGATCAAGTATCCCGCCGCCGAGGGGCCGAACGAGATCAATTCCACGCCGGTGTTTTACAACGGGCGCGTCTACGTGGCCCACGGGCAGGATCCGGAGCATGGCGAGGGCGTGGGCCACCTCGTCTGCATCGATCCCACAAAGAAGGGGGACATCACCCAAAGCGGCACGGTCTGGTCGTACAAGGGCATCAAGCGCAGCATCTCCACCGTGTCGATCGATCCGGCCAACGGGCTGCTGTTTGTCGGCGATTTTTCCGGCTTCGTGCACTGTCTCGACGCCGACACCGGCAAGCTGCACTGGGTGTACGACATGAAGGCGCACATGTGGGGCTCGACGCTGGTGGCCGACGGCAAGGTTTATGTCGGTGACGAGGACGGCGACTTCGTCGTGCTGGCTTCCGACAAAAAAATGAAGTTGCTCAGCGAGACCTATTTCCCGGCGCCGATTTACTCCACGCCGGTCGTGGCCAACGGCATTTTATACGTGGCGACCCAGTCGCATCTGTACGCCGTGTACGACGAGGCCCGCGCCAAGGCCTCCACTGATCAACCGAAAACCAAATGACCCGGCGCTTGGCCAACCGCATTTAATGAAAAAAGTTGTATACGGCTTGATCTTCCTGCTGGCCGTCATCCATCAGGATGTCTGGTGGTGGGACGACAACTCGTTGGTGTTCGGCTTCATGCCGCTTGGCCTGTTTTACCATGCGCTGTTTTCCTGCATGGCGGCCGGCGTCTGGGCGATGGCCGTCAAGTGGGCTTGGCCAAGCGACATCGAGCGGTGGGCCGAGTCGACTGACGAACAGGGGGGCGACCAATGATTGCCGCCCCGACACTGGTTGCGCTTGGCCAAGCGGCTGCCCCGGCGTCGCGCACGCCGCTCGTCGTGATCTGCCTCTACATGTGCCTGCTGTTTGCGCTGGGCTGGTTCTCGAGCCGGCTCTTCCGCGGGTCGAGCAAGGATTTCTTCGTCGCAAGCCAGTCGATCGGGCCGTTCATGCTTTTGATGAGCGTGTTCGGGACTACGATGACGGCCTTTGCGCTGGTTGGCTCCACCGGCAAGGCGTTCAGCCTCGGCATCGGCACTTACGGGTTGATGGCCTCCAGCTCCGGCTTGATTCACACCGCCTGTTTTTTCCTCGTCGGTATCCGTATGTGGAGCTTCGGCAAAAAGTACGGCTACGTGACGCAGATCCAGTTTTTCCGGGACCGCTTCGAGTCGAAGGCGCTTGGCTACCTGATGTTCCCAATTTTGGTCGGCCTGATCATACCGTACCTGTTGGTCGGCCTGATGGGTGCCGGAAAATATATTTTCGGCGTAACCGTTGGGATGTTCCCGGAGACGTTTGCAGCTGGGGCGATTCCCGAGTGGTTGTCCGGATTGGTCATTTGTGCGGTGGTGCTGTTTTACGTCTTCTTTGGCGGGGTACGCTCTGCTGCCTGGGCGAACACTTTCCAAACCATCGTCTTCATGATCATGGGCTTGGTCGGATTCTACGTGATTGCGGATGCCCTCGGCGGACCGGCTGCCGCTTCTGAAAAGGCATTGGCCAACGCACCGGAAAAACTTTCGCGCGAGGGGTTGATGACCCCGGCGCATTTCATGAGCTACATGCTGGTTCCGTTGAGTGTCGGGATGTTCCCGCACCTCTTTCAGCATTGGCTGACGGCCAGGAGCGCAAAGTCGTTTCGGCTGACGGTCATCGCCCATCCGATCTGCATCATGATCGTCTGGGTGCCGTGCATCCTGATCGGCATCTGGGCCGCCGGCCTGTACGAGGCCAAGGAACTAATCGTGCCGCCGCCCAACGGCGATCCGAATCCGAACGCGGTACTCAGTGCCATGGTGAAGACGTTTATGAAAAGCAGCCCGCTCCTCATCGGCCTGTTTTCCGCCGGGGTGCTCGCGGCGATCATGAGTTCACTCGACTCGCAGTTTGTCTGCATCGGCAGCATGTTCACTAATGACTTTTTTGTTCCGCTAAAGGGTCAAGTTAGTGACAAACAGAAGGTATGGCTGGGACGCGGCTTCATCGTGCTCATCGTGCTGATCACCTATGTGATCTCGATCTTTAAACCGCAGAATGTGTTTAACCTGGGCGTCTGGTGTTTCAGCGGGTTCGCCGCCCTGTTCCCCATCGCGTTCGCCTCGGTGTACTGGAAGCGCGTGACGACAGTCGGCGTGTTTACCAGCGTCATTGCCACGGCCGTGACGTGGGCGTTGTTCATTTACGATGCGCTTGGCCGCGAGGTGGGCGAGCAGTGGTTTGGGGTGGAGGAACACGGCGAATACCTCATCGCCGGGGTGATGCCGGTGACTTTTATTTGCCTGGCCTCGGTGGTGGCTCTCGTTGGCGTATCACTGGCCACCCGGCCGCCGAGCCGCGACACGATCGACAAGTTTTTCCCAGCCAACGGCTGATCGCGCTTGGCCAAGCGATCCCTCGACAAGACATCTTTCATGGCTGATTTGAACGAATCCATCCAGAAGGCACGGGCGGCGCTCGACGCGCACACCGTCGAAATAGTGAAGTGGCATTTCTCGCCCGAGACCGGTTGCCCGTTCTGGCTCGACTGGGCCAGGGAGGCAGGCTGGAACCCGGCAGATGAGATCTCCTGCTTCGATGACATCATCGCGAAGTTCCCGCACTTCCAGGATGAATGGCTGCGCGACAAACAGCCAGAGGTGTGGGTGCCGCAGGAGTTTGCGGGCAAGCCGTTCAACATCTTCGAGACCGGTGGTACCACCGGCATGCCCAAGCAGCGGATCGGGTGGAACGATTACAAGGTGGATTACAGCGAGTTTTCCGATTCGCTGGATGACGCGGAGTTCCCCCGCGACCATTACTGGCTGATGGTCGGGCCGACCGGCCCAAGGCGGTTGCGGCTCTCAATCGAGCACTTGGCCAACGTACGCGGCTGCTCCTGTTACTTCGTCGATCTCGATCCGCGCTGGGTCAAGCGACTGATAGCCGATAAGCAGTTTGACCAGGCCAAAGCTTACATGGAACATGTGGTCGATCAGGCTACGACAATAATGAAACACCGCGAGGTGAGCGCGCTGTTCACGACGCCCAAGCTGCTCGAGTCTATCGCCGAGCGACTCGAGGACGAGGGCAGCAGCCTGTATGAGGCTGGCATCCGAGGCGTGTTCTGCGGCGGCACCACCATGGATCCGCAATACACCCGCTTCCTCGTGGAGGAACTGCTCGAGAACAAGATCGGCTTTAAGCCGACCTACGGCAACACGCTGATGGGCTTGGCCAAGCACAAGCCGTTCACGCCGGAGGACAAGTTTTCCATCACCTACCACGCGCCTCAGCCGCGGGCCGTGCTGCGTGTTGTCAACCCGGACACATCCGAGCCAGTCGAATACGAGGAATGGGGTCGCGTGGAATTGACCACGTTGACCAAGGAGTTTTTCATGCCGCGATTCTTGGAGCGTGATGAGGCCATCCGGCGACCGCCCATCGAGTTGTACCCGTGGGACGGCGTGGCCGAGGTTCGTCCCTTCGGCGCAATGCAGAAAAAAATCGTCGAGGGTGTTTACTAGTCCGACAATCCATCAACTAAATTTATCATGCTGAACATTCCCGTTTTACGCTGGGGCGAACCGTACGAGAGCCTCGAGACGGATGAGGTCATCCATCACCGCACAGGCGAGGTGCTGGCCAAGGTGGGCCAGGCCAATCCCGGCCTGCTCGCGCGCGATATGCGCAAGGCCGACCGGGCGCGCGAGTTGCTCCGTGAGATTCCGATTAAGGATCTTATCGAGATGATGAAGAAGGCCGGTGACCTCTACCTCAATGCCACGTTGCCGCTCGGCGATGGCGAGCAGTCGCCCGACGATTTCGCGCGCCAACAGTCCGCCTCCACCGGTTTGCCGGAGCATATGTGCAAATTCAACATGGAGAAGAACCACTTCGTGTTGAACAATATGGACCAGATTTTCGACGCCCTCACCCGTGGGCTGGATCTTGAAATTCTCGAGCGCGGCTTTGGCGTGGAGGAACGCGGCGTGCCGGTGAGCTACCAGGCGCAATCGCCCGTGCTCGGCATGGTACTGCCCAGCAACTCTCCCGGCGTGCACACGCTATGGATGCCAGTCATCCCCATGCAGATCGGCCTAGTACTCAAACCAGGCCCGCAGGAGCCGTGGACGCCGTACCGCATGTTCGCCGCCTTCACCGAGGCCGGCGTGCCCAGGGAAGCCATCGGCATTTACCCCGGCGGCCCGGACATGGGCGCGGAGACCGTGGCGCGCTGCGGCCGCGTGATGATTTTCGGCAGCACGCAAACAGTCAAAAATTATTCCGGCAACGAGCAGGTGCAGGTGCACGGCCCAGGCTACAGCAAGATTTTGCTGGGCGACGACGTGGTTGATCAGTGGGAAGACTATCTCGATTTGATGGCAGACAGCATTTACAAAAACAGCGGCCGCGGCTGCATCAACTGCTCCGGCGTCTGGGCATCGCGTCACACGGAGGAAATAGCTGAAGCGCTCGCCGAACGCGTTGGCCCGTACGAGGTTAAAGACCCCACCGACCCCGAGGCTGGCCTCGCCGCTTTCACCGTCCCCGGCCAAGCCGAGGCGGTTTGGGGCATGATCGAGGAAGGCTGCCAAGAGAACGGCACCACGCACGTCACCGAAAAGCATGGCGCGCGTCTCGAGCAATTAGAGCGGTGCGATTACATCCGCCCGACTATTCTTCACTGCGATTCGCCTGACCTCAAGATGGCCAACACCGAGTACATGTTCCCCTTCACCACCGTGGTGAAATGCCCGCAGGAACAGATGATCAAAAAGATCGGCGGCACCCTCGTGGCCTCCGCCATCACCAACGACGAGGCGTGGGCCGCGCAGCTAACCGACGCCACCAACATTGATCGCCTCAACATCGGCCCCCTGCCCACCATCGCGCTCAACTGGCTCCAGCCCCACGAAGGCAGCATCGTCGATTTCCTGTTCCGCGCCCGCGCCTATCAGACCCCCGACGATCGCCTGAAGCGCATTTGCGGCAAGTAACCCAGCGCTTGGCCAAGCGGGGATGGCTTGTATAACAACGCAAATAATATTTAAATCACATTGATGCTGCAGGTCACCTCACTCACCAAAACCTTCCGCTTGGCCAGGAAGAAACGGGACAGCGCGGAACGGACTGATCCGCGGGAACGGGGCCGGTGGTTTCATGCGCTGGACGGCGTCGACCTTGGCGTGCAGCGCGGGCAGGTGCTTGGCCTGCTTGGCCAAAACGGCGCAGGTAAGACCACGTTGCTGCGCATTCTGTCGACCTCGCTCAAGCCGGCGTCGGGCGTCGTGCTGTGCGACGGCGAAGACCTCACACGGGACCCGTTGGAGATCCGGAAACGCATCGGGTTCGTCTCCGGTAACACCGGGCTTTACGGCCGGTTGACGGCCCGCGAGATGCTTCGCTATTACGGCCGGCTGCACGGCATGGCCACCGCCGCGCTCGACGAACGAATCGGATTTCTGTCGCGGCGGCTGGACATGGAGCGGTTTCTCGATCAGCGCAACGAGACGCTTTCCTCTGGCATGCGGCAAAAGGTCTCCATCGCGCGGGCGCTGGTGCATGACCCGGAAATCCTGCTTTTCGACGAGTTGACGACCGGCCTCGACGTGGCTGCAGCGGAGTCGGTGCTCCAAGTCGTGACCGACTGCAGGGGGGAGGGGCGAACGGTGTTGTTTTCCACTCACCACATGGATGAGGTGGATCAGTTGTGCGACGGGGTGGCCATCCTTCACGAGGGCAGACTCTGCTTCGAGGGGGGCGTCGATGCGATGCGCTCAGAAACTGGCGAGTCGTTCTTAGACAAGGCGTTCCTGAAGCTGATCCGGCCAAAAACGGAGGAGACGCAATGAAGGCAGGATTCCGGATCGTTTTTTTCAAGGAGATGCGGGACATCCTGCGGGATCGCAAGACGCTGCTGCTGATGATTGTCCTGCCGATCGTGGCCGTGCCGCTGCTGCTGAACCTGCTGATCGGGTTCGTGATGAAGCAGGAGGAGGAAGCCCGGACCGAGGTGCTCGAGTACGTCGTGTTCGGGGCTGCGCACGCGCCGGAATTGGCCAAGCGCTTTGCGGCGGCCGACGGCTTTGAGCAAGTTTCGCTTGGCTCGGCCGATGAACTCGCCGGGGCGATTCGAGAAGACCGTATCGACTTTGGCCTGGTGATCCCGGAGCAGGCCGCGGCTCGGTTGAGCGACTTGGAACAGGCGACGATTGAGTTTCATTACGACAACGCGTCGGCGAGTAGCAAGGTCGAGGAACGCGTCGGCGACATGGTCGAGGCATTCAACGAGGAACTGACTGCTGAACGCTTGGCCAAGCTCGGTGTCTCATCGAGCCGAGAGCGGAAAGCCGTGCTCAAGCCTGTTCGGCTGGAGGAAAAGGGCACCGGCGACCTGCGGGAGGTCATCGGCGACCAGATCGGCGGGATGGTCCCTTATTTTTTCATCGCGTTTTGTTTCATGGGCGTGGTGTACCCGGCGATCCACCTTGGCGCGGGCGAGAAGGAGCGGGGCACGCTGGAGACGCTGCTGCTGGCGCCGATCCCGCGGCATCAGCTTGTGATCGGGAAATTCCTCGCGGTGTTTAGTGGCGGGATCATCGCTGTGCTGCTGAACCTGGCGAGCGTCGGGACGTGGCTCGCCATCAAGGCCGGGGAATTCCGCGGAGTGCTGGGTTCGCTCATCGGCGCGATCGACACGCTGGACCTGGTGTTGTTGGCACTGATGTTGATCCCGGTTGCCGCCATGTTCGCCGCGCTGCTGCTGAGCGTTTCCATTTTCGCGCGCAACTCCCCCGAGGCCTCCACGCTGATCTCGCCGTTTGGCATCGTGCTGATCGTCCCGGCCGTGCTCGCCCTGCTGCCTGGCGTGGAGCTGAACTGGTTCTGGGCGTGGGTGCCGGTCACCAACGTCTCGTTGGCGATGAAGGAGCTGCTCAAGGGCACGATGGATTATTCCATGCTGCTGGCCATCTTCGCCTCAAGCACGTTGATCGCGGTCGGTCTGTTGTTTTTTTGCGCCAAGTGGTTCAACCGCGAAAGCGTCCTTTTCCGCGTGTGACCCCGCTTGGCCAGACGCTTGGCCAGGCGGAGCGATGGGCTGTGAACAAAAATGGCTGGTTCGGTGACGCGCTTGGCCTGACAATGCCTTGGCCGCGCTACGGCGCGCGCAGGGAATGAAAGCCAAGATTGTTATCACCCCCAAGAAGGCCGTGCTCGATCCGCAGGGCAAGACGGTGCAGGCCGCGCTGGAGCAAATGGGCCACGACGGCGTGAAGGCCGTCCACGTCGGTAAATACCTCGAGATCGAGTTGGAGGGCGATGCCGAGGCGTGGCGGCCGAAGATCGACGAGGCGTGCCACAAGCTGCTCAGCAACCCGGTGATCGAGGATTACCACTTCACCATTGAGTAGGCCCAATGCGCTTCGCTGTTCTTCAGTTTCCCGGCTCGAATTGCGATCAGGACTGTGTCCACGTGCTCGGCGGCGTACTTGGCCAACAGGCTGACTATCTCTGGCACAAGGAGGAATCGATCGGCGACGCCGACGCCGTGGTCGTGCCGGGCGGGTTCAGCTACGGCGACTATCTGCGCACCGGCTCGATCGCGCAGTTCAGCCCTGTGATGAACGCCGTGAAGGCGTTCGCCGATGGCGGCGGGCTGGTCATCGGCATCTGCAACGGGTTCCAGATTTTGTGCGAGAGCGGCCTGTTGCCGGGCGCGCTGGTGCGGAACCGGTCGCTACAGTTCCGTTGTGAGCACGTTTACCTGAAGGTATCGACCGCCGATTCGCCGTTTACCCGCGAAGTGCCGGAGGGGAAGCTGCTGCGCGTGCCGATCGCCCACGGCGAAGGCTGCTACTTTGCCGACGAGGCGACCTTGGCCGGATTACAGGCGAATGACCAAATTTTGTTCCAATACGCCACCGAGGCCGGGGAGTTGACCGATGAGGCCAATCCAAACGGCTCGGTGCGGAACATCGCAGGTATCTGCAACGCAGGCCGGAATGTCTGCGGCATGATGCCCCACCCGGAGCGAGCCAGTGAAAATATCCTCGGCGGAGAAGACGGCCGGTTGATTTTCGACGGCATGCTCCGCCACCTCGAGACTGCGGCCGGCCTTGGCCAAGCCGCGGTTGCCGAGGCTTGATGCTGCGGGTTTTTGGGGGTTGCTTTGGTGGAAAATCGAGGTAGCTTTGCCGTTCAGCGACCTGTGGCATCCCCCTCCCATCCCAGCCATGGGTCGTAGGCCGTCGGCAAACCTCCACACCCATCCCCTTGCCGGCGGCCGATTTTTTATCCCAGCTTGGCCAACGGCAACGCGTCATCGGCCACCGCGTCGATATGCCGGTAACCGGGTCGCATCAACCAGGCCCAGACGCCGATGCCAAGCAGCGTGCCGGTGATGGTGTCCCAGATGAAGTGCTGCTTGGTGGTCATCACGCTGACGCACAGGCCAAGCCAAGCCGGCCAGAGCAGCCAAACCGCCACGGTCCAATTGCGTTGCAGCCACCACCGCGCCAACGCGGAGGCCATGACAAAACTCTGCGCGATGTGCAGGCACGGCCAGGCGTTGAACGGCTCGTCCAGGGTGTGGAACGCCTTGAACAGGAACTGATAAAGGGGCGTCATCTGCTCCATGTTCAACTGCCAGCGAAGGTCGATGTCCGCAGGCAGCAAGGCAAAGATTGGGTAGGCGATCCAGCTCGTCACCACCCAGGCCTGAGCCATCACCAGCGACTCGGCCCGACCGCGGTCGGTTTTTTGCGCTGCAAAAAACGCGCAGTAGTAGCCAAAGAGCGACAGGTAAAACCAGATCGTCCAGTCGATGGCCGGGATTTTGTAGTCGAGGAATCGGCCCTCGCTGTCGCGGAAGAGTGACTTCGGATCCCACGCCGTCCGCCCGTCCTGCTGCGAAACCTTAAGCGTGTCGCGCTGGGCCACCGTCTCCGCACTAATCGGCGTGTGTTCCGCCCAGGCCGCCAACCGGTTGATGACGATATACGGGCTGATGAGCAGCAGCACCCAAAAGAGCAGCAATACCGGGAAGAGCAGCCCGTTGGCCTTGTGGCGCAACCGCCATACCGGCCGCCAGAGGCGCCAGAACCGTGCCCCGAACGGGATGGTCGTATGATCGGCCACTGGCGGGTCAGCGCTTGGCCAAGCGGCCCGGCTCGCGCTGGCCTGTTCCCTTTTGGTTGTGGTCGCCAAGCTCTTCGCGCATCGCTTGGCCAAGCGCCTGCAGCCTGGCCAACACCTCCGGGTGCTTGTCCTTCACGTCGTTGGTCTCGCCGATGTCCTTCTCCAGGTTGAACAGCGACAGGCCGATCTTGTCCTGGCTGTATGCGGTTGGGATGCCGCCGGTGCCGCCCGGCCTGCCTGCCATCGTGCGGTAGCCGTGCGGGAAGTGCAGCTTCCACTTGCCGGAGCGGATGGCCTGCAACTGCCTGCCATAATAAAAATAATACGCCTCCTGCGGGCTTTGGTCGCTGGTGCCCTTGACGAGATTGATAATGCTTTTACCGTCGATCTTGTGGTTCGGCAGTTCGGCCCCGATCAACTCCGCGACCGTTGGCAAAATGTCGATCGTCATCGCCGGCGTGCGGCAGACGGTGTCGGCCGGTACGGTTCCGGGCCACCACATGAGCGTGCTTTCACGGCAACCACCGTCGAACATCGTGCCCTTGCCCTCGCGGAGCGGCGCGGCCGAGCCGGCGTGGTCGCCGTAACTCAGCCACGGGCCGTTGTCGGAGGTGAAGATGACGAGCGTGTTTTTGTCGAGCTCGTGTTTGCGGAGCGTGTCGAGGATCCGGCCGACGCTCCAGTCGACCTCCATCATCACGTCACCGAACAGGCCGGCCCCGCTTTTGCCCTTGAACTTGTCGGAGACATACAGCGGTACGTGCACCATCGAGTGCGGCACGTAGACGAAAAATGAACGCTCCTTGTTTTGCTCAATGAACGCGACGGCGCGCTCGGTGTATTGCGTGGTGAGCTGCTCCTGGTCTTTGCCGGAAACCTGCGCGTTGATGATTTCGTTCCTGTCGATGAGCGGCAGGTGCGGCCACCGCTTGAGGCGCTGCTCCATCGGCAGGTGCATCACGCCGGGATGGTACGGCCACATGTCGTTTGAGTACGGCAGGCCAAAGTAGTCGTCGAACCCGTGCTGCATCGGCAGGAACGGCTTGTGATGGCCGAGGTGCCATTTGCCGTAGATGGCCGTGGCGTAGTTTTTCTGTTTGCAGACCTCGGCCAGCGTCATCTCGCTGGCGTTGATGCCATGCTTCGCGCTGGGGCCAAGCGCGCCAAAGATGCCGACGCGCACATTGTAGCAACCGGTGAGCAAGCCCGCGCGCGAGGCACTACAGACGGCCTGCGTCACGTAAAAGTCGGTGAACTTGCGGCCCTCCTTGGCCATGCGGTCGAGGTGAGGTGTGGGGTATGCGGTGGCTCCGAATGGGCCGATATCAGCGTAACCCATGTCATCCATGAAAATGACAACGACGTTGGGCGGCCGCTCGGCGGCGGTAATTTGAGTCGGTGAAATCAGGCCAAGCGCAACGGCCGCGATCAACCCGCAAAATGATGTAATCCGGATGGCAATGTTCATAGGTCGGGCGAACCCTTCCGCAAAACAGGCCGCTTGGCCAGCCGTTTTCCGCTTTGCCAGCCGCGCGGTCATTTGGCCTGTTTACGGTAATATGCCTCGAGGCGTCGGGTCATTTCGGCTTTGTCGGGACGGGGCCGTTCACGCACCGGCAGTGCTTGACCATCTTCCCGGCTGAACTCGTCGAGTGTACGGAATCTGGGCTCGGTGTCTCCTGTTTCCTGCTGCCACTTGGCCAAGGTGCGGCGGAAGCGTTTCAGCCGTTTGGCCTGTGCGGGGTCGGCGGCGAGATTCTTCAATTCGAACGGATCGGCTTGGACGTCATACAACTCCTCCCTGGCCCGCGGTTGAATGAAGGTGTTCTTCTGTGCATCGACAAGTCTGTCCTCCTTACGGAGCCGGATCATTTCACGATAAGCCACTGAGCGCACGACGTCGGCCGGTGGTGTATTGGGCAGATCATTGTAAAAGTTGCGGATGTACTTGAATCGCCTGTTGCGGACTGCGCGGACGCGATCCTCGTAGTCATGCCAGTTGCGTTCCGCGAACACGAAGTCGCGAATGCTCTTTTTCGGATTGCGCAGCAGCAGCAGGAAGCTGCGCCCCTCGAAAACCTTCGGTGTCGACAAACCGGCCAGTTCTAGGAACGTAGGCGCGATGTCGACCGAGCTGACCAGTCTGTTGCAGCGACTGCCGGCGTCAACACCCCCCGGCCAGTGGACGATGAATGGCGTTTTGATGCCGCTGTCGTACAGCGTTGTCTTATCACGCGGGAACGGCCGGCCGTTGTCGCTTATGAACAGCACGAACGTGTTATCGACGGCATTCTGTTCTTTGAGTTCGGCTATGACCGCGCCAACGAAGCGGTCTAGTCGCGTGATCTCATCGTAGTATAGCGCGTAGTCGCGACGCGATTCAAACGTGTCGGCGACGTATGGTGGGAGGCGAACATCCCCGGGTTTGTGAGGCTGCTCGAGGATACCCTCGTCGTAGTCGCGGTGCGGATCGAGCGCGGCGAGCCACAAGAAAAACGGCTTGTCCCTTGGCCGGGACTTGAGCAATGGCAACCACTGGTCGCAGCCGCTGCGGGCGTCGCCGACTGCCTTTTGCACAATCTTTCCGGCCTTTGCTGCCTTGCCGGTGGGCAGTTGAAAGCCGGACACGTCGGCTTCGCGGACTTCGTCAAAGCGATCCTTTACCGCGTCACCGAGATGCCACTTTCCTGCCGCTGCGGTCCAATAGCCGGATGCCTTAAGCAACTCGACGAACGTGAGCCGGTCGGCAGGTAACGGCCAGTGTAGCTGCTCGGCGTCGGTCTGGTGAGGGTAGGTGCTGGTGATGAGGCTGGCCCGGCTCGGGCTACAGGAGCTAATGGTTAAAAAGGCGTTAGTAAACTGCATACCGCCCTCAGCTAAGCGATCTAGATTGGGTGTGCGGACGCCGGGATTGCCGGTGCATCCGAGGTCGTCCCAAGCCAGGTCGTCGGCAATGATCAAAACAATGTTTGGCCGCGAATCTGCTTGGCCAAGTGCTGTCACAGTCAAGCAAGCGGATACCAAAGAAAACAGAGAGAATCGGCTCATTTTGGTGCAGAGGATTGTGACTCAGGCAATGTCCGATCCCGAGTCTTTTCGTTCATCATCCAGCTGCGCAAGCAGGTCGCAGAGCGCCGCTAATCGTGGGGTTTCGACCCCAGCGGCTTGCGCCTGGCCAAGCGGCAGGCAAAAGAGCGCGTCCAGTTCCAACGGCAGACCGCGCTCGAAATCGATCGGTGTCGAGGCACGGTATGCTTTCATGACGCGGGTTCGATTGCGCTGATACTCGCCAAGACTGGGCGAGAGATTGTGACCAAGCGCGCGGCCCGTGGCGATGACCTCGTTCATTAGTTCCGTGACGAGTTGCTCCCACGGACCGTTGTCGAGCAGGGCGTCCGTAGCGAGGCAGGGGCCGATGGGCTGCCCGGGGTCGAGTTGCCCGGCGAGCACGGCCTCGAGTCCCGCTGCGCCGACAACGCCGAGTCCGTTGAAAGGAATGTTCCAGACCAGTTTCTCCCAGTGCGCCCGTTCGAGGTCGGGCGACACATCGACCGGGATGCCGGTGGAGCGGATCAGCGCGGCGACCGCCCCGGCCATCTCATCCGGCGGGCCGCCGTGGCGGCCGATGACGATCTTGCCGTGGGCGATGTGATGGATGACGCCCGGCTCGACGCGGTTCAGGCAGACAAAGCACATTCCGCCGAGGATCGGTCGGTCTGGAAATAGGGCCGAAAGCTTAGTCTCGTTGCCCAGCCCGTTTTGCAGCGTCAGCAGGACGGTCTGCTCGCCGACCATCGGCGTCAGCAGTTCAGCGAGGCGGTGGTTCGCCGTCGACTTGAGCGCGACGACCACGAGGTCGCATGGGCCGATTTCCCCGGGCGATCTGGCGGCCTTTGGATGGGCATGAAAATCACCGTCCGCGCTCCGAATATGCACGCCATCGTTGCGAACGGCGTCGTAATCTGAACGAAGCAAAAAATGCACATCGCGGCCAGTTTGGCACAAATTTGCCCCGTAAAAGCTGCCCACAGCGCCGCAGCCGACCACGCCGATCTTGTCGAACCTGTCTCCGTTCGTCCCCATCGATGCACAAAAAAAGCGCCCAGCAAAACGCGGGCGCTTTTTATTGGAATGAGCTAAACGTCAGCTGGCGATGGAGTCCTTCGCGGCCTTGGCCACGGTGAACTTCACCACGCGCTTAGCGGGGATGTGGATCGTCTCGCCGGTGGCGGGGTTTCGTCCCATGCGAGCTTTCCGGTCAACCAGCTTCAGCTTCCCAACACCCGGGAACGTGAAAGCACCAGTCGACTTGGTGCTCGAGATGGCCAAGTCAGCCAGGTTGGCCAGTAGGTCGGTGGCCTGTTTCTTCGTGAGACCGTTTGCCTCGGCAACAGCCGCGGCGGTCTGTGATTTCGTCAATGGTTTGTCTGACATATCGTTATTGATGATACGGGTTATTATTACTCCTTGTAGCAGTGGTGCACCACTGGCAGTCGGTTTTACGAGCGGCCTCCGGGCTTCGCAAGCAGAAAAACCAATAAAAATGAACTATTTTTCACCTTGTTTGAGCCCTGTTATTTGACCCGGGGAACCGGTTTGGAGCTCTCCATCCCCTTGAGTCGGAACAAGCTGTGTAGTGCCTTGGCGACAGTCCGGATCAGCTCAATTAATTTAGCGACTCAAAAAAAGACCGGTTGCCACCCCACGCTGGCTCACGGCAAGGTCGGGTTGCCCGTCCTCGTTAAAGTCGGCAGCCACCACCGCGCGCTGCTCTCCGTGGAGCATGATGCCGCTTTCAGACGCAGGCACGGTGGAGAAATTGCCGGTACCATCGCCACGCAGCAACAGACCCCTGCCACTGTCATAACGCGAGTGGCGATCGCGCACACCGAAGTCATTTTGCGTCAGGAACAAATCAGCCAAGCCATCGCCGTCAAAGTCGTTGGCACACAGGCCATACGCCGGTGAGAACTGGGCGGCATCCAGTAGTGGACGCATCTCAAACCGCCCTTTTTTATTTAGGAAAACAGCATTCGAAAGAGTCCGAATTCCGAGCGATTTCATCTCGTGAAACGCCGGGCCGATGATATTTGGGAGAACCGAGGCGGCGAACACACCATTGTGTGTGATCCTTTCCTGTACCTGCGGGAAGGTTTTTGTGAACACATCCAGTTTGCGGATCGGTTTCCATTGGTTGGTCACCGTGTCGGCGAATGCCTCGGCAATCTCCATCACGCCATCCCCGTCGGCGTCGCCGTAAAACAACCGGACCGGCTTAGGGTACAACTCGTAGGCCGTGTTGCGGCCGGCGTTGCTCGCGGCGATGTCGAGCCTGCCATCGCCGTCAAAGTCCGCCAGTGCCACCCCGTGCCACAAACCGGTGTGCTGGGTCAGGCCCCACGGCTCGCTTGCGTCGATAAACGTGCCCCCCTCATTGAGCAGCAGCATCACGCTGCCCCATTCGCAGGCAAGCACGAGGTCGGGGTCGCCGTCGGCATCGATGTCGCCGGCGGCGCAACCGCTCACGAGCCCGGCCTTGGCCAAGGGCGAGCCGACGAAGTTGCCGCTTTGGTTGATGAACAGTTGCGATGGAGCTGCGACCGGAAATTGGCCAAGCGACGAGCCGCCGCCGATGAACAGGTCCATGTCTCCGTCTCCGTCCGCGTCGAGCGCGGCGGCGCAGCTAGGCATGCCGTCGAAGGCCAGGCGCTTGGCCAAGCGCAGCCGCCCGGTGGCGACGGTGTAGAGCATCGACGGCTCGGAGAGGTGGAGCAGTTGCAGCGCTTGGCCATTGTTGAAAACAACCACCCCTGTTCCGCCCACCGGCAGAGAGTTCGGCGACTCGGCGAATCGTCCACGGCCGTCGTTGATTAGGAGCAACAGCCGGGCGTCGAGGGTGTCGGTGATGATTAAGTCTCGGTCACCGTCACGGTCAATATCTGCGGCAGCCAGGGCCGGCCCGGCTTGGTTCAGGCGGCGCGGCAGCCCGGGCTGGATAGTAAAATCATCGTCAAAGGTCGCTAGATGAGCATGCACAATCTGTTCGGTTGAATGAGTGAAAAGTGGCTTTTTTTCGCTTTTTTTTCGCTTTGCTGGCTGGAAATCGGACGGTTGGATGTCGTACAGCCGTCCCGGCATGGCGTTGGGCACGGTGGTGCGTGTGCCGTCCCGCCAATCGACCTCAATGGTGAACATTTTGCCAGCTTGGGCGGCGAAGGTACGCTGCGCTTGGTCGCCGCTAACGTATCGGCCGCCGCTCATGATTTCCTGCGACTGGGGCGCTTGGCCAAGAGTGCCGATGATCCGGATGCGGCTACCGGTGCCTTCGGTGTTTTTGCCGGGGCCGGAAAGGCGGATGGCGACCCGGGGCGCGGCGGCATTGTTTCGATAAAGCAGCGCCGGCCCTTTGAGGCAGTTGACCACGACGTCGAGATCACCGTCGTTATCGAGGTCCCCGAGCGCCATGCCGTTTCCGTCATGCGCGTCGTCGAAACCCCACCGGGCACCGACCTCCTCAAAGCGAAGGTTGCCCAAATTCCGGAAGGCGACGTTAGGCGTGTCGAGCGGGGGAAAGAGAAAGATGGTCTTGCGTTTCTGCGCCACCGACAGGTTGCCGAGCCGATTGATGCGGATCTGCGTGTCTAGGTCATCGGTGTCGAATTCGAACCCGTTGGTGACAAGGATGTCCTCCCAGCCGTCGAGATCGACATCGAGGAAGATGCTGCTCCACGACCACTCGGTAGCGGCCACGCCGGAGAAGTAGGCAGTCTCCGCGTAGGTGCCGTCCCCGCGGGCCACATACAGGCAATTGCGCCGGCTCTGCGGCCGGTGCGTGAAGTCGCCCGGTGCAATCTTCGCGCCGGGGACCGTGCCCTGCTGCGTGAGCCGCCGCTCATGGCTGCGGCTGAGCATCTCGACCACGAAAAAGTCGTCGTGGCCGTCACGATTGATGTCTGCAAAATCCACACCCATCGAAGAATAGCTGAGCTGCCGGAGCGACAGCGGGGAAATCTCGCGGAAGTTCCCGGTGCCATCATTGATCCAGCATCGATCCTCGGTGAATCCGTCGTTGGCGATGTACAAATCGGGGGCGCGATCGCCGTTCATGTCGCGGAAAATCACACTCAAGCCCTGGCCGCGATACGGCCCGGCAAGCAGCCTGCCGTCGTGTGTCCGGAACCTGTCATCTGTCCAATCCAGTCGCGAAAACCGGCCGTTTCCGTCGTTCAGGTAGAACTCATCCGGCTCGCCGTATTCAAACATCTGGTTGTCAATGAGCTTGATCCGGCTCGCGTACCGACCCCGGACCGTGAGCGTTCCATTGGTGCGGACAATGTCGAGTTTCCCGCCGTCCTTGAGCACCGACTTGGCACCGTAGTTGGCAATGTAAAGGTCGAGGTCGCTGTCGCCGTCGATGTCGGCGAGGGCGATTGAACTGCTTCCGTAGCGCGTGCCGATCCCGGCGTTGACGGTGGCGTCCGTGAACGCGCCGCGGCCGTCGTTGCGAAAGAGCCGGTTGGGCTGGCCCATCGCCGTGACCAGTAGGTCGAGGTCGTGATCGCCGTCCACATCGGCAAACACCGCCCCGGTGGAGAACTGCCCCGGACAGGCGGTGCCGCTCGCCGAGGTGGTATCCTCAAACCGCCAGCCGCCGAGGTTGCGATACAACCGGTTGTCGCCGTCGAGCCGGCAGAGGTATACGTCGCACAGGTCGTCGCCGTCATAGTCGCCCAGAGCGACGCCGGACCCGTTCAACAGGTTTTTGTTCGCGATGAGGATCGCTGTTGAAAGGGTGTTCGTGAACTGCACGCCGGTCTGTGCCTGGGGCATGCGCGTGAAGCCGGGTTGGCCGGTGCCGGGGTCGGCCAGCCCTGCCCAGTGATGGTCGCCCTCCTCCTGCCACTCCAACGCAACGCCCTTGGCCAAGCCTAACTCGGCGGCGAGCAGCAGCGTGGCCAGACCTCTCGAAACTGGACTTTTTGCGGAAAATAAATCCGTGAAAATCCTTGAAATCTGTGTCTGGGAAACAGCAGTCATCAGCGTTCCATTCTCCACTCGTTCATTAGCTCCTTCCCGGTGCGGCTTTCGTAGGAGCGGGGTGTCCAGCGGCGGAGCAACTCGAACGACCCGCCGAATCGCTCGTCCAGCTCGGCGGCCGTACTGCTGAACGGCGGCTCGCCGTTGTCTTCGGTGATCATGTAGTTGACCGCGAGGTAAAGCCCACCCGGCTTGAGCCAGCCACGGAGGGCCTTCGCGTAATCGCCGCGCCGCCCCGGCGGGATGGCGCAAAAGAGCGTGTGCTCAAACACAAGGTCATACTGCTGGTGTGGCGTGTCGCCCAAAAAGTCACCGATGCGGTGGTCGATCTCGAGGGCTTCCGCCTTGGCCAAGCGCTTGGCCAAAGGCACGGAACTGGGGGCGATGTCGAGCCCGGTCACTATCCAGCCAGCCCGGGCCAGGGCGCGGGCATCGTGGCCGTGGCCGCAGCCGGGCACGAGCGCCTGGCCAAGCGGGGCTTCAGGGCATTCCGCGAGATAATCGACCAAGCCGGGCGACGCCTCGCCGTGATCCCAGAAGGTGTCGTTGGCCCGGTAAAGCGCTTCCCAATCCCTGTCGTCGTTGATTTGCATTGACCCTGTCCGCAGAGCGGTTAGGAACTTGGCCGAGTTTCTATGAAGAATCAAATCCTTGCTGGGCTCATTGTGGGCATGATGGTCGCGACTCCGGTTTGGGGCGCGAAAAACAAGGTCGTGAAAATCGGGGAACGCCCCGAGAGTGTGACCAAGGGATTCGGCGGCAAATACTACGTCACAGTGATGAACTCCCCCGACAAGGAGGGCGACGCAGTGATCAAGGTGCTCGACGGCGACAAGTCGAAGGTCTTCGCCAAGGGACTGAACGAGCCGAAGGGCATCGCCTTCACTGGAAAATATCTCGTCACCGCCGACCAGACGCGTGTGATGAAAATCGACCGCAAGGGCAACGTCAGCGTGCTGGCGGACAAGAAGGATTTCCCGCGCGAGGTCAGCTTCCTCAACGACGTGGCCGCATCGCACGATCGCAAGAGCGTGTACGTGACCGACATGGGCGCGATCAGCAAAATGTTCGACCCCGACAAGGAGCGCACACTTTGGCCGCTCGACAGCAAGCAGGCCAAGGAACTGCCGGCCCAGGGTTGTGTGTACAAGATTTCGGTCGAGGACGGGAAGATTACCGACGCCATCGCCCCCGGGCAGGCGAACATGCCGGGGCCGAACGGCGTGGGCCGCTCCGGTAAAACAGGCCTGTTGATGGGCGACTTCTTTACCGGCAACATCGTGCGCAAGACGGCGAAGGGCAAACTGCGCGTCATCACCAAGGGGCTGCGCGGCGCGGATGCCGTCGACCCGGACGGCAAAGGTGGCATCTACGTCTCGAGCTGGACACAAGGCAAGGTTTGGAAATTGACCAACAACGGCAAAAAGAAAGAAGTGGTCCTCGAGGGCCTCAAGTCGGCCGCCGACTTTTTCGTCGACCGCAAGGCGAAGAAGCTGATCGTGCCGGACATGCTCGCCGGGACGCTGATTTTTGTTGATATCAAGTAGCCAAAGCCCGTTTGATTTGCGCCTCCGGGTGGCACGGCCACTGGCCTACTGCTCGGGGGCTTTTTGTTTATGATCATACTTTCAGGAATCCAGCCGTCGGGCACGCTGCACGTGGGCAATTACTTCGGCATGATGCGCCCCGCGATCGAATTGCAGGAACAGGGCGAGGCGTACTACTTTATCGCCAACTACCACTCGATGACGTCGGTGTTCGACGCCGATGAGCGGCGCAAAAACACGATCGGCGTCGCACTCGACTTTCTTGCGTGCGGGCTCGACCCGGCCAAGTCGGTCTTCTTCCGGCAAAGCGATGTGCCGGAGGTGTGCGAACTGACTTGGCTGCTGACTACACTCACGCCGATGGGCCTGCTCGAGCGGTGCCACAGCTACAAGGACAAGATGGCCAAGGGCCTCTCGCCTAACCACGGCCTGTTCGCCTACCCGGTTTTGATGGCGTCGGATATTTTGATTTACGACTCCAACATCGTGCCGGTCGGCCGCGACCAAAAGCAGCACGTCGAGGTCACGCGCGACATCGCGATCAAGTTCAACCAGACCTACGGCGAGACGTTTGTGATCCCGGAGCCGCAGATTCGCGACTCGGTGGCGGTCGTCCCCGGCACGGACGGCCAGAAAATGAGCAAAAGCTACGGCAACACCATCGACATTTTCGGCGAGGAAAAGCCGCTGCGCAAAACCATCATGCGCTTGGTCATGGACAGCCGCCCACCCGAGGAGCCCAAGCCGGACGCCGACAAAAACATCGCCGTGCAACTGCTCCGCCTCGTCGCCCCGGAAGTCGTGGCCAAGGATTGGGAGGAACGCCTACGCGCCGGCGGACTGGGCTACGGTGACCTGAAAAAGGCGCTGTTCGAGCAGTACTGGGAGTTTTTTGCGGAGGCCCGAGCCAAGCGCGCCGAACTGGAGAACAATCTCGATTTTGTGAATCAAGTCCTGAAGGAAGGCGCTGAAAAGGCCCGCGAACGGGCGACCACGGTTCTCGACCGCGCCCGCAAAAACTGCGGCTTGGCCTGACTACATTCAGACGCCGAGGGCGTTGAGCAGGTAAAAGAAAACCCCGGCGGCGCTGGCGACGATCACGAGTCCTTCCACGACCAGCAGCGCGACGGGCGGCAGGCCAAGCGCGCCGCCTTGGCCGGTCGGTTTGCCAGCTTGGCCAAGCGTACCGAGCATCAGGCTGCCGGTCATCACGACCAACTGCGCGCAGACGAACACCATCAGCCAGGCGAACGCCTTGTCCATGAAGCCGTACGAGTGCAGGCCGATGCCTAGCATGTTTGTCCCGAAGAAAGACCAGGCGGTGACAGCGTTGCCGAAGATCGCCATGGCGACGAGGCCGCGCTCGCGGATCAGCCCGCCCCATCGCGCGTGCAGGATGGCGGCGTTCCAAATGACGACCATCAGAGCGCCGTTCTCTTTCGGGTCCCAGCCCCAGAACCGGCCCCACGACTGGTCTGCCCAGATGCCGCCCAGCACCGTGCCGACAAAGCTGAACAGCGTCGCAAAACAGACGATACCGTAGATCATCTTGGTGAGCGCTGTGCGGTTGGCCTTGTTGAACGGCACTTTGTTGGACACGAAGTCGCGCACCACAAAGACAATCGCGAGGAAGCCGGCGACGAACGTGGCCGAGTAGCCGATGGTGATGATCACCACGTGAGTCGCGAGCCAGAAGTTGGTGTCGAGCACGGCCTGCAGCATCTCCATCGTGTCGCCGCTAAGCGAAAGCCCTCCGGCGACGAGCAGCGTGACAAAGCCGACCGCGCTGGCGACGACGTTCCCGATGCCGTCCCGGTAAATGCGCTCGAGAATCAGCCCGAGAATCACCGCACCCCAGCCGACGAACACTGCGGCGGAGTACAGATTGGTCACCGGCGGACGGCCCTCGAGCCACATGCGGAAGATCAGCCCGGAGGTGTGGATGACGGCGGCCAGTGCGATCAGATTGTAGGCGGTGCGGTTGGGCCACTTGGCCAAGGTCAGCCAGCCACCGCAAGCCAGCAGGAAGGCCAGCACATAGAGGATTTCGCACTTGTAAAACGGGTCGAAGTTATTGAATGCAAACTCTTTGCCCGTTTTGCCAAGCGCGGTGCTGTGTCCGTTTTTTCCGAGATAATCGCGGTAACCGGCAAGGGCATTGTTGAATTCCTCGGGCTTGTCGTTTTTGTAGGCGGTGAGCATCCCGGCGTACGCCTTGGCGGCGGGATCGATTTCAATTTTCCAGTCGTTGTCCGCTGCCGCAGCGTTGGTGATGCTGTGAAACAGGCTCGAGTTGAGCGAGCGCCAACTGGCATTGCTGTCGTTCCCCGGCGGGATGACCCGGGGCCAAAACATCACGCCGCCCCGGTCCCCTTCATGTGCCCCGGGTTCGAGCAGCTTGTCGATCAATCCGGTGAACTGGTGGTGATCTTCCTCGTCATGCTCGGCGCCGGTTTCGTGTGCCCGGGCGGCAGCCATTCCGATCGGGAAAATCTCCTCGAACTGTTTCAACTCGCCGGCAAAATCGACCGAGCGCTGCGGCCGGAAGCTCTTGGCCAAGCGTTGGTAAATCAGCAGTGAGTCGGCGACCGCCTTCAGCGATTTTTCGTACGGCGTGCGCAGCGAGACCTCCTTGGAGTGGATGCGCCCGCTCTCCCGGGCCAGGCGCTCGAAGTTGTTGCCGGCAGTGATGTCGTTCACCGAGAAATGTTTCTCCTCCTTGGCCAAGCGGAGGTGATCCTTGATTTCCTCGTTATCGATGCGGAACACCGGCCGGGTGCGGGCCACGTCCGGCTTGGCCGCCAGTTCCAGCAGCCATTCGATCGCCGGGATGGTTTCCACCTCGCCGCCGTCCCGGGCGTAGCGGCCGGTGGACTTGTGGCGGATGACCTGCATGGCGTTCCGGGCGGTCGCATCGATCGGCTGGATGCGCCCGTCGAGCAGCACCGGCAGGCGTCCGAAGCCGTACAGATCCGGCTGACCGTCGGCGACGCTGGGCATGCGCACCAGCCCCATCAAGGCCCACAAGGCCATGACCGTGACTGCAACGACCGGGACGGACAGCTTTTTCATGCGGCGGCCTTTCGTCTTTTGTTGAACGTGAACAGGTGGGTCAGGAACTGGATCAGCATGCCCAGCCCCACCATCGCACAGGAGATGTACGGTGTCATCCAGCCGGGATTACGCACGACCTGCAGGACGGTGGCCTTGGGGTTCTTGGGATCGAAGCTGGCCTGAAAATAGGTTTTGCCGTGGGTGCGCAGCGGGTGGTTCATCCAGATGTTCACCTCGCGTTCGGCCCCGGTGGCGCGTTCGCGCACAATGACAAGGCTGGAGAAGTTCCGTGCCTTTTCGGTGCCCTGAAACTTGTCGTGTTTGAAGTCGACCAACTCGATGTCGTACGGCGTGTAATGGCGCGTGAAGCGCAGCGCCAACTCATACTCCTTACCGTCGTGCTCGAATGTCTGCTCCGGGATCGGTGTCGTCAGCGCGCCGAACATCGCGGCGACCATCCACGTGCCGAGGTCGGCGCCGTCGGTCGATTTCAGCCGCAGGTAGGCGGCGGGGAAGTTGACTTCCTCGAGCGACGTGACTGAGTCCTTCGGGGTGGAGGCGAGCTCGCGGCCCTTGCCTTCCGTGGCCCGGCTTTTCTCCGCTTGGCCAAGCGAGACGAGGTCGGAGTTGGTGTAAAAGTCGAGCACGGTCACCTCGAACGGCAGGGTGCCCATCCGGTGGGTGGTGCCTTTGCCAAGCGCCCCGGCCGGGATGGCGGCGACGGTGTCGGTGTCCGACCGGCTTTTGTCGATGATCACCAGTTCGCAGTCGCTGCTGCTGATGGAGTAGCCTTTGGCCTGCCCCTCCACGAGCCGGAGGTTGCTTTCGACCTGGTACTTGTCGGTGACCAATTGGCCCAGCAGCATGAGGATCAGCCCGGCGTGAGTCAGGAAGATGCCGATTTTTTTCCGCGAAAAGGTGAACCGCTGGAAGTGGGCGGCGAGCAGATTGACCAGCAGCACGATGCCGACGAGGTAGCCGCCGACGAATGGAAACTGGAACATCACCGGATAACGGGCCGAGCGGACGTACTCCCGGAAGGCTTCCTTTTCCCGCATCACCGCTTCGGTGTCGCCGGTGATCTTGTAAAACCACATCTCCGGCAGCGAGCGGTAGGAGAGGGAATGGATGACACCCAGCGTCGTCGTCGGCCGGCCGTCGCGCGTACCGCTCAACTCGACGTAGGTTCCGCGGTTGCCGTCCACCTCGAACGGCTGCGTTGCCTCCGCGAGTTGGTCTTGGCCAATCCCCCCCAGGCCAAGCTGGCCGCGCCACCGGTTGACGTTGTCCAGCAGCCCGGTGCCCTTGGCCAGCTTGGTGACCGAGATGACCGCCTTGTCGTCGCCGTGTTGTGCCTCGAAATTGATGAGGCTGAACTGCGCCGGCTCCGTCTCGTTCCAGTGCGCTGGCGGTTGCCACTCGGAGCCGCCGAGCCGAATCTGCGCCCAGCCCGCGCCGCCGATGCTTTCCGGCACGAGGAAGTAGCTGCGGAAATATTTTTTCTGTGCGTCGTACAGTCCCTGATCGACCTGCGCCAGCGTGCCGACAAACACCAGCACCATCGCCGCAATCAGGCAGACCACAGTCAGGCGCAGCGAGCACCAAAACTGAACGAATAGCTTGAGGAACGGCATCACGGCTTGGGAAGCTGGATGGTTTGAATGAACTCCATGAATGCGCCTTTCTCGGCGGTGACCACCGCGCTTGGCCCGCTCATTTTGTAAAACCAGGTCTGGCCGTCCGCCGGGTGGAATACGCTCAACGAGGCGCTGGTCTCGCCGATGGCCTCGACGAGCGTGGCCGGCGTCCCGCTGATGGTCACCGTCGTGGTCGCCTTGGCCAGGCCGGCGGCATCGACCGGCGGAAGGCCGGACTGGCCGCGCCACCGGTTGACGTTGGCCAGCAGCCCGCCGACATCGCCGGGGAAGGTCATCACCGTGATCTCCGCCTTGCCGTTCCCGGCGGTGAAGTTGCCCAAGCGCATCGAGGTCGGCGGCTTGGCGGCCCAGCCGTCCGGCTTGGCCCACGTCGGCGCGGCCGCCGCCGGAGGGGGTGCGGGGGGACGCGCTGCATCGGCCTCGGCCATCAGCCGGTCAAAGTTCACCTCGCTGGCCCCGGGTTGAAACTGCAGCGTGGCGAGAAAATTAGTGAAGGCGCCGTAATGCGGCTCGATCGCCCCGGCCGGGCCGGACAGCTTGAAGAACCAACCCACTTGGCCAAGCACCAGCGACGCGGTGACGATGCGCGGCGGGGTCTCCTGTCCCGCGAGCGGTTCGGTGCCGGCGATGTCGTACAACCGCCCGTCGTGTCCGCCGATCTCGATCGGCTTGGCCAAGGTTTGCAGCGTGGCGTCGTCCGCCGGGCCAAGGCCGACCTGCTTGCGCCACATGTTGACGATCATCGGGTTCTCCGCCAGCCGCGCCGGCAGCGGGATGGCGCTGACCCCGGCGTTGCCCGGCAGCACGAAGGAGAAAGTCGTAAGGCTTGTTGCGTCCGTGGTGTCGGTCCAGCCGTCCGGCTTGGTGAACCGGATCAGCGAGTCCGGGGCTGGCTTGGCCGGGGAGGGTGGAAGTGCGGCGGCCGTGGGCGGCGGGACCGGGTTTTCCCTTGGGACATTGTAGGTGCGCACCTCGCCGCTGTTGCCGGAAAAAATCTCGAACAGCAACACGGCCAGCAGCATGACGACGATGAATGCGCCGTCCCGTAAATAGTTGGGCTGTGGTTTCTCCACGCGGACAGGCAGAGGGACGCGCCGGGCGGACGACTCATTCACCCCGTTCCCGGCGGACGGGAGAGACTACCGGCGAACGCCCGTTTGGCAACCCTCTTTGCATCGCCAAAGCCGGTCATTTTTTGCACTCTGCCCCCGCGGATGGAGACGCCGCAGTCATGGACGATCTGTTTTATCCGGGGCCGTTCGAGTTTCGCATGGGGCTGGAGCGAGGCGAGCCGGGGGCGTTTTTCTGCGCCTGGCCCGGCGACGAGGCGCTCCTGGCCAAGCGCGGGCAATGCCTCGCCGGGCACCCCAAGCGCCACGACGTCCTGCTTCCGGAGGGCGAGCCGTTGCGGGCGGAATTCACCCGGATGCTGGCCGAATGGGGCGTGGCGGCCAAGCCGGCAGCGCTTGGCCAAGCGATCGCGCCAGACTGGTTGCTGCTCCAGCCCACCGCCGCCGGGATGCCGGTGCTGCTCGGCGGCTGCGTCTGTTTTCCGTCGTCGTGGGCGTTCGAGGAGAAAGTCGGCCGGCCGCTCGACTGGATTCACGCCGTCGTCCCGACGCTCAACGAAAAACTGGGTGAAAAAGCAAGGAGCTTTCTAACAAAGCTGCAGCTTGGCCAAGCGTGGCTACGCGCTAACTGGGGTCTCACCGCCAGTCCGGAACTCAATCAGCACCCGGCGCTTGGCCTGCCCGGCCTCACGCCGGACGTCGGCTTGGAGGGAGTGTGGTTTCGCGTTGAGCGGCAGGCATTGGTTGCGCTGCCGGAGACCGGCGGCATTCTGTTCGGCATTCGACTGGAGGTGGTGCCGTTGGCCAGGCTCCGGGAAAACCAACCGGCCCGCGCCGGCCTGCTCGAGGCCCTCGAGACCATGCCCGACAAGATCGCCGACTACAAAAACCTCACCCCGGCCCGTGGGCAACTGATCCGGCTTTTGCGCTGATCAAGCCACGGCTGCCATGTCGCGGCGGTCGCCGGATTGCCGCGCCCAGTCGGCGTAACGCCACACCACTTCGCCCTCCCAGTAAACGTCGGTCCGATAATCCTTCGCGATCTCGATGGCGTCGCTGATTTGACGCCGCTTCGACGCGCCGCCCTTCCGCTTTGTTGACAACTTAAGCCCCATGCCGGCTGACGAAGCAGCAACAGGGCCAATGTTCACCCGTCGGCCCGTTTTTCGAGGAGGGCCATCGCGGTGGCCTGATGGGCGGTGTGGCTGAGGCTGAGATGGATCACCCCTCCGCCGCGCGACTCGAGCAGCGCCTGGCCGGTGCCATGGAGGATGACGTACGGCGCGCCGGAGTCGCGCTTGGCCACTTCCATGTCGTGCCAGCCCAACTCGGCGCTGATGCCGGTGCCAAACGCCTTCGAGATCGCCTCCTTGGCGGCGAAACGCGCGGCCAGGCTTGGGGCGGGGTCTTTGTGCCGCAGGCAGTATTCGATCTCGGCGGGGAGCAGGATGCGCTCGATGAATCGGTCGCCGAGTCTCTCGTGTGAGTCGCGGATGCGCCCGATCTCGACGGTGTCGATGCCGATGCCGCCGATCATCCCGCCGACGGGTAGCCGTCCATCAGCCGGAGCATTTCGCTCACCGCCGGGGCAAGGCCGACGGTGACGGCGCGACTGACGATGCTGTGGCCGATGTTCAGCTCGTTGAGGTGCGGCACGGCAAAGATGCCTCGGGTGTTTTCGTAGTTGAGGCCGTGCCCGGCGTTGACGCCGAGGCCAAGCGACTTGGCCAGTTCGCTCGTCTTGGCCAAGCGCTCCAGCTCGGCGGCACGCTTGGCCCCGTCGCCGTACGCCTCGGCGTAGGCGCCGGTGTGCAGCTCGATGAACGGGCTGCCGGTCGCTGCGGTGGCCTCGATCTGCGCCGGGTCGGGGTCGATGAACAGGCTGACCTCGATGCCGGCTTGGCCAAGCGCGGCGGCGGCTTCGGTGATGGCGTCGGCCTGGCTTACGACATTCAGCCCGCCCTCGGTCGTGACCTCGGCGCGGTTCTCCGGCACGAGGCAGACGGCCTCCGGCTTGAGGCGCAGGGCGATGTCGATCATCTCCGGCGTGGTGGCCATCTCGAAGTTGAGGCGCGTGGTCACCGCGTTGCGGATGGCCCAGATGTCGCGGTCGAGAATGTGCCGGCGATCCTCGCGCAGGTGGGCGGTGATGCCGTGCGCGCCGGCGGCCTCGGCCTGCCGGACGGCGTCGACCGGGCACGGCTCGCCGTGGTCGAGGCCGCGATACCGCGCCTGCCGCAGCGTGGCGACGTGGTCGATGTTGACGCCGAGTCTGAGCATCGGGTTTGGGGCGTTACTTTTTGTTCGCCGGTTTCGCGGGCTTCTTCGGCTTGGGCGTGCGCTTTTTCTCCGGGGCCGGCGGCCACTCGAGCGTCGGCGTGGGGAAACGGGGGTTGTCGATCCAGCGGGTTAGCAGGGCGAGCTCGAGCGCGGAGAGGCCAAGGTGCGACTTGCGGGTGATCGTCAGCCGGTTGCCGTCGATGACGGCGTCGGTGATGGTGTTGCCGAGCTTCGGCCCGAGCGCGGTGAGGAACGCGATGCCGGGGGTGTCGTTGACGAGTTGCTCGCGCCGGTCGGAGAGGATGGCGGCGAACTGGATCAGCAGGTTCCATTTCTCGAGCCGCTGCCCGGTGATCTCCCAGTTGTAATAGACGAGGCCGTCCTTGCCGGTGAACTCGTCGAGCATCGCTTTCGGGATCGGCTTCTTGATCGGATCCGGCGGGAAGACGCCGCCGACGAGGTAGCCGGCGTCGTCCGAGTTCCCGACGGTGACGTACGGCGCGAACAGCGGCACGTTGCCCCACGTGAGGGCCGGCTTCTCCGTGTCATGCTCGATCTGGCCGATGAATTTCTCGCCCCGGCCACCCGGTTTGCGGAAGTCATCCACGCGCTTGGCCAAGCTGGCGATCGTCGCCCCGGGGTCGTCCACCTTCACGGAGAAAAACGACTGGAACTTGGTGCGCGCCTGCGACCAGGCGTANAACTGGTCNTTGNCCGCGTNCAGCCCGAGNAGCGAGAGGATCGGCCGGGCGGNGGCCAGTCCNGCNCCNCGCGCGGCGGTGAAGCTGGCGAGCGGCTCGGTGATCGTGCGCGTAGGGATCTCCCAGTCAGGCGCGTCGGTCGGCAGCGGCTTGTCGAACTCGACGACCGCCTTGCTGTAAAAATTGTCGTTCTTCAGGCGCGAGGTGACGCGGACCAGGCTCGGTGCGTTGGCCAGCCGGTCGCGGACGAAGCCGGGCACCGCGCTGGCGTCCACCGTCAGGCTGAGGTCGTTCTCCTTGTCCGCCGGGAACGGGCGGCCGGTATCGGCGATCCTCTCCGCCGCTTTTTTCAAATGGTTGAGTGTTCCCTGCCCGGAGCCGAACAGCAGCCAACCGTCGGCGTAACCGAAGCCGTGCGTGCGTCCGTTGTCGTAGTCCACGCGCCAGCCGGTGTAGCCGGCGACGAACTGTTCCAGCGGATCGCCGCCGCGCTGCCTGGCCAGTTGCCGGAGAGTCTGCGTCCACAGCCCGCCCCGTTTTTTGTTCATCGCCGTGATGATCGCGATGTCCGGTCGGCCGTCGCCCGGGGCGATGCCGAGGAACAGCTCGCCCATCCCGAGATCGGGCAACAGCTTTCGCACAGCCGCCTCTTGCTTAGCGTCGTCGCCGCCGAGCCGCTTGGCCAATTTGTCGAGCGCCTCGCTGCGGAACGCCTGGGTTTGCTTGAGCTGCCAAACCGAGAGGAGTGTCTTGGCGTCTTCGCGCTTGGCCAAGTTGTCGATACCGGCGAAATGCGCCCTCAACACTGACTGGGCATTGGCGGATACCAAGCCAAGCGCCGCCACGACGGTCGTTAGGGATGCGAAAAATGCACGCTTCATGGGGGACACTCCCTGCCAGAAACCACCCGGGAAATCAACCGCAAAGCATGCTTAAGCCCCGCTTGGCCGACCCCAGTGATCGCGGTATTCACGCGTGACCATCGCGTTAGCCGCGTCGTCGCCGACGATTTGCTCGCGCTTGGGATCGAACTCGAGCACGCGGCCGATGCGGGTGGCGATGTTGCCGAGATGGCAGAGCGACGACGACAAATGGCCGATCTCGATGTCGGCATTCGGCGTGCCGCCCTCGCGGATGCGGCGGAAAAAATCGTCGTGATGCGCCCGCAGATCCGGCGAGCCGCCCATCTGCTCCCGCAGCTTGTTGCGCGGGCCGTACAGCTTCCAGCCACCGTGCTTGCCCAGAAGCATGACGCCGTCCGTGCCGTAAAAGGCGTTCCCGTTCTCATATCCCTGCTCGACGTACGGTGCCCAGATGCGCTGCTCGAAAATAAGCTGGCGCGATTTGCCGGTCGCGGCGTCCGGCCCGTACTCGAACAGGACATTCTGCGTGTCGGGAAACTGCTGGTCGTCGTCGAAGAAATATTTCCCGCCCAGCGCGGCGATGCGGTTCGGGTGCGTCGTGACACCGAGCCCCCAGCGGGCGATGTCGAGGTCGTGCACGCCGTCGTTGCCCATGTCGCCGGTGCCGAACGCGTACCACCAGCGCCAGATGCCGTGCAGCATGTTTGACTGGTGCGGCACCTTCGGGGCCGGGCCAAGCCATGTGTCGAAATCGAGATGCGCCGGCGGCGCGCTTGGCTTGGCCCTGCCGATCGACGAGCGCCTCTGGCTGTTCCACGCCTTTGCCACGAGCACGCGGCCGATCGCGCCGTTGTGCAGCAGCTCCATCGCCCGCTGCACGTGCCGGGTGCTGCGCGACTGGGTGCCGACCTGCATGACGCGCTTGTTGAGCCGTGCGGCCTCGATCATTAGCCGCCCCTCGCGGATGTTATGCGAGCACGGCTTTTCCACGTAGACATGTTTACCGGCCTCGGCGGCGAGGATAGCGGCCGGGGCGTGCCAATGATCCGGCGTGGCGATAAACACTGCGTCCACACTGTTGACCTCGAGCATTTCGCGAAGGTCGCCCAGTTGCTTCGGTTTGATGCCAGTGCCGGCCCCGACCATGTTTGCGGCGTTGGCGCGGTGGTTGGCATCAGGATCGCAGACAAACGCGATCTCGGNGTCCTTGCGCNGGACGAGATTCCGGATGTGGCTGCGCCCCATGCCGCCCGGGCCGATGATGCCCAGCGACACCTTGTCATTGGGGCTGGCNGCCCGCAGGCCGCTGGNCAGGTGAACGGTGGCCAGCGCGCCGATCGAGGCGCTCGAGGACTTGATAAACTGCCGCCGGGGCGTGGTGGATACAGGTTTTGAGTTCATNTCAAACGAAGTGAATGCGGGAAATCTATGTCGCTCAAGGCCGCCGCGCAAGCGCTTGGCCAAGCGCTTGGCCAAGTAGGGGGATGGTTTTTCATGAATAAGGGTGGTAGTTTTGCGGCGATGATTCAGCGCTTGGCCCTTTTGTGGATGTTGTTGGGCGGATCCGTTTTTGCGGCGGAGTTCACCCAGGCGGACCGCGAGTGGTGGGCGTTCCGGCCGGTGCGGCAAGTGGTGGTGCCGGCGGCCGGCGCTGGTTGGGCGCTCAACGGGATCGACCGTTTCATCGCCCGCAAGCTGGCGGCGCACGGGCTGCCACCGGCCGCGGCGGCGGATCGGCGGACATTGATCCGCCGCGTCAGTTTCGACCTCACCGGTCTGCCGCCGACCCGGGCGCAGATCGCCGCGTTTCTCCGCGACGACTCGCCGGGCGCCTACGGGAGACTGGTCGATCGCCTGCTTGAGAGCCCGCGCTACGGCGAGCGGCAGGCGACGCTCTGGCTGGACCTCGTGCGCTACGCCGACTCCGACGGCTACAAGTCGGATCATTACCGGCCCGAGGCGTGGCGGTACCGCGACTACGTCATCCGCTCATTCAACACCGACAAGCCGTACGACCGGTTTGTCCGCGAGCAGTTGGCCGGCGACGAGATCGATCCCGGCAACCGCGACGCGCTTATCGCGACGATGTTTCTGCGCCACTGGATTTACGAATACAACCAGCGCGACGTCGAGACGCAGTGGCGCGAAATCCTCGCCGACGTGACCAACGTCACCGGCGACGTGCTTTTGGGTCTGGGGCTGCAATGCGCCCGATGCCACGACCACAAGTACGATCCGATCCCGCAACGCGACTATTACCGGATGCAGGCGTTCTTTGCACCGCTGCTGCCGCGCGACTCGATGCCGGTGGGGACGGTCGCGCAACGCACCCGGTTTTTTGAACGGCACCAGGCCTGGGCCACGGCGACGGCGGAGCTCCGCAGGCAGCTCCACGCCATCGAGCAGCCGGCCCTCCTGGGGCGCGCCACCGGCGAGGGCTTCGACAAGTTCATCGACAGAATCAAGACCATGATCCGCAAGCGGCCGGAGGATCGCACCGCGTACGAGCGGCAGATTGCAGAATTGTCGGAGCGGCAGTTTGGCGTGGAGCCGGCCAAGCTGCCGGAGCGGCTCACCGGCGCCACCAAGGCGGAGTGGGAGCGGCTTCGCGCGGAGCTGAAGGCGTTCAGCGCGCAAATGCCGGAGCCGTTGCCGCAGGTGAAGTTTGTCGTGAGCGACGCCGGCCCAGTGGCGCCGGCCACGCGCCTCCCGAAGAAGGGCGATGCCGTCGAGCCGGGCTTCCTGAGCCTGCTCGATCCCGGCCCGGCCCGCATCACACCGCCGCCGGCCGCGCTGCGCTCGACCGGCCGCCGCACGGCCTTGGCCCGCTGGATCACCGACCCGGACAATCCACTGACGAGCCGCGTGATGGTGAACCGGCTTTGGCAGCAGCATTTCGGCCGGGGCCTGGCCGCCAACGCCAGCGACTTTGGCAAGTTGGGCGAGCCGCCGACGCATCCTGAACTGCTCGACTGGCTGGCGGGGCGATTTGTCGCCGACGGCTGGAGCCTCAAGAAAATGCACCGGCTGATGGTCACCAGCGCGGCGTACCGGCAGGCGTCGGCCAACGGGCTGTCGGAACAGGCTGACCCGGCCAACACCTGGTTTGCCCGGGCGCCGATCCGTCGGCTGGCCGCGGAGCAGGTGCGCGACGGGCTGCTGGCGGTTTCCGGCGAACTGGATCTGGAGTCCGGCGGCGAAGGCGTGGCGTCGGCCGGGTCGAACCGCCGGTCGGTGTACCGCCGGGTGATGCGCAACAGCCCGGACGAGGTGATGCAGACGTTCGACTCGCCCGACCACATCTCGCACATGCCGCAGCGCAACGTGACGACCACGGCGACGCAGTCGCTGCTGCTGCTCAACAGCGAGTGGACGCGCCAACGGGCGACGGCCCTGGCCAAGCGCCTAGCCAAGCGGCACCCCGGCGATGCCGCCGCGCAGGTCGCCGCCGCGCACGAGCTGGCTTTTGGCCAGGCGCCGCTGTCGTCGCAGCTCAATGACGCGCTGGCGTTCCTCGATGCCTGCGGGGCGGCGGGCGAACCGCCGGCCTTGGCCGCGCTCGCCGAGTACTGCCACGTGCTCATGAACGCCAACGCCTTCCTGTATGTGGACTGAGTCATGAACATGGACACGGCAGCGACGAACCGGTTTTTTTCGCGGCGTGAACTGCTGCTGCGTGGCGGAGCAGGCTTCGGTGCGGTGGCGCTGAGCGGGTTGCTCGCGAGGGAGAACGCGCTTGGCCAAGCGGCCCGGCCGTCGTTTGTGCCGCCGCATTTTGCGCCCCGGGCCAAGCGCGTGATTTTCCTGTTCATGGAGGGCGGGCCAAGCCACATCGACCTGTTCGACCCCAAGCCGCTGCTCAACCAGCTCGCCGGGCAGCGGATGCCCAAGAGTTTCAAGCGGCCGATCACGGCGATGGGTGAAACGGAGTCGCCGCTGCTCGCTAGCCCCCGCACGTGGAGGCGCCACGGNCANAGCGGCACGTGGGTCAGCGACTGGCTGCCGCACACGGCCGGTTGTGTTGATGATCTCGCGGTGATTCGCTCCTGCTGGACCAACGGGATCAACCACTCGGGCGGCGTCTGCCAAATGAACACCGGCCAGCCGCTCGCCGGACGGCCGTGCCTTGGCTCGTGGGTGAATTACGGGCTCGGCACCGCGAACGAAAACCTGCCGGCGTTCGTCGTGATGACCGACACCAAGTCGACGCCGACAAACGGCCCGCGCAACTGGAGCGCCGGTTTCATGCCGGCGGCGTACCAGGGCATCCGGCTCAGCCCCGGTGCNGAGCCGTTCCGCCACCTGAACCTCCCCAACGGCGTGACGCCGGAGACGCACCGGCGGAAGCTCGAGTTGCTGCGGCGGCTCAACGAGCGGCACCGCGCCGAGCGCGGGCACCAGAGCGAACTCGAGGCGCGCATCCGGAGNTACGAGCTGGCCTACCGCATGCAGGCCGAAGCGCCGGAGGCGGTGGATCTGGGCCGCGAGAGCGAGGCGACCCGGCGCTTGTACGGCTTCGGCAACAAGGAGACGGAGCCGTTCGGCCGGTGCTGCCTGCTGGCGCGGCGGCTGGTCGAGCGCGGTGTGCGGTTCGTGCAGATTTACCATGGTGCCGGCAGCAAGTGGGATTCGCACTCGGAGATGGAGGCCAACCACAGCCGCCAATGCCGCCAGAGCGACCTGCCGACCGCCGGGCTGTTGAGGGATCTCAAGTCGCGCGGGCTGCTCGACGACACGCTGGTGATCTGGGGCGGCGAGTTTGGCCGCACGCCGATGAGCGAGAAGGGCGACGGCCGCGACCACAACCCCACCGGATTCACCATGTGGATGGCCGGCGGCGGCGTAAAGGGCGGTCAGGTGATCGGCGCGACGGACGAGCTGGGCCTGTGGGCGACNGAGAACCGGCTGCACGTGCATGACCTGCACGCCACGGTGCTGCACCTGCTGGGCATCCACAATCTCGACCTCGTTTACCACTACAAGGGGCGCCCCGAGACCCCCACCATCAACGAGGGCGAGGCCTACACGAAAATCACATCGGGCTGATTTTTCCCGCTTGCCAAGCGCCGGTGGCGGCTTCACCGTTCACCGCGAGTGCGGTTGCCCACATCGGGCAGTCGCCAGGAAAAAGGACCTATCATGGGAAATAAGATATTCGTGGGCGGCCTGAACTGGGACGCCACAGACGACGATCTGCGGGACGCTTTCGGCGCTTCCGGTACGATCACCGATGCGGTCGTCGTGAAGGATCGTGACACGGGCAGATCACGCGGCTTTGGCTTTGTGACCTATTCCAGCGACGAGGAGGCCAACGCCGCCGTGGCGAAGTTCAACGGCGAGGATTTCATGGGCCGCAAGCTGACTGTGAACGAGGCACGCCAGCGGGAAGACCGGGGTGGGGGCGGGGGCGGCTACCGCGGCGGCCGTTGACGGCCCCACCAGTTTTTCAACGATCACGGCTCCCGTGCCACGCGACGGGATCCTGCTTGTAATACGACCGGAGCGCCTCGTACAGTTCCGGTCGTTTCTTTTTGAGCTGCCGCGGTTTCTCGAAAAACGCCTCGGTGGCGGTGGCAAAAAATTCAGCCGGGTTGGTCGCGCCGTAATGGTCAATCACCGTCCGTTTGCCCTTGGCCGCCTTTAGCTGTAGCCGCTCGAATTCCCGGCTGAATACCAGCGCCCACGTCCGGTACATCGGCTTGCGCTTGGCCCATGTTTCCCCTTGGCCAAGCGAAGGCGCGCCGTCGGCGGCGCCCTCCATCTGGTCAAGCTGATGCGCGAACTCGTGCAGCACGACGTTGTGACCGTCGAAGGCGTTCTTGCCGCCGCGCCGGCTCGAGTCCCAGGCGAGCACGACCGGGCCGTACTGCCACGACTCGCCCAAGCGATGCGACTGCTCGTCGGCGTCGTGCGGATTCTTCGCGAGGTACGAGCTGGGATAGACGAGAATCGTGCGCAGCGTCGGGTAGTAGGCCGGCTCGCGGTGCAGCAACAACAGGCAGGCCTGCCCGGCGATAGTCACGCGAATCTCGTCGTCGATCTCCAACCCACCGCAGCCCTCGAACCGTTTCTCGTGCAGAAACACCAAAATATGTTCCTGCAACTCCCGCCGATCGGCGGCGGACAATTGCCGGTAACAGCCAAGGTTCGATTCCAAAATGGCGACCCACTCCGCCGGGAAGTTTTTTCGGCGGATTCTTTCGCGACGCCGTTTTTTGAAAAAGCCGAACATCGCAGAAAGCCTCTCTGCGCTTGGCGAAAAAGGCCAACATTAAAGTCGTGAGCGCCGGGGTGTGGTGATAACTTTTCCTGCGCATGAAATCCATAAAACGCAGAATGTTCTTGAAAAGTGGCTTGGCCGCGTCCGCGCTGGGTTTCCCGGCTCTTGGCCAAGTGCGGGGGGCCAACGACAGGGTACAGGTGGCGCTCATCGGGTGCGGCGGCCGGGGCGCGCAGGTCACCGCGAGCCTGACCCGGCGCAGTGATGTCGAGTGTTCGCAGGTGTGCGACATCCACGAGGAACGCCTTGTCCGGATTGCCGACCATATGGCGGAACAGCAGGGCGGTCGGAAGCCGTTGCTGGCCCGGCGAATGGAAGAGGTTTTTGCTAATAAGGGCGTCGATGCCGTGGTAGTGGCTACGCCGGATCATTGGCATACGCCAGCTGCCATCCTCGCCTGTCAGGCGGGAAAGGATGTTTACGTCGAGAAACCCTTCAGCCACAACATTTGGGAGGGTCGGAAGCTCGTCGAGGCGGCGCGGAAGTACAAGCGCATCGTGCAGGTCGGCACCCAGAATCGCAGTGCTCCATACAACCACGCGGCACGGGAGTATATCCGATCCGGCAGGCTCGGCGATGTGCGCCTGGTCAAGGTGTTCAACCTCAAAGGCGGCGGGCCGTTTCATCTCGGGAAAAGCGGTAGTCCACCGAAAGGATTTTCATGGAAAACCTGGCTGGGACCGGCAAAGAAACGGCCGTATCACAGCCGCATCTTTCACGCTGGTTGGCATTATTTCTGGGACTACTCCGGCGGCGATTTGGCCGACTGCGGTATCCACCAGCTCGACCTCGCGTTGATGGTGATGGGTGATCCCGCCGCACCGGCTGCGGTGTCCGCCTCGGGCGGTCGTATACAGCACCGGGGCGACGACGCCGAGGTGCCGGATGTGGAGATTCTGCAGTATGACTATCCCGGTTTTGTTATGACCTTCGAGCATTCACATTTCGCCGGTGCAATGAGCAAGATCAACGGCAGCATCCGTTCGAGTGACAAGTTTCCACACTGGCCACAGTGCGCGACTCGCATCGAGTTTTACGGCACGAGGGACATGATGATGCTCGGGCGACACGGCGGCGGGTGGCAGGTGTTCGCCTCAAACGGCAGGGTGGTGGGGCAGCAGTATGGCCGACATCCGGACCCGGAGCATCAGCAGAATTTTGTCGACTGTGTCCGCTCGCGCGAGTTGCCCAACGCAGACGTTGAGCTCGCGCAGGTGACAACTTCTGTGATGCATATGGGTAATATCGCGCACCGGGTTGGTAACCAAAAGCTGCGTTACGACGCCAGGTCGGAGAGGTTCATCGACAGCGACCTGGCAAACCGCTTGGCCAAGCGACAAAACGTCAACGCGTTCTCGGTGTCAGAGTCGATTTGAGGCAGGGCACCGGACAACGCGCTTGGCTGGCCGGTTGGCTGGCTGCTGTGCCGCTTGGCTTCGCTCAACCGGCGGGTGACGTGCCTTGGGCTCGCATCACGTCGCCGGCCGAGTCTCGAATCGAGGCCCCCGGCGTCACGCACGTCAAGGCCAGGGCCGATCTCGGTGGCCAGGCGATCGAGCAGATCGTGTTCGCGGACACCGCCGAGCCGTATGTCTATGAATGGCAGAATCGGCGTGTTGGCAAATTCGTTTTCACCGTCATCGCGCAGGGAATGAACGGCGAGGCGGTGGAGTCGCCCGGGGTCGAGTTTGAGGTGGTGCCCAAGCGCAACGCGGAGGAATCGGTGTTGATAACCAGAGGCAGCCGCTGGCGCTATCTCGACACCGGCGAACCGCCGGATGAAAACTGGATCGGTGGTGCGTTTGATCGGCGTTTCACTCNACCCCCGTTTACATCTCTGCTTAAGGCCTGTCGAGCCGAATTGCTGTCCCTGTATACAGTCTCCAACGAAGGCTGTTAAACCCATTGCATTGTATACATTGCCCGCCACCAACCGGCGATTTTGCCGTTGACTCGGTTTCGAGGGTTCGCAATTACTTCGCGCCACTAGTGTCCGGTTTAAAACCCCGGTAAATAGGGTATCCTGAAAAAGTTTCAATAACAGGAATAACAGGAATAACAGGAATAACAGGANNAACNGGATAAACTGGATGCAACGAAGGAGTGAAGTGCAAGGGGTTGGTTGATAGGCAGACAAAAAGCTTGCACGAGAGCTTACACGTTTTGCGCGATGAACCGATGTCAACAAACTGAATTCGTCGAATTCTACCTGCCCTTTGGCGGGAAACTCTCCGCTGAAAACCGCTGGGTGAAGCTGGCCGCATTGGTGCCGTGGGATATGGTCGAGGAACGTTACGCCGGGGCGATGACCGACAGTGGGATGGGCGCGCCGCCGCTGCCCGGCCGGGTTGCTTTCGGGGCGCTGATCATCAAGGAGAGGCTGGGCATCACCGACGAGGAGACCGTCGAGCAGATCTTCGAGAACCCGTACCTCCAGAGCTTTTTAGGCTATCGTGAACTGCTCCGGCAGTTGCCGTTCGATCCCTCGATGATGGTGCACTTTCGCAGCCGCTTGGCGCAGGACGACTTTGACGCGATCAACGCGCGGCTGATTGCCACTGTCGCCCCGACCCAGAAGGGGGCCGATCGCGGGAAGGCCGAGTTGTCCGAGGCGGCAGATGGGAGCCCGGTTCCGGACGGGAATCAAGCCACCGAACAAAGCGTTGCCGGCCCGGCGCCAAAGGAGCCGATTCCAAGCGGCAAGCTGTTGATGGATGCGACCGTCACGCCTGCGGACATCACCTATCCGACCGACCTGAAACTGCTCAATGAAACGCGGGAGAAACTCGAGCACGTGATCGATGAGGTGCATCGGTCGATGCCCGCTCCGGTTCCGAAGCCGCGCACCTACCGGGAGAAGGCGCGCCGGGACACCGTGGCCATCGCCAAACAGAAGCGGCCCGGAACCAGAAAGATTCGCAAGGCCATCGGCCAGCAACTGCGCTACATTCGGCGGGATATTGGACACATAGAAAAGCAGGTGCAAGCCGGCGCCCGGCTGGCCAGTCTGAAGGCGTACGACTATCGCTGCCTGCTGGTGGCGCACGAGATTTATCGTCAACAAGAAGAGATGTGGAGGGAGAAGAAACACCGGATCGAGCATCGGATCGTGAGCCTGAGCCAGCCGTGGGTGCGCCCGATCGTGCGGGGCAAAGCCTCGGCCAAGGTGGAGTTCGGGGCGAAGATATCGGTGAGCGTGAGCGGCGGGTATGCGAGCCTGCACCGGTTGAGCTGGGAGGCCTACAATGAAGGGGGCGATCTGGTTGGGCAGGTGGAGAGCTACCGAGAGCGTCACGGGCACTATCCGGAGTCAGTACACGCCGACAAGATCTACCGCACGCGGGCCAATCGCCAATGGTGCCAGCAACGCGGTATCCGACTGTCAGGCCCGCCGTTGGGCCGCCCCCGGCGAGCGACGGAGGAGAACGCGGCCGCTCGGGCCCAAGCGAGGCAGGACGAACGGGATCGCATCCCTGTGGAAGGCAAGTTTGGCAACGCCAAGCGGGGAGGCACCTTGGCGCGAGTGATGGCCAGACTGATGCGGACGAGCGTAAGCGTGATCAACATCGGCCTGATCGTGCTGAACCTGAACACCCGGCTGAGGAAGGAATTTTTGGCACTGCTAAAGAGGCTGGTGCGAGCGAGTCGCCTGCTTCTTGCGGTCGCCAACCCTCCGTGCTGGCATTCTGAGCTCACACCATCGTCGTACGCTCCATGCCCCCGCAACTCCCTCCGCATGACCTTACCGTCTATCTCCTTAACTTTTTCAGGAAGCCCTAGTTATTGATGAGTCAAATGATAGAGATTCTATCCCAAAGGAATGTAGCATAGCAAAGAAGACTTAGGCACATAGCGACTTACCCTGGCCATTGTGCCTTCCATCTACGGCGTGCGAAAAACAACCAAAATCNNCGANCTCCTCCGCAAACACGGAGCCAAGACAGCTGAAGAATTGAAAGCCGAAGGGAAATGAAACACCTCCTGCTCACAACAATCGCAGTCGTNGTGCTGGTTGGGTGTGTGTATCGAATGCAGTCGCCAGTCGAATCAATACACAAGGCTGCTGAAGTTGGAAACATTAAGGCTGTGAAACAACATTTGGCCGCTGGTGTGGATGTGAATGATATAGATGCTAATGAAATGACCGCTCTGCATTGGGCTGCCATGAAAGGGCAAAGGAAGGTTGTTGCATTGCTTATTGTCGAAGGCGCGAATTTAAATGCTAAAACAAGTAAAAACCTCACTCCTTTGAACCTTGCCGATAATAATTTTCAAAATGATGTTGCAGAACTTCTGATTGCAAATGGAGCATCAGAATTTATCTACTAATCAAAAATGAAACACCTCCTACTCACAACAATCGGAGCCGTGGTGCTGGTGGGGTGTGGGCCGAGTGTGGATATTTGGACAGGAGCGCAAACTGGAAACATCGAGGCAGTCAAACAGCACTTGGCTGATGGGGTAGATGTGAATTCTAAGAGTGATATTGGCAGGACGCCACTTGATGTAGCAATAGCTTTTAAACAGCCCCTAATCACTGACCTACTACGTAAACACGGCGGCAAAACGAGAGACGAACTAAAAGCAGTTGAATCGATTGTAGTGGCTGTTGAATTAGGAAACATTGAAGCTGTTAAACAGCACTTGAATGATGGAACCGAGGTGAATGCGAAGAGTGGGACTGGAAGGACTCCTTTGCATTTGGCAGCATTCAAAGACTACAAGGAAATTGTCAAACTGCTTATTGAATCAGGTGCTGATGTGAACGCGAAGGACATGGATGACGCCACGCCCCTAGATTATGCCATGTCTGAAGGCGAGAAAGAGACCGCCGAACTCCTCCGTAAACACGGCGGCAAACATGGAACGATTCATAGTGCGGTTGGCGGTGGTGATGTCGAAGCGGTAAAGGAGTTCTTGGTTGCTGGTGCAGATGTGAATGTGAAGGCTCAGTTCGGCGAAACTCTTTTGCATGCTGCGGTTTCTAATAATCATAAGGAAATTGCCGAACTGCTAATCCAAGAAGGTGCAGATGTGAATGCAGTCGCAATGGACGATGTTTTTTCCGAAAAAACCCCATTAGACGCGGCCAACAAACACAATCAAGGTGCAGTCGCGGTGTTGCTGAGGAAGCATGGCGGCAAGACGCATGAAGAATTGGAAGCACCGATTGATGCTGCAAAAAAAGGGGACATAGAAACTGTTAAACAACACTTGGCTACTGGCGCAGACGTGAATTACAGGAATAAGAATGGAGATACACTCCTTAATTATGCGGCTCTTCTGGGTCACAAGGAAATCGTCGAACTACTCATAGAAAACGGCGCGGACATGAATGCGAAAGGCTTGGCCGACTGGACTCCCCTGCATCTTGCCGCCCAAAATAAACAGGAACAAATAGTCCAACTGCTCATCGCTAACGGCGCCGAGGTGAATCCATACACATCTCCGGGTTTTGGTGGCACACCCCTGGACGTGGCAGATGGCAAAATCGCCGACCTCCTCCGCAAACACGGCGGTAAGACAGCTGAAGAATTGAAAGCTGAAGGCAAATGAAACACTTCCTACTCACAACAATCGCAGCCGTGGTGTTGGTGGGGTGCGGAAATCCAGAGGCTAATCGTGCTCTGCTTAAAGCTGTTTCAGATGAAAATATAGATGCTATGAAGGCTGCAATAGCTAATGGCGCAGATATCAATGCCAAAGATAAAGGCGGTGCAACACCATTAGATTATACTTTAATTAAAAATAATAGACTTAAATACTTACAAATTCCAAAAGACAACAAAACTAACATTTTAAATCAAAACATTGCTAATTTGATTCTTAAGCATGGCGGTGAAAGCGGAGCTCCAGATTCCTTAGTTGTTGCAGCATTAGTGGGTGATATTAGTTGGGTAAGCAAACACTTAGAAGATGGCATTAGTGTTAATAATAATATTGATAATAAATTCACTCCTCTTTTGGTTGCGGCAAAGGAAGGACATATTAAAATCGCCGAACTTTTAATTGCTCAAGGAGCTGACGTAGACCTAAAAATACCGATTATAGGTGCAATCAAGCGTAAACAAATAGAAATCGTTGAGACATTAATCGCTAACAGCGCTAATATAAATTTAAAGGATAGCGATGGCAGAACTCCTTTACACTTTGCAGCTCGGAAAGGTTTTAAAAAAATCGCAGCTCTTCTCATCACCAAAGGCGCAAATGTGAATGAAAAAGATAATCGCACAACTACACCATTGCATGAGGCGGCGGGTTGGGGTCACAAGGAATTCGTTGCGCTACTCCTCGCTAATGGTGCAAATATAAATGTAAAAAGAAGGAGCGGAGGAACTCCAACTCCACTTGATAATGTGGAAGGTGCTATTAAGCATTATTCGCACAGATCAAATTATTCACCTGAAAAAATAGCTGCTTTAAAAGAAACCGCTGAATTTCTGCGCAAAAACGGAGGTAAGACAAGTGATGGACTTAAAGCTGATGAATCAATTTACTTAGCTGCCGAAGTCGGAGACATTGAGGCTGTTCAAAAACACATGAATAATGGAGTTGATGTAAATGCGAAGGGTGAAGGGCGATGGACTCCTTTGCATTATGCGGTTAGCGGGGCGATTGACCAATTGCCGACAGGTCACAAGGAAATCGCTGAACTGCTAATCTCCAAAGGCGCGGATGTAAATGCGATAGATTTAAATGGAATGACACCGATAGATTTAGCCGATGGTGAAATCGCCGACCTCCTCCGCAAACACGGCGGCAAGACGGGTGAAGA
>NYYJ01000071.1 GCA_002686755.1 Verrucomicrobiales bacterium
GCGCTTGGCCAAGCGCGGCCCACCGGCGGGACGCGTCTCGTCCCGATGCTGCATGAACTGGCCGAGAAGGCCCGCCGCCGCGCGCTTGTTGTGATTTTGTCCGACTGCTTTTGTGACGGCGGCGAGCTGCGAGATGCGCTGCAGCATCTGCGCTATCAGAAACACGACCTCGCCCTGTTTCACCTGCTCGACCCGCTGGAACTGGCCTTCGAGTTCGACCGGCCGGTGCGGTTCGTCGACATGGAGGGGTCGCAGTCGATCGTCACCGAGCCGGCCACCGTCCGCGCCGAGTATCAGGCCCAGCTCCAGCGCTTCCTCGGCAGGCTGCGGGACGACTGCCACGAGTTCAACGCCGACTACCGCCGCGTGACACTCGATCAACCGTACGACCAGGTGCTGGCCGATTTCCTCACCGAGCGCGCCCGTCACGCCACGCGCAGCTGACCCACGGAATGTTCCTCGAGCCGTTCATCTCCAGCTTACTGGGCAATCTGCTGCTCGGCGGTTTTCTGCTTTCGCTGCCGGTCATCATCCACCTCATCAACCGCATGCGGCACCGGCCGAGGCAGTGGGCGGCGATGCAGTTTCTCCTCGCCGCCACGCGAAGCTCCACCAGCCACGCGAAGCTGCGCAACCTGCTCATCCTGCTGATGCGCATGCTGGCCGTGCTGGCGTTGTTCCTGTTCCTGCAGCGGCCGCTCGTCGGCGGCTGGGTCGGCTGGGCACTCGGCGGCGCGCCGGATGTCATCCTGCTGCTCGTCGACCGCTCCGCCAGCATGGAGTCGCGCGTCGCCGGGACGGACGAGTCGCGCCGCGAGTACGCGCTCCGGATGCTGGCCGACGCCGCCGGGAAATTCGAGAATAGCAGCCACCTTGTCCTGCTCGACAGCGCCACGCGCCAGGCGCGCGAAATCCCCAGCGCCGCGTCGCTGGCCGAGCTGCCCGGCACGAAACCGACGGACACGGCGGCGGACCTCCCCGCCATGATGCAGGCCGCGCTCGACTGGCTGATCGAGAACCAGGCCGGCACCGCTGAGATTTGGATCGCCTCCGACCTGCAGGCCAGCAACTGGCTGCCGGACGATTCGCGCTGGGAAACGCTTGTCACGGCGTTTGACTCGCTGCCGCAGACCGTGCGCGTTCGCCTGCTCGGCACCACGCAGGCCTCGCCCGGCAACACCTCGATCTCCGTCGCCCAGCTTACCCGCCAGCCAGCGGCCGCCGGTGGTGAAGTCCGACTGACCACCGACCTGAAACGAACCGAGGCTACCCCTGACACTGCGACGATCACCCGCACGCTCAACGGCGTCGACACCGAACTGGAGGCCAGGGTCAACGGGCAATCGACCCGCTGGCGACATCGCTTTGCCGTCGGCGACCAGGCCGGCGGCTGGGGCAAGCTCGCGCTGCCGGCCGACGGCAACCCGCGCGACAACGTCACCTACTACCGGTACAGCGACGACCACCCGTCGGTCGGCCTGGTCGTCACCGAAAGCGCGCTTGGCCCGTTATGGCAGGCGGCCGCGTCGACCACCGGACGGGACGGCCGCACCCCGGCCAGGCGCCTCCCGCCGGCAAACGCAACCCCGGCCGATCTCCGCGACGCCACGCTTGTCGTCTGGCAGGCGCCGCTGCCGGAGGGCGAAATGGCCAGCTCTCTGAGACAATTCGCCGAGGAGGGCGGCCGCGTCATTTTTTTCCCGCCGGGCCAGGCCGGCACGGCCCGTTTCAGCGGCTTGGGCTGGGGTGAAAAACAAACCGGCGAGGACGACGGCTTTGCGGTTGGCCGCTGGGACGAAAACCAGGGGCCGCTGGCCAACACTGACGAGGGATTGCTGCTGCCGTTGGCCCAGCTTGGCGTACGGCAGCGGCAACAGGTCGTTGGCCAGGCGGCGGTGTTGGCGGCGTTCGACGACGGCCAAGCGCTGCTCGTCCGCCAGGCGCTTGGCCAAGGTGAGGTTTACTTTTGCGCCACCCTGCCGCTGTTGGCCTGGTCGGAGATGGGCAACGGCCACGTGGTCGTCCCGATGCTGCAGCGCCTGCTGGCCGCCGGGAGCCGCCGACTGCAGCGCGACTCGGTCGCCGAGTGCGGACAGGTCGGCGCGGGTGACATGCAACTCGAGTGGCTGTCTGCCGAGACAGGCCAACGTGGCGACGTGCAGACTCAGGCCGGCGTCTACCAGTCCGGCGACCGCTGGCTGGTCGTCAACCGGCCGGCCGCCGAGGATGCGTTCGAGCGCGTCGAGGACGCGGCCGTCGCCGGGCTGTTCGGCACGATGCCGTTTCAACTGTTCCAGGCGCAGCGCGACGACACGGCGTTGCAGGGCGAACTGTGGCGGCTGATCCTGTTCCTGATGCTGCTCGCGCTGTTGGCCGAGGCGTGGCTCATCCGGCCCGGCCGTGCGACGGAGGACGCCCCGCCCAAACCCCAACCCGCCGCCGCATGACACACTGGTCTTTTGCTACTTCGTTTGCGCTTGGCCTCGCCGGGATCGGCGTGGTGGCGCTGGCCGCGTGGCTGGGCTGGGGCAATTGGCAGCGCAACGGCCGCCGCGGCAAAGTCGCCCTGCTCGAGGTGATGAGACTTGTGGCGGTGGCGATGCTGGCGTTCACGCTGCTACGCCCGGAGTTGATCCGGCAGATCGAGCGCACCGACCCACCTCAGGTCATCATTCTCAACGACGCCTCCGGGAGCATGCAGACGCGCGACGTGGTCAGCACCAACAACATCGTCACCCGCGCCGACTGGCTCGCTGCGCAAACCCAGCGCGCCTTCTGGACACCGCTCGAGGCCGGCTCGGAGGTGTTGAGCGGCGCGTTTGCCGCAGAGCCGGGCATGGCCGCCACGAACGCGCTTGGCCAAGCGCACGAGATCGGCACCGACCTGAGCGGCGCGCTTGGCTCCGTGCTGCGGCAGCAGAAAAATCTCAAGGCCGTGCTGTTGCTGAGCGACGGCGACTGGAACCTTGGCCCCTCTCCCATCGGCGTGGCCACGCGCTACCGCGACGAGGGCATCCCGGTGTTCAGCGTCGTCACCGGGCAGGACGAGCCAATCCCCGACCTCGCGATGGAGGAGATCGCGGCGCCGGCGTACGGGCTGTTTGGCGAACAGATCGCCATCCCGTACACGGTGCAAAGCCACCTGCCGCGCGACGTCGCCACCGAGGTGCGGCTGATGAACGGCTCTGAGCGTTTGGCCGCGAAAAAAATCACCCTCCCGGCGAACAGCCGGTTCCGCGACTCAATCATGTGGTACCCGCGCGAAGTCGGTGAGTTCGACCTGCGGCTGGAATTCCCGGTCGAGAAGGAGGAACAACTGAGGGACAACAACGCGGCGGAGTTTCACATCGCGGTACGCGTGGTCAAGCTGAGGGTGCTGGTCGTCGACTCGCAGCCGCGCTGGGAATACCGCTTCCTGCGCAACGCCCTCGCCCGCGATCCCGGCGTGGACCTGAGCTGCATGCTGTTCCACCCAAGCCTCGGCCCCGGCGGTGGGCGCGACTACCTCTCCGCCTTCCCCGGCTCGCGTGAAATGCTCACGCGCTACGACGTGGTGTTCCTCGGGGACGTCGGCGTCGGAAAGGGGCAGTTGAGCGAAAAGGACGCTGAGCTGATCAAGGGCCTCGTCGAGCAGCAGGGCAGCGGGCTGGTCTTCATGCCGGGCCGGCGCGGCAACCACCTCTCGCTGATGGACAGCCCGCTGAATGAGCTGTTGCCGGTCGTGCTCGACGACACCCAGCCGACCGGCGTCGGCCTGCAAAACGAATCGCTCCTCACGCTCTCAAGCCGAGGGCGCGGCCACCTGCTCACGCGCTTCGACGCAGACGAGATGGTGAACGACCAGATCTGGAAAATGCTCCCCGGCTTTTACTGGTCCACCGGCGTGACCAAGAGCCGGCCCGGCAGCGAGGTGCTCGCCGTGCACTCGGAACTGCGCAACCAGTTTGGCCGCATCCCGCTGCTGGCCATCCGCGATGCCGGCCGCGGCAAGGTGCTGTTCATGGGCACCGACAGCGCGTGGCGCTGGCGGCGCGGCGTCGAGGACAAGTTCCACTACCGGTTCTGGAGCCAGGTCGCCCGCTGGATGGCGCACAAGCGGCACCTCGCCGAGAAGGAGGGCATCCGGCTGAGCTACACGCCGGAGACACCCAAGGTCGGCGACCGCGTGTTCCTGCAGGCGACCGTGCTCGACGAGGCCGGTTTCCCGCTGGAGGACGGCGAGGTCCACGGTACGATCGTCTCGCCCACCGGCCGGGACGAGCAACTGGAGCTGACGGAAGTCGACGGCGGCTGGGGCGTGTACAGCGCGGAGATGTTGCCGCAGGAAGGCGGCCCGTTCGAGATCACCATCGAGGCTCCCGAGCACGATCGCCAGCTCGAGACCAAGCTGACTGTCTCGCTGCCCAAGCGCGAAAAACAGGGCCGCCCGGTGAATCGCGCGGTGCTCGCGGAGATCGCCTCCATCACCGGCGGGGAAAGCGTCAACACCGACGCCCTCGACGAGGTGATCCAGCGGATATCCGTCCTCCCCGAGCCGAGGCTGGCACAAATCCGTACCCGCCTCTGGAGCCACCCCGGCTGGGGCGGCGCCATCCTCCTGCTGCTGCTCGTCTACTGGATCGGCCGCAAACTGGCCGGCTTGGTTTAACCAAACGCTTGGCCAAGCGGGCGCGGCTCACTCCTCCGCGTCCGTGTCTGCGGCGTCTTCGCTGATGACCGGGGCGATGGCCTGCAACTGATCCTTGCCGTGGAGGTTGATCAGCTTGACGCCCTGCGCGTTGCGGCCGGTCATCCGGATGTGCTCGACGCCGGTGCGCACCATCTGTCCGCCGACGGTGATGAGCATGATCTCGTCGTTCGATTTCACGGCCAGCGCGCCGCAGACCCCGCCGGTCTTGGCCGTGGTTTTCATGGTGATGATGCCCTTGCCGCCGCGCGACTGCACGCGGTACTCGTCGAACCCGGTGCGCTTGCCGATGCCGTTCTCGCCGGCGACGAGCAGCGTGGCCTCATTCGCCACGATGGCAGCGGCAACGAGGCGATCCTTCGTGCCAAGCCGGATGCCGCGCACGCCGGCGGCAGTTCGGCCCATCGAGCGGACATTCTCCTCGTTGAACCGAATGCTCTTGCCGCCGCTGGTGATCAGCACGACCTCGTCGTGGCCGGTGGTCAGCTTGACGGTGATGAGCCGGTCGCCGTCATTGATGCCGATGGCGTTGATGCCGGTGCGGCGGACATTGGCGTAGGCGCTGAGCGCGGTCTTCTTCACCGTGCCGCTCTCGGTGGCGAAGAACAGGAACCGCTCCTGCTGCCAGGTGAGGTCGTTCTTGTTGGCGTCCTGCTGCGACTCGACGCGGATCAACGCCGCGATCTTCTCGCCGGGCTGTAGCTCGAGCAGGTTGGCGATGTTGCGCCCCTTGGCCGAGCGGCCCATGTCGGGAATCTCATGCACGCGCCGGACGTACACGCGCCCGGTGGTGGTGAAGAACATCAGATAGTCGTGGGTGCTCGCGGTGAACAGGTGCTCGATGAAATCCTCGCCCTCGCCCTGCACGACCGATTCCTTGCGGGTGCCCATGCCGATGACGCCCTTGCCGCCGCGGCGCTGGGCGCGGTAGGAGCTGACATTGGTGCGCTTGATCAGGCCGTTGTGCGTGAGGGTGATGATGACGCCCTCGTTGGCAATGAGATCCTCGATCGCCATGTCGCCCTCGTCCGGGACGATGTCGGTGCGGCGCGGCGTGGCGTACTTGTCTTTAATCTCCGTGAGGTCGGCCTTGATGATGGCCAGCACGCGGTCCTCCCGGGCAANGATGTCCATCAGGTCCTCGATCTTGACGAGCAACTCGTCGTANTCGGCCTTGATCTTGTCCTGCTCGAGGCCGGTCAACTGGTACAGGCGCAGGTCGAGGATGGAGTTCACCTGGGCCTCGCTGAGCAGGTAAAACCCGCCCTTGATACGCTCCTTGTTGCGAACCTTGACGCCCCATTTCTTGAGCACCTTCTCCGGGAACTCGAAGGCGAGCAGCTTGACGCGCGCCTCCTCGCGGTTCTTCGAGTTGCGAATGATGCGAATGAACTCGTCGAGGTTGGCCAGCGCGCAGAGGTAGCCCTCGAGCGTCTCGGCGCGGGCCTCGGCCTTGTCCAGCTCGAAGCGCGTGCGGCGCAGGATGACCTCGCGTCGGTGCTCAATGTAGGCATTGATCAGCTCCTTGAGGTTCATCGTCTTCGGCCGGCCGTGGTCGATCGCCAGCATGTTCACGCTGAACGACGTGGCCAGTTGTGTGAACTTGTACAGCTTGTTGATGACGACCTTCGGCACGGCGTCGCGCTTGAGCTCGACGACCACGCGCGTGTTCTCGTCCGACTCATCACGCACGGCGGTGATGTCGGTGATCGTCTTGCTGTTGGCCAGCTCCGCGATCTTCTGGACCATCGTCGCGCGGTTGACCATGTACGGGATCTGCGTGATGACAATCTGCTCGCGGTTGCCCTTCATCTGCTCAACCCCGACACGGCCGCGCTGCTTGATGCTTCCCCGGCCGGTCTTGAAATAGTCGCGGATCGGATCCANCCCCACGGCGAGGCAGCCGGTCGGGAAGTCCGGCCCCTTGACGTGCTGCATCAACCCCTCGATTGTGATGTCCGGCTCGTCGATCTGCGCGCAGATGCCGTCGACGATCTCGCCGAGGTTGTGNGGCGGGATGCTCGTCGCCATGCCGACCGCGATGCCGGTGCCGCCGTTGATCAGCAGGTTCGGCACTGCCGCGGGGAATACGGTCGGCTCCTGCCGCGTCTCGTCGTAGTTGGGCACCCAGTCGACCGTGGCCTTGTCCATGTCGGTCATCAGCGCGTGGCCGAGGTGCGTNAGGCGCGCCTCGGTGTAACGCATGGCGGCCGGTGGGTCGCCCTCGACGGAGCCGAAGTTCCCCTGCCCATCGACAAGCGTGCCGCGCATCGACCACGGCTGGGCCATGTTGACGAGCGTCGGGTAGATCGTCGCCTCGCCGTGCGGGTGGTAGTTGCCGCTGGTGTCGCCGCAGATCTTGGCGCACTTGCGGTAATGCCGCCCGGGCGAGAGGTTCAGGTCGTGCATCGCGAGCAGGATGCGGCGCTGCGACGGCTTGAGCCCGTCACGCGCATCCGGCAGCGCGCGCGAAATGATCACCGACATCGAGTAGTCGAGGAACGAGTTCTTGATCTCGTCGGCGACGTTGATCTTCTGGATTTTTTCGCTCGCGGCAAACAACGGCGTGTTGCTCGCGGGTAATGGATCGTTGTCCTTGGATTTGGCCATCAGTCTCTAAAAGGGTTTTCCGCGGGGTGGGCTGGGGTCAGACGTCGAGGTTGCGGACGTTCAGCGCGTTTTCCTGGATGAAATGCCGGCGCGGCTCGACCTCCTCGCCCATCAGCTTGGTGAACATCTCGTCCGCCTCGACGGCGTCCGACTCCTCCACGCGCAGCAGCTTGCGCGTCTCCGGCGACATGGTCGTCTCGAACAGCTCCTTCGGGTTCATCTCGCCCAGCCCCTTGAATCGCTGGATCTGCAGGCCCTTGCGGCCGACGTCCATGATCGCCTCGAGGATTTCCGAGATGGAGAACAGCCGGCGCACGTCGCCGTTGCCGTTGTCGCCGTGGTGGATCTCGAACAGCGGCTCGTCCTGCGCCGAGTAATGCTCGACGCTCAGGCCCTTGCGGTTGAGCTTGGCCAGGATCTCCTCGACCGCCGTATGCTCGTGCAGTTCCACGTGGCGCGCCCGGCGTCGCGGCCCTTCCTTCTTTTTCGCCTTGCGGCCGCGCTTGGCCGGTGCCGCCTCCTCGGCGGTCTCTTCCTCCTCCGCTTGGCCAAGCGCTTCACCGTTCTCCTCGTCGTCGTCGCCGAACAGGCCAAGGTCCGGGTTGGCCTTGCCAAACTTGGCCAAGGCCGCCTCGCTTTGAAAATAATGCACCGTCTCGTCGTTGCCCTCCCAGATCTTCACCAGGTGGCTCGGGAGCGTTTTCTTTTTGGCGTCGCGCTGCTCCAGGTAGTCGGAGAAGTCGCCGCCGTGCCGGTGGATCGCCCGCGCGAACTTGTCGAGCGACTGCAGCAGCTCCAGAATCTCGCCCAACTGCTTCTTCGCCACCTCCTTGTCGTTCTCCAGACTGCGCAGGCGCACGTCCTCCGAGCCGAGGCCAAGCAGCATCTTCGTCATCTGCGCGTCGTCGTCGATGTACTCGACCCGCTTTTTGCGCGTGACCTTGTAGAGCGGCGGCTGCGCGATATAGACGTAACCCTGCTTCAACAGTTCCGGCATCTGCCGGTACAGGAACGTCAGCAGCAGTGTGCGGATGTGCGAGCCGTCCACGTCGGCGTCCGTCATGATGATGATCTTGTGGTAGCGCAGCTTCTCGATATTGAACGCCCCCTCGCCCTCGCCGGAGCCGATCCCGGTGCCGACCGCCGTGATCATCGTGCGGATCTCGCGGTTCTCGAGCACCTTGTCGAGCCGCGCCTTCTCCACGTTGATCAGCTTGCCGCGGATCGGCAGGATCGCCTGGAACTTCCGGTCGCGCCCCTGCTTGGCCGAGCCGCCGGCGGAGTCACCCTCCACGATGTACAACTCCGTGTTGGCCGGGTCGCGGTCCGAACAGTCAGCCAGCTTACCCGGTAGGCCACCGCCGGTCATCGCCGTCTTGCGCACGGTGTCCCGCGCCTTGCGTGCGGCCTCGCGCGCGCGCGCCGCCGTCAAACACTTGTCGACGATCTTCTTTCCAAGCGACGGCGTGCTGTCGAAATAGCCCATCAATCCCTCATAAACGATCGACGACACGATGCCCTCCACCTC
>NYYJ01000072.1 GCA_002686755.1 Verrucomicrobiales bacterium
TGGCGGCCAAGGCCCATGCGATTGGCTTGGCCAAGTTCTTGGTTTGAGTAGTAGCCGTAGGTTTTGGTCTTGGCTTGTCGTGGCGTTTTACCGTGGTCGGTTGTGGGACGGCCGCTTCGCCGTCCCGACTCACTCCCCGCTTGGCCAAGCCGTTGGCCAAGTCCTCCAACACCTGCTGCTCGTTCTCGCCGTACAGTTCCAGGTGCTGAATGCCGGCTAGTTGGTACTGCAGCTTGGCCGGAATATCCGCCGGCTCGAGATACACCGGCAGCAGCGCCTTCTTTTGTTCCGACGCCAGCATCACCTCCTTCACCACGTTGTGTGAATCGGTCGAGTTTTGTGACAACATCACCACCATCACACGGCAATCGGCGATCGCCTGCACGATCTGTTCCGACCACAGGTCGGCCGCGTGGATGTTCCCCTCGTCCACCCACACCGAGATCCCGTTGCCTCGCAACGACTCCACCACCGGCATCACACAATCCCGATCCAAACTCGAATAACTGACGAAAACTTCCGCGTTCATGCCGTTGGTTGCGGCGGGGAGGGTGAACCGGGGCGGGCCAATTGTCAGTAAAAAATGCCCCCCGGAATCTAAATGAACGCCGGCAAAACCAAGCCATTGCGGCATATCCCCCCGCCGCTTGGCCAAGCGCGGGCGCAGCGGAACGCTGACAAGTCGATCAGCGCGCCGTCCGGCCTCGCTGGGCCAGCACGGCCTCGGGCAGGAACATCGAGGACCACTCGATGGCGGCCAGGCGGTCGTGCCGGTTGCCGCCCTCGAGCGCGAACCGCCCGTCCGGCTCGCGCATCAGCCGTGCCTGGCCAAACAATGCCACCACCCGGCGGGTGTGCAGCATGATCCGGGAACGCTTGCGGCAGCCCGGCTTCATGCGGCGGCCCTCCCTTCCGGCTTGGGCACGGGCTCCATCGTCCATTCCCGCATCCGGGCAAACCACCAGTTGGCCACGTGCTCGGGGGCGCGTGAACGATTCCGCGAACGGTGGCCTGCGATCTGCCCGCCCGAGACTCTCCCCAGCGGCAGTTCCATCTGCCCCGGGGCCATCCTGTTTTTTCTCTCCGTCGTTTTCATGTTCGTAGAGGTCTGCCGCCGTCAATGGCAGCAACGGGAGAGAGTCTGCCGAGGCTGGTGGGACATCGATGGTCCCATCGAAAAAAAAGTTTCGCTTTTTTTGAGGGAGAAGATGAAGCCGCTTGGCCAAGCGGGGGCTACAGCAAATCCTGCTGGCCGCCCTTGGCGAGTGGCTTGAGGCCAAGCTTGTTGAAGCTGGCCTCGGTGGCGACGCGTCCCTGCGAGGTGCGGTTCAGGTAGCCCTCGAGGATGAGGTACGGCTCGTACACCTCCTCGAGCGTGTCCGGCTCCTCGCCAACCGCGACGGCGAGCGACGAGAGGCCCACCGGCCCGCCGCTGAACTTGACGATGATCGCCTCGAGGATGCGCTTGTCCATTTCGTCGAGGCCGTTCTCGTCGATCTCGAGCATGGCCAGCGCCTTGTCGGCGGTGTCGCCGTCGATGCGGCCGTCGCCCTTCACCTGCGCGTAGTCGCGCACGCGGCGCAGGAGGTTGTTGGCAATGCGCGGCGTGCCTCGGCTGCGGCGCGACACCTCGGCCGCGCCGCCGGGGTCGATCTCCACGTTGAGCAGCCGGGCCGACCGCGTGACGATCGATTGCAGGTCGTCGGCCTGGTAATAGTCGAGCCGTTCGCGAACGGGAAAGCGGGTGAGCAGCGGCGCCGTCAATAGGCCGCTCCGGGTGGTGGCGCCGATGAGGGTGAATCGCGGCAGGTTGAGCCGCACGCTGCGCGCGCTTGGCCCCTGGTCGATGATGATGTCGAGCGTGAAATCCTCCATCGCCGGGTAGAGGTATTCCTCGATGTTTTTCTGCAGGCGATGAATCTCGTCGATGAACAGCACGTCGCCCTGGTTGAGATTGGTCAACAGGCCGGCGAGGTCGGCGGCCTTCTCGATGATCGGGCCGCTGGTGATCTTCAGGTCGCCGCCCATCTCGCGGGCGAGGATGCCGGCGAGCGTGGTCTTACCGAGGCCGGGCGGGCCGCTGAGCAGGATGTGGTCGAGCGCCTCGCCCCGCTGCTTGGCCGCCTGCACGGCGATCTCGAGCCGCTCCCTGACCTTGAGCTGGCCGGTGAACTCGGCGAACACCCCCGGCCGCAGCGTCCCTTCCAGGGCTGCGTCCGGCTCGGTCAGAACATCGGTCATCCTCCGCTCGGCCATGCTGCGGAGAGACTGCGTCCATCCGGCCCGAAACCTCAAGGCAATTTGGGTACAGGAAGAAAACCGGAGTTAAAACTTGCCAGCACGCGGGGTTTTCGGCTCAATGCGCGCCGCATGATTAATGTTTTCGTGAACAGCATCATCGCCATCACCGGCATGGCAGTCGTGATCAGCCTGGGCATCCTGAACATGGTGACCACCCAGCCTCACGGGCTCGGGCTGGGCCTGCTTGGCTTTGTGTTCAGCATTGTGTTGCTCGGGGTGCTCACGTTCCTGTACGGGAAGAAACCGGCCGCCGGCTGGGCGGTGTTGGTTGCCGGGACGCTGCTGCTGTATCTCGTCGGCGGGCCGCACCTGTTCAACTTCAGCCTGCTCGGTTTCTGCTGGGCGTTCTCCAAGATCGGCTGCCTCGCGACAGACGAGCACTGAACCAAGCGAGAGCCAATTGAAACAGGCCGCGAATTCCGCGGCCTTTTTTTGTTGGCCAAACACCAATCGCGCTTGGCCAAGCGGAGGGGAAATTACCGTTTGCCGCCCTCCATCAACTTGGTGATGGCGCTCACCTTCTCGGCGGCGCCCGGCTCGCCCTGGTCGGCGGCCTTTTGTGCCCAGGCGAGCGCGGTGCCCAGGTTTTTCTTCAACCCGCCAAGCCCCTCGAAGTAATAGGCCGAGAGGTTCATCTGCGCGCCGGCGTGACCGGCCTCGGCGGCGCGGGTGTAGTAGTCGAGAGCCTTGGCTTGGTCCCGGCGCGTGCCCAGCCCCTCGTCGTGCAGGTAGCCGAGGTTGTTGAGCGCGTCGATGTTCCCGAGCGAGTCAGCCTTGCGATACCATTTCAGGGCCAGTTTGTAATCCTGTTTCAACTCAATCGACCCGGCGGCGTACAGGTTGCCCAGATAATAGGCGGCCTCGCCGTGGCCGTTGCCGGCGGCTTTCCCGTACCACTCGACCGCCTTGACGTTGTAGGCGCGTTTCATGTTGGCGAAGCCGCCAATGCCGCGCTTGGCCCGGTACGGGATGCCGGTGCCGGTGCTGTACAGCATCCCGAGATGAAACTGCGCGGCGGCGTGCTCCGACTCGGCGGCCAGCCTGTACAGCCGAAAGGCCCGAGTGAAATCCTGCCGGGCCGACTCGGATCCGAGATGAAACACCCGACCCATCTCGTACGCCGCCTGCATGTCGCCTGCGGTGGCCGAGGCGGCCAGCGCGTTTAGTTTTTGCCGCGCCTCATCCGGCTCCCCGCCGGTCTCGGGATTGGGCAGGAACAAGTCGGCTGCCGTCCGCGCCTGTTTCGCCACGCTGGTGAACCGGCTTTCCTCCCCGTCGAGCAACCGGAACGCCTCGGCATCCGACTTGTCGGAGGCGAGGTAAAGCCACTTGAGCGGCTCGACCCGGGACGCCGGCTCGAGTCCGGGCCGGTTCAGGATGCGCTTGGCCAAGGCCAACTGCGCCTTGGTGTGCCCCTTGGCCGCCGCCTGCCCGTACCAAAACTCGGCGCGCGGCCCGCTCTGGTTTTTTCGAAACTCCTGCTCGGCTCCGGCGGGCAGGCCGTCGGTGATCAACTCGTCGGGATCGAACAGCGAGCCGAGGTTGTATTGGGCCAGGGTCAGGCCGGGAACATTCTGCCGGAGCTGCGCCACGGCCTTTTCGCCCTTGAGCCGGACGACCCCCCCGGGATCGGCGGCCCTCATGTAAAGCCGCAGCGCCTCGCGGTACAGACTGGGCACCTTCCGGCCCTGGGCGTCGGTCAGCAACATGCCCTGTTCGTAAAGGAAACCGAGATTGGCGTACGCCTCCGCATAGCCCTGGGCGGCTGCCCGGCGAAACCAGAGCGCGGCCTGCTCGTACGGCTTGGGCTCGAACTGCTTCGTGTCGGAGCGGCGATCCTCCCTCCGGTAAAGGTTCCCCTTGGAGTAAAGCACGCCCAGATTGTTCTGCGCTCCGGCGTGGCCGTTGACGTAGTCGGCGTGGTTTGGGCGCGCGGCGGCGGCGCGAAAAAACCAGTCGGAAGCAAGGCGGAAGTTTTGCTTCACATCACCGCCGACGTCGCGGGGATTTTTTTTGCCCTTGGCGTAAATGATGCCGAGATCGTACTGGGCCGCCACGTTGTCGCCGTTGAAAAACCGGCCCTCGGCCAGCTTGGCCGGTGGCCTCCCGGTGAGAAGATAAACCGGCAGGACCGTGGCCTCGCCGGGGGGCAGCACGATCTGCAGCGCGCGGTCGGCGTGCGGCAGGCGCTCCGGCTTAAGCGGCGGTGCGTCGTGGAGCCGGAACTCCGGCAGGCCGCTCTCCCGGCCGTCCGTGTCGAAAAACCAGATGAAGTGAACCGGGCTGTTGCGCTTGGCCCCGCCGAACACGGCCAGGTCGAGCAGCAGGTCATCGCCGTCGCTGCGCACGTCGGCCACGGTGATGTCGGCCGGCTTGGCCGAGTCGAACTGCCGGTCGGAAACGAACTTGCGCGCCGGCACCTCCTCCCACTCGATGCGGCGGGAGTATCCCCAGTCGATCTCCGGTTCGCCATCCGTCAGCACGAGGGAGGCGGCGCTGAAACGGAACGGGCTGTCCTGGATGACACCCACGTCGGCAGCCGGCACGCGAACGGTCACCCAGTCGCCCGCGGCCTTTTTCAACTCGACGACTGCCAGCCGGTAATCCTGCAGCACGCCGTTCCCCTGGGCGTGGATTTTTCCGAGGTTGGCCAGGGCCATGGCGCTCCCGGCGCGGGCCGCCCGACCGTACCACTGGAGGGCCAGCGCCTGGCTGGCCTTGACACCCCAGCCCTGCTCGTACAGGAGGCCCAGCGTGTTCATGGCCATCGGGTGGTTGCCCAGCCGGGCGGCGGTCTTGTAGAGGGAGACGGCCTTGGCCAAGTCGACCGGCAACTGCCCCTCGCCGGAGCGGTACAACTCGGCCAGGCGAAAGGCGGCGTTGGCGTCGCCGTCATCGATCGCTTGGCCAAGCCGGTTGGCCAGCGACTCCACGCTGCCGCGATCGGCAGGCTGGCCCAGGGCCGGGGCCGCCATCAGGCAGAAACCAAGCCCGACACAGGCTGCATTCATGCGGAGCGTCGCCACGCCGTGAGACTATTCCGTTGTCACAAACCGGCTCAAGTGAAAACCCCGCTTGGCCAAGCGACAAAAAAAGGCCCGTCAACCGACGGGCCTGCTAAAATGTTGAACGCAGAGGGTTACTTTTTCTCCTCGGAGTCGCCGGTATCGCCGGATTCCTCGGCAGCGGCCTCGGCCTCAGGTGCGTCGGCCTGCGCTTCAGCCTGCTCCTCGGCGGCGGTTGCCTCGGCAGATTCCTCGGCGGCGGGAGTGTCTTCCACCGGCTTGGCCTCTTCGCTGGCCTGCTCCGTCTCCCCGGCGCTTTCCGGGGCAGGAGCCGGCTTGGTCGCGGGCGATGGCGCCGCCTTGGCCTTCTCGTTGAGCGGCTCGTCCACCCATTTCAGGATGGCCATCTGCGCGGCGTCGCCCCTGCGGGCACCGGCGATCTTGATGATGCGGGTGTAGCCGCCGTTGCGGTCCTGAAATGTCGGGGCGATCACGTCAAAGAGAATGCGAACCACGTCATGTTCCTTGCCCCATTGCTCGCGGAGCTGCTTGCCGGAGACGCCCTTGGTCCGGGGAAAAAAACGGCGCTGCGGTGCCCGCAACCGCGCGGCGGCCAGCCGGCGATGGTGCAGGGTGCCCCGCTTGCCAAGGGTCACCATCTTCTCGGCAACGACTCGCGCCGCCTTGGCCTTGGCCAGGGTGGTGACGATTTCATTCTTCTCGATAAGGCTGCATACCATGTTGGCGAGCATCGCGTTGCGGTGCTCCCCGGTGCGGCCCAACTTGGCGGTTCTGACTCTGTGACGCATTAGCTTGGCGGGTGGCGGGTTATTCCTCGTCCTCGAGTGGCGGATCCTCGAACGCGTCCGGCGGGGCCGCGGTGGGAGGCGTATCCAGCAGGGTCGGGTCGATTTTCTCGCCCAGTGACAGTTCGTATTCTTTGAGCTTGTCCTTGATCTCGGTGAGGGATTTCTTGCCGAAGTTGCGGTACTTGAGCATCTCCGACTCGGACTTCATCGCCAGGTGACCAAGGGTGGTGATGTTGGCGTTGTTGAGGCAGTTGGCCGCGCGGACGCTCAGCTCGATCTCGTTGACGCTCGTGTTGAGTAGCTTGCGCATCGCCTCGCGGTTCTCGTCCTTGGCCTTGGCATCCTGCTCGAACTCGAAGGTCTCGTCGTTGATGCCAGTAAAGACGTTGAGGTGGTGCGCCAGGATCTCGGAGCTTTGCTTCAGGGCCTCGTCCGTGGTCAAGCGACCGTCGGTGGAAATCTCGAGCACCAGCTTGTCGTAATCGGTGCGCTGCCCGACACGCGCGGCCTCAACCCCGTACCGCACACGGGTGACCGGAGAAAAAATGGAGTCGATCGGGATCACGCCAATGACTTGATCCGGTTTTTTGTTGGCATCACCCGGCAGGAAGCCGCGCCCGACCTGGACTTCCATCACCATGTCGACCTTCTTCTTCTTGTCGGTGGTGCAGATGACCTGCTTTTTGTTGACGATCTTCAGCCCCGGGGGCAATTCCAGGTCGCCGGCGGTGACCGCGCCATCGGCGGTGACGCTCAGGCGCACTTCCTGCGGCTCCCGGCCGGTGTGGCGGAACCTGATTTTCTTGAGGTTCAGAACGATGTCGGTGACATCCTCGATGACCCCCGGCACGGTGGTGAACTCGTGGTCCGCCCCCTCGATCTTCACCGAGGTGATGGCCGCGCCCTCAAGCGAGGACAACAGCACCCGCCGAAGGCAGTTGCCTATGGTGTGGCCGTAGCCGGTCTCGAACGGCTCCGCCTCATATTTCGCGAAGGTGTCGGTCGAATCGTCCGACTTCTTCAGTTTGCTTGGTTTCTCGAAATGACCCAGTCTTATTGGCATATGTTTTTAGTGTTTTAGCAATTTTAACCTGATCCCCCACGATCATTCCCGTTGATGAGGGATCCATATAATTGCTGTTTCAACCTCCCAAGAGGCCGAAAGGTTAACGGGAATAAAATTCTACAATGGTTTGTTCATCGGCGATGGGCTGTATCTCATCGCGCGTGGGCAACCGCAGCACGGTTCCCTTGTAAGCATCCTTCTCCAGTTGCAGCCACTCGGGCACGGTCCGGCTCGTGGAGTACTCCAGGTTCCGCGTGGCCAACTGCCGTGAGCCGCTCGTGTCCTTCACCTCGATCACGTCGTTGACCCTCGCAGTGTAGGAGGGAATGGTCATCTTACCGCCGTTCACCACGACGTGGCCGTGGGACACCATCTGCCGAGCCTGGGCGCGGGTGGCACCAAAGCCAAGCCGGTAGATGATATTGTCCAGCCGGGACTCCAGCAGTTGAAGCATGATCTCGCCCGTGACCCCCCGGTGCCGGTGGGCCTTGTCATAAATCGAGCGGAACTGCTTCTCCATCAACCCGTAGTGGAAGCGAAGCTTCTGCTTCTCCATCAACGCAAGCGCGTAGTCGGTGTACTTGCGCCGCGCACGAGGCCCGTGTGTGCCCGGTGGGTAGTTCTTGCGCTCGAGGTATTTTGACGGCCCGAAAACGGGGACGCCGAACCGCCTGCTGATCTTGTCGCGTGGACCTGTGTAACGTGCCATGCTTAAATTCCTGGTTAAACCCTGCGCCGCTTCTTCGGACGGCAACCGTTGTGCGGGATCGGGGTGACGTCCCGGATTGACGTGATCTCCAAGCCGACCGCCTGCAAGGCGCGAATGGCCGATTCGCGGCCGGAACCGGGGCCCTTTACGCGAACCTCGATCTCCTTCAGCCCGTGGGCCATGGCCCGGCGGGCGGCATCCTGGGCGACCTTTTGCGCGGCGTAGGAGGTGCTCTTGCGCGAACCGCGGAACCCGTTCTTCCCGGCCGTGGACCAGGCGATCAGGTTGCCCTGCTTGTCGGAGAGTGAGACGTGAGTGTTGTTGAACGTGGCCAGAATGGTGGCGATCCCGGAGTGGACGTTCTTCGACTTCTTGGCCTTGATGACCTTTTGCGGGGTCGGATCGTCGCTGGTCAGCAACTCCTGCGCGGATGGCGCCGCCACGCTGCTCTCGCCATCCTCCTCCGAATCTGAATCGTCCTTCTTGCCCTTGGCCTCTTTCTTCGCCTTCGGCTTGGCCTCGTCGTCCTTGGGCTCGTCGTCCTTGGCCTTGGGTTCGTCCTTGGCCTTGGGTTCGTCCTTGGGCTTGGGCTCGTCCTTGGCCTTCGGCTTGGCCTTGGCCTTGGGCTTGGCTTTGGCCTTGGGTGCGGAGGCTTCCTCCACCGGGGCAGCAGGGGTTTCCTGCTTGGCTTCGGCCTCCGGCGACTGGGCCTCGGGTTGTTGAGATTTGTTTTCTTCGTCAGCCATGATGATCAGCTAAAAATCANTGNATGCCGGTCTTGGCNTTNGGGTTGCGNTGGACGCCCACGGTCTTCTTTTTNCCNTTGCGGGTGCGGGCGTTGGTNGAGGTGCGCTGGCCGCGNACCGGNAGGCCGCGTGCGTGGCGCAGGCCTCGGTACGACTTGATGTTCTGCAGGCGCTTGAGGTTGAGGCTGCGCTCGCGGCGCAGGTCNCCCTCNACNAGNTANTCGCCCTCCTGNATNACGTGNACGATCTTGGANAGTTCGTTCTCGTCGAGATCCTTGGCACGGGTGTCCGGCTTGATGCCGGTTTTCTCGACGATCTCCGAGGCGATCTTCGATCCGATGCCGTAGACGTAGCGCAACGCGATGTCGATGCGCTTGTTGGGGGGGATGTCGACTCCGATGATTCTTGGCATGGTCTATTTCCTTTCGGTCAGCCCTGGCGCTGCTTGTGCCGGGGATTGGATTTGCAGATGACACGGACCACGCCCTTCCGGCGTATAACCCGGCAGTGCTCGCAAAGCCGCTTTACTGATGCGCGTACTTTCATTTTTCAAACTCGTTTCTCTATTTTCCTAAAAAACCACCACGCCGTTGCTGAAGTCAGCAGGCGAGATTTCCAAATTCAACCTGTCGCCGGGCTCTATGCCCGGCACCTGTTCCCGTTGTCTCGACAACACCCGGGCAAATACCCGGTGCCCGTTGGCCAGTTCCACCACGAAGGTGGCCGGAGGGCGCTTTTCCCTCACGATTCCCTCGGCTCGGATGGCAGGTTGCCCGGGCATGTTAAAATCTCCGGCTCACCGTCGGTCACGAGGATGGTGTGCTCAAAATGAGCCGATGGCAACCCGTCCCGGGCCACCACCGTCCAGCCATCCTCCAGCACCTCGACGTGCCGTTGGCCAAGGTTGACCATCGGCTCGATGGCCAAGGTCATCCCCGGCTTCAGGACCGGGGATCGTCGGCTGCCGTCGTCAAAGTTCGGGATCTGCGGATCCTCGTGAACCTTCTTGCCCACGCCGTGCCCGACAAACTCCCGCACGATGCTGTAGCCGTTGGCCTCGGCGCACCTCTGGATGGCCCGGGAAATATCGATGACCTTGTTCCCGGGCAGCGCTTGGCCAAGCGCTTCGTCCAGGGCGTTCTCGGTCACCTCCATCAGCCGCTGCACAGCGGGGTCGCATCCGCCGACGGCCACGGTCGTGGCGTTGTCGCCGATGTAGCCGTCGTAACGCACCCCGACATCGAGGCTGACAATGTCGCCGAACTGCACCTGCCGCCCGGAGGCCAAGCCGTGCACGACTTCCTCGTTGACGGAGATGCAAATCTCGCACGGATACTTCCGGTAACCCAGGAACGCGCTCTTGCCGCCGTAGTGGCGGATGCGCTCCCCGGCGTACTGGTCGATCTCCAGCGTAGTGACGCCGGGCTGGACAAACGCAGCCGCCTCGCGCAGCACGGTGGAAGCCACCCCGCCAGCCAGGCGCATGGCCGCGATCTCATGATCTTTCTTCAAATGGATCATGCGATCTCCTGGCGTTGTCCCGCCCCATCCAGAGCCAAGGCAAGGCTTGGCCGGTTTCTATCAAGGAACAAACCGCTGGGGGCTTGTTTCACCGCCAGCGTCAGAAGCGGCCACGCACGCGGCCCTTCCGTAAAAATCCGTCATAATGCCGCATCAACAGATACGACTCCATCTGCCGCATGGTGTCGAGCGTGACACCGACGGCGATCAAAACACTCGTCCCGCCAAAGAATTGGGATACTTGGAACGGGATGGCCAGCGCTTGGCCAAGCAGCATCGGGATGAGGGCGATGATCACCAGGAACGTGGCACCCGCAAAGGTGATCCGACTCATCGTCCGATGTAAAAAGTCACTGGTCGCCTTGCCCGGCCGGATGCCGGGGATATAGCCGCCGTTTTTCTTCAGGTTGTCGGCGATCTCGATCTCGTTAAACGTGGTCGCCACCCAGAAATAGGCGAAGAACATGATCATCATCGCGTAGGTGAAGTAATAGAACCAATGTTCCGGCGTAAACCAAAATGCTATATCCAGAAAGAAAGGAAACTTGGCCCCCAAGGCGTTGAACACCATTCCGGGGAACATCAGGATGGCCTGCGCGAAAATCAGCGGCATGACGCCGGAGTAATTAACACGCAGCGGCATGAATGAACTCCCGCCGGCGTACACCTTGCGGCCGACTGCGCGCTGGGCGTGCTGCACCGGCACCTTGCGCTGGGCCTGCGTGACCGCGACCACCCCGGCCACCACCACCAGCAACAGGAGTACCAGGAAAATCCCCTCGAACAGGCCATGATCCCCGGTGGACTCTGGCCCGTACCGGTCCCAGATCATCGGCAGCGCCCTTGGCAGATCCGCCACGATGCCGATCGTGATGACCAGCGAAACGCCGTTGCCGATGCCCCGCTCGGTGATCTGCTCGCCCAGCCACATCAGCAGCATCGTGCCGCAGGTGAGCGCCATCATGGTCTGTATGTGGTACCAAATGCCGGGGAAAAGAACCAGGTCGCCGCCGGTCCAGGTACTTCCAAATACCGACCCGGGGTTGAGCCAACCGAGCGACATGACATAGCCCTGGCCAAGGCAGAGGAACAGCGTCATCACGCGACCGATCTGCATGATCTTGACGCGACCGCCCTCTTCACGCTGGAGGCGGGAGAGCCGGGGAATGATCGGGCTCATCAACTGCAGAATGATCGTGGCGCTGATGTACGGCATGATCCCGAGGCCGCCGATGGAGCACCGCTCCCAGGCGCCGCCGGTGAACATGCTGTACATGCCCATGAACCCGATCCCTTCCTGACTTTGATCTACGCGCAACTTTTCGAAGTATTCCTGCAATACCACGCCGTCCAAACCCGGGATCGGCACCCAGGCGATCAAACGGCAGACCGCCAATACCAGGAGGGTGAAAATAATCCGCTCGCTCAGTTCCGGAATCTTGAAGCAGTTCCGGAATCCGGCGATCATGCGGAATATGTAATTGTCACTGGCCATCGGTTGCGTTTATCGGGCGCTCAAAGTAAATATTATTTGTCGGAAGCGGCAGGCGCACCGCCCTTGGCTGCATCTTCGCAGGTGCCACCCTTTTCCTCGATGGCCGCCCGTGCGCTGGCGCTGAACGCGGCCGCGCAAACGGTGAGCTTTTTCTCCAACTTGCCGCGGGCGAGAACCTTGACGCCGTCGCCCCGGCCATTCACAAGACCGACTTCACGAAGCGCCGCCTCGTCCACCCGGGTGCCATCCTCAAACTGGTTGAGGCTGTCGAGGTTGACCGGGATGTAGACAGTGGCAAAGCGCTTGTTGTTGAAGCCGCGCTTGGGCAGGCGGCGGGCGAGCGGCAACTGGCCGCCCTCAAACCCCGGCCGGGTGGAGGAACCGGAACGGGAACCCTGACCCTTCTGGCCCCGGGTGCTGGTGTGGCCACCCCGGCCGCTGCCGGGGCCGCGGCCGATCCGCTTGCGCCGGCGCTTGGAGCCGGAGGCTGGTTTTAAATCGTGCAGTCGCATAGTTCGTCAGGGTTTATTCTGCGGCGGCGACCGGCACTTCCGCAGCCGCCGGTTCTTCGGCGGATTCGGCGGCCGGTTCCGCAACGGTTTTGCCGCGGGCCTTCATGACTTCGTTTCGGTCGCGCAATTCCAGCAAGCCGTGGAGCGTGGCCTTGGCCACGTTTACGGGGTTGTTCGAACCAAGGGACTTGCTGAGCATGTTGCGCACGCCGGCCAATTCGCAGACGGCACGCACAGTCTTGCCTGCGATGATTCCGGTACCCTCGGAGGCCGGACGCAGCAACACCTTGGCTCCGTCGTACCGGCTCAAAATCTCGTGGGGGATGGTCGTGTCACGCAGGATCACGCTCACCAGTTGTGTGCGGGCGTTTTCGCTGGCCTTGCGGATGCAGTCGGCAACCTGGTTGGCCTTGCCCTGTCCCATGCCGACCCGGCCCTTTTTGTCGCCCACGACCACTACGGCGCTGAAGCCGAAACGGCGGCCGCCCTTGACCACCTTGGCCGAGCGGTTGATGCAAATCACTTTCTCGGTGAACCCGTCATCGGGCTTGTCATTGCCGCCAAACCGCCCGCGCTGGCCGGGGCCGCCCTGGCGTTGGCCGGGACCTCCGAACCGGCCGCCACCGCCGCCCTGGCGCTGGCCTGGGCCTCCGAATCGACCACCGCCGCCGCCCTGGCGTTGGTCCGCTTGGCCAAGCGGCTTGGCGCCGCCTTGCGTGGCAGGTTTTGCCTCAGTTGGTTTCACGCCGGCGCTTGCCTCCGGTGCCGCCTTCGGCTCCTCGGCGGAGGGAGCACTCTCGTTTTGATTGGGTTCGTCAGCCACGGTGATCCTTATAGTGTTAATCCTGCCTCGCGGGCTGCGTCGGCCAGGGCCTTGACTTTCCCGTGGAACCGGGCGCCGCTGCGGTCGAACACGGCCGTCGTGATGCCGGCCGCCTTGGCCACTTCGCCGGCCAGCTTGCCGATCTCGCCCGCGCCGGTCGCGTTGGCGGACAGGCTGCCGGATGCCTTGGCCCGGGTGGACACGGAGGCGAGGGTGTTGCCGGCGTCATCATCGATGAACTGGACGTAGATGTTCTTGTGGGTGAAACGCACGCTCATGCGGGGGCGCTCGACCGTGCCCACAATCTTTTTGCGGATGCGCCACCGACGGCGTTTCATCAAATCACGTTTTTTGTCAGTTCTCATTTCACCTGCCCCGGCTCAAGCCGCGGCGTCTCAAAAATTATTGTACCGTCTTGCCTTCCTTGCGGCGGACGTNCTCGTCGGCGTACTTGACGCCCTTGCCCTTGTANGGNTCCACCGGGTAGAACCCGCGCAACTCGGCGGCCACGAGGCCCACCTTCTGCTTGTCCGGCCCCTCGATGGTGACACTGGTGTCCTTGTCCACAGACACCTTCACCTGGTCGGGCAGGTCGTACTTGATCGGGTGTGAGTAGCCGAGGTTCATGGTGACGGTGCTGCCGCTGACCGCGGCCTTGAAGCCGACCCCGTTAATCTCGAGTTTCTTCACGAACCCCTCCGACACGCCGATCACCATGTTGTTGAGCAGCGAGCGGCCGAGACCGTGCATCGCCCTGGCCTCGCGGTCGTCGCCGTCGCGTGCCACGCTCAGCGTGTTCTCTTTCTGGGAGACACTGGTGCGCCTGGGCATGTCCAGTTCCAGTTTGCCCTTGGGCCCCTCGACCGAGACATGGCCGGCGGCGATGGCCACCTTGACCTTGTCCGGCACTTCGATTGTTTTGCTCCCGATTCGTGACATTGTTTCCGTTTCCGTTACCAGACCTTGAAAAGCAGTTCGCCGCCGAGGTTCTTCCGGCGGGCGTCGTGTCCGCTCATCAGCCCCTGCGGGGTGCTCACCACGGCGATGCCCATGCCGCCCAACACCAGCGGGATGTCCTTGGCCGAAGTGTAGTGGCGCAGCCCCGGCTTGCTGATCCGTTTCAGCCCGGAGATGATGCCCTTGCGGCCGTGAAACTTGAGTTGGATGCGGATGCTCCGCTTGAGGTCACCCTCAACGTTGAACGACTCAAGATAGCCCTCGTCCTTCAGGATGCGCACGGCGCTCTCCTTGATGCGGGAGTGGGGTACGGAGATTTCCGGCTTCAACGCCTGATTGGCGTTGCGGATGCAGGTCAATAAATCAGCGATCGGGTCCATGCCTCTCTCCTTACCAGCTTCCCTTGGTCACGCCGGGGATCATCCCCGAGCGGGCCAGTTCGCGAAACGTCAGCCGGGACACCCGGAACTTGCGGAAATACCCGTGGCGCCGGCCAGTGACCTCGCACCGGTTGACCAGCCGCACCGGGCTGGCGTCGCGCGGCAGCTTGGCCAAGGCCTCGTAGTCGCCNCTGGCCTTCAACTCGGCCCGCTTGGCCGCATACTTGGCCACCGTCTTGGCCTTGCGNTTGTTTCGCTCCATCCAGGCTTTTTTTGCCATATATCGTCCCTATTTACGGTNGCCGTCAAACGGCATTCCAAATTCCTTCAANAGNTCGTAGGCGTCATCATCGTTCTTGGCGGTGGTGACGATGGTGATGTCCATCCCCTGCGTGTGCTTGACCTTGTCCACGTCGATCTCCGGAAAAATGGACTGATCATCGACGCCAACGGAGTAGTTGCCGTGCCCGTCGAACCCGGTTGATTTCACCCCACGAAAATCTCGAATCCGGGGCAGCGCGGTGGCGACCAGGCGGTCGAGAAACTCGTACATGCCCTGGCGGCGAAGCGTCACGCGGCAGCCGGTGGTCATGCCCTTGCGCAGCTTGAAGTTGGCCACGCTGACCTTGGCCTTGTTCAACGTCGGCTTGCGGCCGGTGATGATGGTCAGNTCCCGCATCGCGTCGCCCAGCACCTCTTTCCCCAGCTCCGGGCTGACGCCCATGTTGATCACGATCTTCTCGATCNTGGGCACCTGGTGGACGTTNCCGTACTTGTCCAGCCCGCGGAGCTTGGCGCGGATTTCTTCCTGATATTTTTCCTGTAACCTGGGAATCATTCTTCAGACTTGGCCTCGTCGTTGGCCTGTTCGGTAGTGGCTGCCTCCTCGACCGTCCGGTTGCGCAGGTAACGATCCTCGCGCATCACGTTGGACCAGTGGATNGTGCCTTCGCGCTCGGCGATCTCGCCCTGCGGCTGGTCCTGGTTTTTGCGGATGTGCTTCTTGACCATGTTCAGCCCCTCGACGACCACGCGCTCGTTCGCGGTCTGGACGTCGATGACCTTGCCGCTCCGGCCCCGCTCGTTGCCGGAGAGGACGTAGACGGTGTCGCCTTTCTTGATGTGCCGCTTGTTGCCCATTATTCAGATGACTTCCGGCGCCAACGAGATGATCTTCATGAACTTCTTCTGCCGGAGCTCGCGGGCCACCGGCCCGAAAATTCGCGTGCCCCGCGGGTTGCCCTCGGGGTCGATGATCACGACGGCGTTCGAGTCAAACCGCAGCACGGAGCCGTCGGCCCGGCGGATCGGCGACTTGGTCCGCACCACTACGGCGTTGACGACCTCGCCCTTTTTCACGTTGCCGTCCGGCGCGGCCTCACGCACATGGGCCTTGATCACGTCGCCGACGGAGGCGGTGTCCTTGCGGATGCCGAGCACCCCGATGGCCCACGCCTTCTTGGCCCCGGAGTTGTCGGCCACGTTTAATCTGGATCTAAGCTGTAACATCTTCCGCCTCGTTTCACCGCCAACTCAAGCCGCGGTCTCCTCGGCCGCCATGGCCAGCTCGCCGCGCTTCACGACCCGAACCAGCCGCCACCGCTTGGTCTTGGAGAGCGGCCGGGTCTCCATGATCTCCACCAAGTCGCCCACCTGCGCCTCGTTCTTCTCGTCGTGCGCCTGGAACTTGCTATACCGCGTGATGATTTTCTTGTAGAGCGGATGCGCGATCCGTCGGGAAATCCGCACGACGACCGACTTGTCCATCTTGGTGGAGACAACCTCCCCCTCCCGGACCTTTCGGCGACTCTCGCGTGCTGATGCTGTTGTCTCGGTCATTTCTTTTAATTTCGAATCGCTGCCTGCTTGGCCAACTCCACGGCCTTGTCCCTGCCCTTGGCCTGGATGAGCTGCGCCATCTCCCCGCCGGTCAGCCGGACCCGCTGCTTGTTGTACACGGCACCGCACAGCTTCAAGACGTCCTTGCGGCTCCGGTCGCCCTTGGCCAAGCCGCGCAACGCTCCTGCCACGCTGTCGGCGGTGAACTCCTTCACTTGGCCAAGCGCCGACGCCAAGTTCTCCAGCGCCTCCTTGCGGCCAAGCATGGTAATCTGTGTCTCGACCCGGGCGATGTCGCGGCGCAACTGGCGCAGGCGGATCGGTTTCTCGAGTTGGCTGGAGGCCCTCTGGAGCTTGAGGTTGAACAGCTCCGTTCGGAGATCTCGCCCCTGCGCGGCCAACTCAACCCTTGTCTTGTCCCTGATCTCTGAAATGTTCATCCTGCGTCGTTCCTCTAATCCCGGTGGGCGAACCGGCAGCGAACCGGCATCTTGGCCGCGGCCGAACTCAATGCCTCGCGTGCCACGGATTCCGACACGCCCTCGACCTCGAACAGCATCGTGGCCGGCTTGACCACGGCCACCCAGTGGTCGACGTTGGCCTTGCCCTTGCCCATCCGCACTTCCAGCGGCTTTTTCGTCACCGATTTCTGCGGGAAAATCCGGATCCACATGCTCCCCTTGCGCTTCATGCCGCGGGAGATGGCGACACGGGCGGCTTCAATCTGCGTGCCGGTAATCCAGCCCCGGCCAAGCGACTGCAGGCCGAAGGAACCGAACGACACCTTGTTCCCGCGCTGCGCGGTGCCTTTGCGGCTGCCGCGATGCATTTTCCGATATTTGACTTTGTTCGGGAGTAAAGGCATTACAATAAAAGTAGTTTAACCGTTGCTGCGAGGCCCCATCGGTCGCCTTGGGCGGGTGTCGCGCCTTGGGCCGCGCTTGGCCCGATCCGCCTCCTCCTCCTCGGGAGTTTTGCGGCAAATCCAGCACTTCACGCCGATCACCCCGTACTGGGTCGAGGCCTCGGCAAAGCCGTAGTCGATGTTGGCCCGCAGCGTATGCAGCGGAACCGCGCCTTCCCGGGTGTTCTCCGACCGGGCAATGTCGGCCCCGTTCAACCGGCCGGCCACTCGCAGGCGGATACCCAGCGCGCCCATGTCCATCGACACCTGAACCGCCCGCTTCATCGCCCGCCGGAAGGCGATGCGGCGCTCGAGCTGCATGCAGATGTTCTCGGCCACGAGTTGTGCGTCCAGCTCCGGGTTCTTCACCTCGGCGATCTCAACGTAAACCTCCTTGCCGGTCATCCGGCTGAGCTCCTCCTTGATCTTGTCGATCTCGGCGCCCTTGCGGCCGATGACCACACCTGGCCGGGCCGAGTAAATCGTGATCCGGCAACGGCTCGTGGCGCGCTCAATCTGAATGCGCGGCACGGCGGCGGCCTGAAGCTTGCTCTTCAGGATCTGGCGAATCTTGTGGTCCTCCACCAGCAGCTCGCCGAACTCCTTCTTTTCGGCATACCACTTCGAGCGCCAATCCTTGTTGACGATCAGGCGAAGTCCAATTGGGTTGGTTTTTTGTCCCATACCGTTTCCGTTAAACTTGATCCGTGAGCACGATCCGGATGTTGCAACACCGCTTGAGGATCGGGCTGGCCGACCCGCGCGCCCTCGGGCGCCACCGTTTCATTGTCGGCGCATCCCCCACGGTCGCCTCCTTGACGTAAAGCATCGTCTGGTCGAGCTTGTGGGTGGAGTCCAAAAAACTTTGGTAGGTGTCGATCTTGGCCTGGCCGCTTCGGCGTGTCTTCTTGTTGTTCGTGGAGCCCACTTTCTGCTCCAGTTCAGAGATGCGGTTACGCAGATCCTCCGGATCCCACCCATCGGCGATGTTCTCGGCGTTGGCCATCGCCGACTTGAGCGTCTTGGCAACCAAGCGCGCCGATTTCCGGGGGACATTCCCAAGGAGGGCGCTCGCCTCCATGGCGTGCATGCCCTGGATCTGCCGGGTCATCTCCCGCACCTTTTGCGGGGACATCCTAACTCCTTTTGCAACTGCCAAAACTTCCATTTTACCGTGCTCTAAGCTGCCTTGTTCGTGTGAGTGCCATGCCCCTTAAATGTGCGGGTGGCGGCAAATTCACCCAGCTTGTGGCCGACCATGTTTTCCGTGACAAACACCGTCGCAAAGCCTTTCCCGTTGTGAACCATGAACGTGTGGCCGACAAACTCCGGGGCGATGGTCGACCGGCGCGACCAGGTCTTGATCGGCTTCTTTTTCCCGTCGGCGTTCAGCTTCTCGATCTTGTCGAGCAGATGCTGCTCCACAAACGGTCCTTTTTTGATCGAACGTCCCATGTCTGCTTATTTCTGTTTCATCGGCCGGCCGTCGCGGCGCACCACGATCCAGCGGTTGGACGGCTTGTACTTGGGCCGCGTCTTGAAGCCCTTGGCCAACACGCCCCACGGCGACATCGGATGCCCCCCACCCGAGCTGCGGCCTTCGCCGCCCCCCATCGGGTGATCCACGGGGTTCTTCGCCACGGCACGCGTGATCGGCCGCTTGCCCCTGTTGCGCGTGCCGCCCGCCTTTCCGACCACGATCTTTTCATGGTCGGCGTTGCCGACGGTTCCCATCGTCGCAAAACAGTTTTCGTTGAGCTTTCGGATCTCGCCGGACGGTAGCTTGACCTGCGCGTACCCGTCGGCCAGCGCCATCAGCGTGGCGGACGTCCCGGCTGAGCGAACCATCTGGCCGCCCCGCCCCGGGGCCATCTCAAGGTTGTGAATTTCCGAGCCGGCCGGGATCTTGGCCAACGGCAGGAAGTTGCCGTTTTCAACCGGCGCCTCCGGGCCGCTCATCACCTTTGTGCCAACGGCAAGCCCGTCGGTCGCGATCATGTAGCGCTTCTCCCCGTCCTCGTACTGCAGGAGGGCCAAGCGGGCCGAGCGGCAGGGATCATACTCGATGGCGATCACCTCCGCCGCCATGCCGTGTTTGTTCCGCTTGAAATCGACGTTGCGGATCTTTTGCTTGTGACCACCGCCGATGCCCCGGGCCGTGATGCGACCATAACTGTTGCGGCCGCCGGTCTTCTTCTTGGTCTTGACCAGACGCTTCTCGGGTTTCGTTTTCGTAATCTCCGAAAACGACGGAACGGTCATGTAACGCCGAGACGGCGTTACAGGGTTGTAACTCTTGACTGGCATACTAGGTGCCTCGATTGAGGCGGTGCGATGCATCCCTCCATAACTCCCCTGCTCTGGGAAAGCGGGTTTTCGGCGGGCTGCCTTTTTCTCACCTGCCCTTCTCCGGAAGGAAAAGGGCCGGAGAACTTACCAATTTTTTTTGGGGGTGCAACCTCTTTTTGTTTTTTTTGAAAAAAAGTTTCGCNCCGAAAACCNCCGAAAAAAGGGCATTTAAGGCGCTTGGCCAAGCGANCCNGGNCGGAATCTTTTTCCAAAATAGNNNCGTTCANCGCTTGGCCAAGNGNNGNAAATGACCTTAACCCNTTGNNAAACANCGGNTAAGAGNCNCCGTNNCCCTTTANCGGATGCCCTTGGNCTCAAGTCGGCGAATCTCGTGCGACCAGGCTTCCCTCTCCTCATCCGTCACGGTGGGATCCGGCAACAGGCTGCGGCGAGTGCAGTTCACCAGCGCCTGCAGTGTCTGGTACCGGCGCGTTGCCCCGATCGCCGGCGGGAGCAAATCCTCGATCAACCCCATCACGTCNTCCATCGTCAGCTTGCCNTTCTTCCCGAACAGCTTNGCCTTGGCCTTNAGNTCNGANCGCAGCGCCGCGAANCCGGCCGCCGACCACCCGTCGGTCGCNGCNGCNAAACGCTGCCGATCGTCGCCNGTCAGNTTCCCGGNAANGACCGGGCTCACCACCCAGTCGAGGAACGCCTCGCGATCCTTCCCCTCTGGGTCGAGCACCGGGATGATCAGATCCCCCACCCGGCCCGGCCGTCGGATGTCCGGCGAGAGCAGGTGGATGCGCGCCGTCACCAGCAGCCACACCACCTTGCCGCGCAGCAGCGGGTCGGACATCATCGACTGGATCTTGCCGGTGAGCCGCCGCTCGGTCTCGTGCGTGTCCTTGCTCACGCCGCCGAGTTGCGTGTCGGCCTCGTCGATAAATATCAGCACGCGCGACAATGCCATCAGCACGCGGCGCAGCCGTTCAAAGATCACGTCCGTCTCGCCGTAATACTTGCTGCGGATGTTCTTGATGACGAGCACGACCATGTCCAGCTCCGCTGCCACGGCCTCGAAGATGAATGTCTTGCCGGCACCGATCGGCCCGCCGATCGCCGCGCCCGGCAGCGCCTCGCCGCTCTCCATCCCGAACCGCGGGATGACTTCCTTTTTCAGGAACGCCTTCAACCCCTTGAAGCCGATCACATCCCGCAGCGAATGCCCCGGTTTCTTGAACTCGACCACCTCCTCGCCAAGCTGGCTCTTGATAAAGCCCTCCACCTTTGCGACGACCTCCTCCTGCGACAGCTTGGCCCGGCCGTGACGCACGCCCTTGAGCAGCTGCATCAGCGCATGCAGCGACAGGCCAGCGGTCAACTCGGCCAACTCGGCCTGCGTGCCCCAGAGTTGGAGCTTGCGATCCTTGTTGTCGTTGCGCGAGAACCAGGAGATGAAATGTTTGCGTGTTTCCAGGTCGGGGGACGGCACCTCGACCTCGATCAACTGCGGCAGCCGGGCGATACGCTGGTTGAGTTGAGAACGCGACTCGGCGATCATCACCACAGAGTCTCCTCCGTTGACAAAGCCCAAGTCGCAAAACCAGTCGTGACAAATACTTACGCGCTGGCGATCCATGTCGTTCAGGCTCGTGATCGGCGCATCCGGCAACAGCATGTCCGCCCCCTCAACGACGATCAAAAGGTTCTCCTTGAGGCAGGGGGAATTGCCCAGATCGGAGCGGGAGCAGAGACACATTTGACGCATCAACTCCAGCGCCAGCGTCGGGTTGCTGACGGCTTTTTGCATCGAGTCATCGTAGGCACTGGTAACCGAGTCGAGTTGTGACTCAACTTCCTCCGACGCGGTCATGCGGTTGATGGCCAAGTCGTCGGGATTCATCCCGAGCCGCCACTCGATCCATGCCTTGCGTACTTTCTCGGCATCCTTCTCGCGCAGGAATCGGATCGGGCCGTTCAACTCGTACACGATCAGGATGAGGCCGGAGAGGTTCCAGTTACCTGTGAGGTACTCGACCAGCGACAGGTAGTCGTCCGCCCCGCCCTTTTTTGCGTGGAAGATGTCATGGATGTTGCCGGTGAGGATCAACGCCCGCGACTGGCCGGCATTCAGGATTCGGCCGGCGTTGCGAAGGAAGTTGCTACTCGTTGCCATGTTGATAATTCGGTTAAGGGGTTGGATCGACGCTAACGTGTTCATCGCGTCGTTGCAACACCCCGGGGTTGTAAACATGCTTCCGGATTTCCCTCCGGATGTTATCGAACAACTCGTACTCTGGTCGTTCATCAGGACGGAAGACCGGCACCGCCTTGTCGTATACCACCGTGGCGCCGGGACTGTGCTCGTGGCCGTCAGCCTCCCAGTCCCAATACTGCGACAGCCCCACCAACCGGTCCCCCACGCGAATGGCCTCGTTGAGTTCGTGCGTGACGATGATGAGCGTGTACGGTGGCTTGCCGCCGGCGGCCTTGACCTCGGCGTTCTCCTCGTAAAGCCGCAACAACATTTCCTGCAACTCCTCACGGGTTGCCTCGTCCAGCGCGCCAAACGGTTCATCGAGCAGGATGATTTCCGGCTCCATGATCAGCGCTTGGGCGATGGCCACCCGCTGCTGCATCCCGCCGGACATCTGGCTTGGGTAAAGGTGCATCGCTTGGCCAAGCCCGACCTTCTCGAGGAAGGCCCCGGCCCGGTCGCGAAACTCACGGCGTTTTTTTGCCCAGCCCGCCCAGTTGAACCAGCGAAAGGCGGTGGTGGTCTGATCGAGTTTCAGGCCAAGCGCGACATTGTCCAACGCAGTTAAAAACGGATACAGCGAATATTTCTGGTACACGATGCCTCGGTCGCGCCCCGGTCGGTCGGCGTTGGCCAAGCGCCCATTTTGAAGGGTGAGGATTTCCCCCCTGTGCGGAGGGTGCGTGCCGAGGATGGCCCGCAGCAAGGTGGACTTGCCGCAGCCGCTTGGCCCGACCAACCCCACGAACTGCCCGGCTTGCACCTCCAGGTTCAGGTCGAACAACACCTTGTTTTCACCGAACCAATGGCTCACACCCTGACATTGCAGCCCGAAATTGTCTGGGTCGGCCAAGTTCATTTCGTATTACTTTGGTACCAGGGACAGAGCTTGGCCTGCAGCATCCGAAACCCGTAATCCAGCAGAAACCCAAACCCGGCCAGGAACGCCAGGTACGGGTAGACCACGTTCATGTTGGAAAGCTTGAACTGCAGCCGAATCCGATAACCGAAACCGACGTCGCCCACCACCATTTCCGCCGCAATCAGGAACACGATCGCCGGGCCGATGCTCAGTCGCACGGCATCGATGAACTTCGGGAGTACCTGCTTGAAAACCACCTCGATCGCGACCTCGAATGCGGCCGCTCCGAGGGTATACGCCTTGTCCAACATCTCTGCCGGGATCTCCTTGACCGCCAGATAAACCGTCACCGCCAGAGCGGGAATGATCCCGAATGAAATCATGGCCACGTACATCTCCATACCGGTGCCAAAGAAGACGAAGTACACCGCCAATGCCGCCGTTTGCGGCACCTTTGCCAACAACGAAATCGGGGGCTGCAAAAATGCCTCCACCGGCGCGATGCAGCCCATCAACATCCCGATGAGAAAACCGAACACGATTCCCAGCGCGAGGCCCAGTGCCAAACGCTCTCCTGTCGCCAGTGAATCCTCTACGATCCATCGCTCCCCTTTATAACGGTCGGGTTGAGTGAACTTTTTGACGCCCTCCGCCAATTGGCTCCAACTCGGGATGGTCGTGTCGTTGGGGTTGACCTGATGCTGCCGATGAGACATCCACGTATACCCAGCCAACAGCAGCAACACCGACAACACCGACAACAGAACCGCCTTGGGCCGCGTTATCGGGCGGCCAATCATGCGAAAAGGCGCGCGAAGAACATCCGGTTATTTCGCCGGGCCGGCTTTCACTTTTTGAATGTAGCCGGCGTCGAATCGAACCGCCGCATTTGGGGAACTCGCCGCGTCGCCAAACCCGAGGGCGGGCTTGGACTCCACGATGCCGTGCGAGGCGGAAAAGTCCACCACGCGCTCCATAATCTTCGGCAATTCGCCGCCGGTCAACAAAGCCGCCCCCTCATCCGGCGTGCTGTAAAACTTGGTCTGCTGCACAACCTTTTCCATATCCTCCAGCGAAACGTCGGCGAACTTTTCGCCTATCGCGATCAGCGTTTCGTTTCGCTTGGCCGGGTCTGCGATTGCGGCGTTTACCTGATAGAAGGCATCGATCACCGCGCAGGCGAACGCCTCGCCACCCTCCCTGGCCAGGCTCTCCCTGGCCACGACCACCGAGTCGATGATCTCGTTCGGAATCTTGGTGGAATCAAACAGCACCCGCACATCGTCGCGCTTGGCCAAGGTCGAGATCACGAACGGATTCCAGACCACAATGGCCTGTTGCTCTGACTGGCGCTGCTGCATCGCGATCGCGGCCGCGCCGGGATCCATATTGGAGAAGTCGTACTCCCCCTCCGCTTGGCCAAGCAACTCCAGATTGCGCACGAAACAATATTCCGACACCGATTTTTCCAGACCGTAAACCTTCCTGCCCTTCAAATCCTCAACCGACTTGATCTCGTCCGTGACCAGGCAGGCGTCCGCGCCAAAACTCGTCGATGTTGGAAGCACCATCACCCCCGGTCGCCCACCGGCCAGGCCGAGGATGTCCATGTTCGTGATGCACACCGCATCGCACTGGCCGGAGCCGTACATGGCCAGGCAGGGATCGTACTCGGCCTCCTTTAACTCGATGTCGATCCCCCACTTTTTCTCCACCGGGCCAAGCTCGCCCTTCTTTCCATTGATGATGCCGGTGACATCCGCCACGCCGAATACGCTCCACGAGGGATACTCGCTCCAGGCCAGTGAAAAGCTTGGAACCGACTCCTGCTTGCCGCAGCCAATCATCAGGGTGAGTAACGCGGCGCAACCCAGGGCGGCCGCCCAGCTAGTTTTTATTTTTATATTTTTCATTATGGAATCTATAAGTTACTTGCGCCTGAAAAGACCCCCCTCCCCCGGGCGCGTGAAATCTATTCCGGGAGGATGCTGTCACTGCCCGTTTTCTCGGTTTCCTTCGGCTCGCTCGGGGCGGTTTCCGCGGCTTCCGACCCCTCGGCCACGCCGAGCAGCGCGTCGAACTCATCGGTGGCGGTGTTGCTCCGGGCGTACTCGAGGAATTCCGCCTCCTGCACCTTGCTGTCGGTTCCGGCCATCTCGCGGGAGACGCGCGCCTCGGCCCGCATCTCGTGGCGCAAGTCGCGCATGTCCTGAAGCTCCTTGGCCATGCCGTCCTTGGAGATGCCGTTGATCATGTCGGCCAGTTCCGTTTCCTCCTTGGAGGTGATCACGTCGGCCACGGCGTCGGCGGCCTCGCTCTTGAGTTTCTCGATGTCGCGCTGCAACTGCTGGAGGTTGATCTTGTGGCTGGCGATGCTGCCGTCGTATTCGCCTATGTCGCCCTCGAGATCCTTGATGTGGTCCTGTTTCTCGGTCAGCGTGGCGGCGAAGTCGTTGTAGGCAGTGAGGCATTTTTTGTACTCCGGATCGTCGTGGAGTTGCTCCTTGGTCTTGCCTTCGCCCTGCAGCTTGGCCACGGCCTTCCGCGCCATGGCGAGCGCGCCGGCCTTGAGATCCTCGAGTTTGTTGACCTCCTCCGTCAATGACTTGACCTTGGCCATCTTTTTCTCCTGCTGTGCGATGAGCTTGGCCACGGCCTGCTTGTAGGTATGGATCTGGTTGACCTTGCCCTTGATGATTTCATCAAACTTGGCCCGCATCACGTGGGGATCCGTGTCCAATCCACGACGAGCCTGATCGATCTGCCCGGTAAGCTTGTACCAGACCGCCTTGAACCATCTGCCTATTGCGCCGAACATAACGTTTTATTTGGGCTTATTGATTTTAGTCAAACTTTGTATCGAACCGCCAGTTAACAGGGAATCGATCCGTTGTTCAACCTTTTTCGCCACCTCCAGGCTTTGGTCCAGTTCGCCCCGCAAACGGTGCAATCGGGCGTCCCCGTCGCTCCGGTCGGTGATGCCCTGAACGGAGGCCAGCGTGCGGCTCATGTGCTCGACGGTCTGGACCACCTCGCCGACCAGTTTTTCGCGCTGCTCGAGGATCGGTTTGCGGGCGACTTCGGAGGCGAGGCTCTCGGCGGTCTTCCACAGTTGCAGCGTTTTCTCGAGCGAGCTGACGCATTGCTGGAACAGTTCCTCCGAGCGCTGCTGGATGTCCTCGATCATGGCGCGGTTCAGGTCAGGCGCGATCTTGTCGAGTTCCCGGAACGCTTGCCGCAGGGAGCGCAGATCCTGCATCGCGGTCTCGGTGCGTTCGTCGCCGTCCATCGTCAGGCGATGGTGAAAGTGATCGAGCGCCTTGCGCTTGTCGCGCTTGGCCTTGTCACGGGAGGCCTCGATGAGTTGTTTGACGCGGGTGTCGCGGCCGAGGATGAACTGGGTCAAAAATGTGCCGGCCGAGCCGAGCAACCCGGCGAGACCAACGAGTGTCGCGGCCACCGCCGCCGAGCCTTTCAGGCCAAGCGCGAAGAGCGACGCAAACGCCGCCGAGCCGACCATGAACGGCATCAGCACGAGCGGACTGCTGACGATGTCAGCCATCACGCGCTTGGCCAGGTTTTTGTTATCACTCACCGCAATGCTCCCTCCCGCTGTGGGAACGGGAAAAGGTCGGCAGAAATGGCGGGGTCGTCAACGCTGCGCTTGGCCAAGCCGGCCCGGCTCAATACGGCACCTGCCCCAGTTCGAACCGGACGCTCTGGGCCGAGCCGGCGCGGGAGCCGGCCGAGGCGGCCTCGGTGCGGATACGGTTTGCGCCGACTCCCTCGCCCTTTAGGAAGGTGACCACCGACTCGGCGCGCGACTGGGCCAGGCGGCGGTTGGCTTCGGGATCGCCCACGGCGCGCGCCTGGCCAACGACGCGGAGGTAAAAGGTCGGGAAACTGTCCAGCATCCTCTTGAGCCGCTTCAACTCATGCTCGCTGGAGAGCGAGATGGCGGCCGAGCCGCGCCGGAACCCGATCGACGGCACGTCGAGGTCACCGACCGACTGGAGGGTCTGCCACTGGCTGTCACTGAGCGAGCCGAGGTGGGCGTTGGTGCGCACGCCCTGCAAGTCGCCCGTCCCCTGGCCCAGCCCGTCGATGAGGTTCATCCGGTTGGCCGGGTGAAAGTTGTCAGCCTTCATGCCGGTCATCACCTGGTCGAAGTAAAGCGACGAATGCCGTCCGCCAAGTGGGTCGCTCCCGACCCCGCCGGTCTTGATGAGGACATCGGTAACATTGGCGATCATGTCCTCGAGGCTGGTCAGGCCGCCCGCGGCCGCGCCCCGCACGAGGCCAAAGTGGGCGTAGTTCTCAAGCGTGTTTTTCCACTGGATGCCGTTGACGAGGCTCTTGGCCTCGGCGTCGGAGAGGCTGGGATCGTCCGACTTGACCAGTGCGGCGAAGCCGTCCGGCTGGCTCCGGTAATGGTGCGCGGCGCGCGAGTAGGCCTCGACCACGGCGCGGACCTTGTCGGGATGGTCGCGCAGGTATTCGCGGCGCGCCACGAGCACGTCGACGATCAGGCCCTTGATCCGGGAGCTGTCGAGGATCACCTCGACGCCGGGCAGCTGCCTGGCCTGTGACACCTGCGGCTCCCACAGCACATAGGCCGTTTTGTCAGCGCGGTCGGCGTCCTTCAATTTTTGCAGCACATCGGCCGCACCGTCGGCCTCGATCATCCAGTCGCCGGAAAGGTTCGGCAGCTTGAAGTGCGACTTGACGACACGGGCCAAAAACTCGCTCGGCGAACTGGGCGTCAGCACGAACCGCGCGTCGGGGTCGTCGAGGGCCTGCAGTGAGCCGACGGCGTCCTTGTAGGCCAATACCGCGTCCGCCCCCTTGGTCTCGTCGATCACCATCACGATCGACGCCGGGAAGCCGCCGGCATTGGCCCCGGCCATCAGCAGGGAGTCGATCGTGTAGACGGCCATCTGCACGTCGCCATCCTCGAGCGCCTCGAGCCGGGCACCGTAGTCGGCACCGTCGTCCTCCATCGTCAAGCGGATGCCGGACGCCTTGAGGTTGTCGCGCATCTGCTCGGAACGCAGCACGGCGTAGCCGCTGAACAGGTCGGCGGCGATGGTGATCTCGTGGGTGTATTGGCTGGAGGAGCCGGTGGCCTGATTGAGCTGCTCGTCCCTCGGTTTGGTGTAAAAAAACCAGACTGCCCCGCCGAGGACGGCCAGCAAAACCAGCCACACCACCGCGACCATGCACCCCTTCGATCCGCCGCCTTCCGACATTATTTCTTGTTGGCCTTGGCGATGGCGTAAATCACGAGCGCGGGAATGCCCAACACGCAGAGTGCCCCGCAGAACAGCGCGAGAAGATTCTCGTAAAGGTCGGAACCCCCGGTCGCGCCCGGTCGTCCGCCGCCGTGGGAGGACGGCGCGGGAGAAGGCGCGTATGTATCCGCAGAACGCATACTCGGCGCCTCACCGATCGGCTGGTTGCCCGAGGTGGAAAGCGACTCGAGCATGGCCGACGCGGTTCCCTCCGGCAGGTCAGCGATCAACTCGAATGCATCCTCCCCAGCCACCCCGCCGTCGCTCGAGGCGACCTCGGCGAACACACTGGAGATCGCCTGCCGCAGCGACTCGGGATCGTTGGCGTTGCGGTAGGAGTGCACCCTCGTGGCCAGCGTGTGGCGCGACGCCATCTCCACGCCAATGACATCAATCGTAATCCCGCGCGAGATGATGTCCGGCGTGAAAGTCTCGACCAGGCGCGGGTCACCGGCCTCGCCGTCGGTCACGATGAGCAGGCGGTAAGTGCCGTAGCCGAACTGTTTTTCGCGAGCCTTCAGCAGCGCGTCCGCACCGCGTTTCATGTACTCGCCAAGCGGCGTGCTGCCGCCCTCCCCGATGCTGTCGATCGCCCCGGCCAGCATGGTCTCCTTGCGCGGGCCAAGCGGATAAACCCAGTTGCCCCGGGGAAACACCAGGACGCCGACGTGTGTCGTGTCCGGCACCTGGTCGAGCACCTGCTTGAGGGCGTCCTTGGCCACGGTCATGCGATCCCGCCCCGTGCCGGCCATGTGCGTGCCCATCGAGCCGGAAGCGTCGACCACCACCACCACGTTGTCGGTCACCTGCACCTGCGCTTGGCCAAGCGGCACGGCCCAGAGGCCGACCAGCGCCACCCCAAGCCAAGCGCTCATTCGATTTAAGTTTTGTTTCATAGCGTGGCCCCTCATCGCGCGTCAAAAGTCGAAGTCCGATTCCTGCGTCACCTCGGCCGACACCCGGATCAACCGGAACTCCACCCGCATGTTCTGCTTGGCCTCGTCCATCGATCGCGGCTTGGCGATGAACGGCTCGGCGATCCCGACCCCCTGCGGCTGGATCTGCGACAAGTCGATCGCGATGCCCTGCGCCTTGGCATATTCCGTGACCGATTGTTTTACCGCCTCTGCCCGCTTGCGGGAGAGGTTGAGCGCCGCCTGCATCGTCCGGCGCGGGTTGTACTCCTCCACTCCGTCGAAGGCCCCGCCCTCGATCGCATCGACAAGCCGGCTGGTGTCGTCCAGGTCAAGCGCCCGGCCGTTTAGAGAGTAGCGGTAGTTGCCGCGGGTGCCGCTGCGCCGCAGCGTGCCCTTGGTGTTGCCGGCCTTGATCAGGTCGATGAGCGTTTTGCTCGGGTCGGAATGCCCCCGAATGGCGACCACGGCGTTGCCGAACTTGTCCGCCGTCTCGATCACGCGCGTGAACTCCGCCGCGTAGCGCACCGCGCTGAACTCGGTCTGGTTGGGGTTGAAGTTGATGGTGAAAGATAAAATCGTGCGGTCGTCCAGCAACCCACCGGAGCTGAGCTCCTCGATTTCCGACAGCACCGCCTCGGCCCGGAACCGCTCGCCCTGCTCCATCTCGGTCTTGGTCAAGTACTTCAGGAAATCGTCGTTTTTGTAATTCAGACCGGAGGGAAAGAGACCCATTTTTTGTTTCGCATACCCTCGGCTGGTGGCCAGTTCAAGCGCCGCCGTCTGGAACGCCTCGAAGCCGTGTAGGTTGCCCTGCTTCTCGAAGAAGCTCACGTTTCCCGGATAGCCGGCGAACGTGCAGTCCAGCAGCAGGCCGTGCGCCTCGTCGGCATTGGGGAGGACGGCCTCGGTGTAAATCTGCACCGTCTGGTTCAGCAGATTGATGTAGTCGCTATCCCGCGTGCCAGCATCGAACGCCGCCCGTTTGTCGACCAGTTCCTCCGCCGCCTTCAGGTAGCCGGCAACGAACTTCCGCACCAACGGCTTGTTGGCATCGTAGAAATCCTTGCGGCAGACGTACACGTCGGCGATCGAGCGGGACAACTCCGCCGTGGACACCAGCACGTGCGCGCCCTTCACCGTTCCCTCCGCCCCGGTGCCGACACCGTTCAGGTCCGTGCACAACCCGAACATGTCCGGTGTCACCGCGAAACAGGCCGAGATGCCGGAGTCATCGCGGAACGCCTGCGGCGGCGATCCCGGCCCGGTGAGTTCCTTGTAAAACTTCACCTTCACGTCGTCCCAGGTGAGTTGCGCCGCCTTGAGCACGTCATCGAGCATGCCAACGTGCGGCCCGCCCTGCTGGATGGCGATGGTCTTGCCCTTCAGGTCGGTGACCGTCTTGATCCCCTCGCGGGCGATCATGTGGTCGCCGGCCGACCAGGTCATCTGCAGGATCACCACGCCCTTGGTACGGGGATCGGATCCGATCACCCCCGACGCCTGTCCCATCATCCGGAAAGTGCCGCGCAGGAACGGCGACTTGCCGGCGCGGTAGTCGCGCACCTGCTGGATGAAGTCGTCGCCCGGAGTCAGGTTCAGGTTGAGCCCCTGTTTCTGGAAAATGGTGCCGGACCGGGTCTTGAGGCCGCCGTTGGCATAAAACGTTGCCATGTCGCCGCCCCAGATGATGAACGGCACCTGCAACGCGCCCCCGGCCTTCACCGGGCCCACCGGGGCCGCCCCGACCAGGTCGGAAAAAAGCTGGGTCTGGGCCGGGGCAACGGCGGTTGCCAGGCCAAGCGCTACACACGCCATGATTGATTTTTTTGCCTTCATTTTTTCGAATAACAACTGCTTTTAAAAACAATAGCACTGCAGCCGTTGCTTGGCAATTATAATTTTAAATGATGAAATTATGAAATGCCTTGCCAGGACGCCGGCAGATTCCGGCGCTTGCAAGCGATGTTTCAGTTGCGGAAAAAACTTGCAAGCAATGGGAGGAGTGTGGTTCTGCTCGCCGTAGTACAGCCGCCGGTTGCCAAAACCGGGCGAGCGCCTGGCATCATCTGAATGAAACTCGAAGGACTCATCG
>NYYJ01000073.1 GCA_002686755.1 Verrucomicrobiales bacterium
TGTCGATCGAGATCGCGCCGGAGAAGTATAGCGCCGGGATGCCAACCAGCCCGAAAAGAAACAGCGCCCAGATGCAGCGCTCGTGGTTCGGCTTGTCCTTAAACATCCGCCAGCCTTCCCTTCGGCGGGAACAGCCCGGCCGGCTTGAACTGGATGAACGCCACCACGCAGGCCAACACGAAGACCTTGGCCCAGATTGCCTCGACGGTGAAATCCCCGAACTGCATCGGCTCGATGACCTTGGTCGCCACGCCAAGGCCCAGCCCGGAGCAGATTACGCCGAGCAACTCACCCACGCCACCGGTCACGACCACGAGGAACGACTCAACGATGTAGTTCTGCCCCATGTCCGGCGTCACGCCGCCGATCAGTGTCAGCGCGTAGCCGGCCAAGCCGGCCAGCCCGGAGCCGAAGGCGAACGTGTAGCTGTCGATGCGGCGGGTGTTGACACCAAGGCTGTCGGCCATGTCGCGGTTCTGCATTGTGGCCCGCATCCGCAGGCCAAGCTTGGTTCGATTGATCAGCGTGTAGATCATCGCCACGCACAAGGCGCACAACGCGATGATGAACAGCCGGTTGTACGGCAGGTTGACGTCCTGCATGACCTCGGCGCTGCCGACCAGCCACGTCGGGCTGTTCACGCCGATGTTGTCGCCGAAGATAAGCCGGGCCGACTGGATCAGCAGGATGCTCACCCCCCATGTGGCTAGCAGCGACTCGAGTGGCCGGCGGTACAAATGCCTCACGACCGCGATCTCGATCAGCCAGCCAACAAACGCCGCCGCCAGAAATGCGGACGGCAGCGCGAAGACGTAATACCAATTGAACATCCCCTGCGGCAGATAGTTCACGAACAGTTGCTGGATGACGTAGGTGGTGAACGCGCCGACCATCATCAACTCGCCGTGCGCCATGTTGATGACCCCCATCAGGCCAAAGGTGATCGCAAGGCCAAGCGCCATGATGATGAGGATCGAGCCAAGCGAGAGCCCCTGGAACACGTAGCCCACCCAGTTCACGAACGACTGGTGGGTCGCCAGTGTGGCAACGGCCGCCTCGCATTGCCTGCGGGCCGCTTGGCCGTGCTTCTCAAATTCGTTGTCCCGGAGCATCTCCTCGAGCACCGGCAGGGCGCGCAGGCTGTTCATCTCCGCGAGCTGGCCGGCGGCGGCCCAGCGCTCCTCCGCTTGGCCAAGCGGGACGTCCGTGCCCAGGCGGATCAGCAGCAAACTTTCCTTGGCGGTAAATTGTATTTTTTCGCCGGGGTCGTTCTCCGCCATGTCCTCAAGGAACGGGAGCGCCTCGGCGTTGTACGGCGGCGTGCCACTTTTCTTAACGGCCACGAGGCGTGACTCCGGGTCGGGCGAGGAAAGTTTCAGCAGGAATAGCGCGCTCCGCGCGGCCAAGCGCCCGGCGCGGTCGGGGCTCATATCCTCCAGGTCAAAAATGTCCGGCTTGGCCTGTTTGCCGTCCTGGCCCAGCACCGGCTCGCCGGTCAGCGGGTGGGTCAACGGAGCCAGCTCGTTGAAGTCTTCGTCCTCCTCCGTCTCCGTGCAGACGACGATCTGCCCGTTCCAGAGGTAGACGCTGCCGCTGCGGTAATTCTCGAGAAACGCCTCGAGGCGCGAGTCGCCGCTCTTGGCCAAGTCGAACAGCACCTGCTTNCGCACGGCGGCATCGTCACCGGTGAGCTTGGNCATCTGCTCCAGCAGCGCCGCGTCGTTANCGGTATCGGCAGAAGAATCGGCCGCCGCAACAGGCTGGCTGAGCATCCAACCGGTCGCGACGGCCATGAAAAAGGCCAAGCTATGTCTCATTCTGTCTCAGGAGGAACTGCTTGAAACCAAGCCAGCCGAGACGGTTCCGCAGGCGGGTCGAATCATCGACCTATAGAGCGTGACCAAGAACCCAAGCCCGCCCGCGAACCGTCAAAACGGTGCATTATCCTTTCTTTTTCGGCCCACCGGTCGGNTTNGGNTAGTTNCCGTCCGGGTGNAGGTAGCGGCTGTAGGAGTCCGGCGACACGAGTCCGTCGCTCTCCCACACGATCTTGAACTGGCCGTTCTTGAGAATCTCGCCCACGTACACCGGCTTAAGGGTGTGCTGGTTGGAATCATGCATACGCTTCTTGCCGCCCGGGGCATCAAATTCAAGCCCGTAGACCGCCTGCCGGACCTTGTCCACATCGAACGTGCCGGCCTTTTCCACGGCCGCCTTCCAGACGTACACGCCGAAGTAGGCCGCCTCGATCGGGTCGTCGGTGACGCGCTTCGAACCGCCCGGCAGCTTGTTCTTCTTGCAGTAGCTCTTGAAGGCGCGCACGAAGTTGCGGTTCTCCCGCGACTTCACGCTCTGGAAATAATTCCAGGCGGCCAGATGACCGACCAGCGGCGGGACATCCATCGCGCGCAGTTCATCCTCCGCCACGGAGAAGGCCATGATCGGGCAGTCGTCCGACGACAAACCCTGATTGGCGAACTCCTTGTAGAACGGCACGTTGCTGTCGCCGTTGATCGTGGAGAGCACGCAGGCGTTTCCGGCGGCGGCGAACTTCTTGATCTTGCCGACGATCGTCTGGTAATCCTGATGATGGAACGGCGTGTACTCCTCGATGATGTTTGCCTCCGGCACGCCCTTGGTCAGCAGGAACGCCTTGAGCACCTTGTTCGCCGTGCGCGGGAAGACATAGTCGGTGCCGAGCAGGTAGAACTTTTTCATGCCCAGTTCGCCCATCATGTATTCCGCAGCCGGGATGAGCTGCTGATTAGGTGACGCCGCCGTGTAGAACACATTCAGTGACTGCTCCTCACCCTCGTACTGGACGGGGTAAAACAGCAACTGGTTGTATTCCTCGAACACCGGCAGGCACGACTTGCGGCTCACCGAGGTCCAGCAACCGAACGTTACCGCGACCTTGTGCTGGTTGATTAACTCCTTGGCCTTCTCGGCAAAGAGCGGCCAGTCGGAAGCGGGATCGACTACGACCGGCTCGATTTTTTTGCCGAGCACGCCGCCCTTCTTGTTGATCTCCTCAGCCGCCATCAGTACAACATCCTTCAGCGACGTCTCCGAGATGGCCATTGTACCGCTGAGCGAATGCAACACGCCGATCTTCACCGTGTCGGCCGCTTGGCCAAGCGGATTGGCCAAGCCGAACACCCCGGCAAGGGCCAACGCACCTATCGATTTAATATACTTTTTCATGATTTGCCTTGGTTTAAGCGTTAACGATTAGAACGAATACAGCACCCGTGCCGCCAGCAGGTCTTCATCGGCCCCGCCGACATCGTAGTCGCGGTGGCGATACTCGGTGATGACGGACACGCTGTCCGAGATAGAGAAGCGCGGGCTAATCGTGAACTCATCGATCTCAGCCCAGTCGGCGTCCACATGAGCGTAGCGCAGGGTGGTGTTGAACGTGTCCGTGAAGGCGTAGTTGCCCATCAGCATGTAGGCGTCGCCATCGTCGCCGGCCGCCCCGAAGTCCTCGAGTGAACTGTACTCCGCCGCGACGGTTAGTGCATCGACCGTGTAGCCGGCCCACAGGTTTACCATCGACTTGTCGTAGGCGTCGCCGCTCTCGGTGGCGTAGCCCAGCTTGATGGTCAAGCCCTCCGCCGGGGAGGTGAACACCTGCACCTCATAGCCGAGGTCGTCCGGGTCTTCGTCCGCACTCCAGGTTCCATCCACCACGGAGGCGTACACCCCGAAAGATTCTCCGCTGTAAATACCCGCCACACCGGTGTGATGCCCCGGGTAAACCGTGCTCGCCGCCGCCGAGTATTGGTAGAGGCCGTTCACGTCGAACGACTCGTAGCCGATGCAACTCAGGAACTTGCCCGCCTTGAGGCTGACCTGGTCGGACACCGAAAAGCCGACGAATGCCTGCTCGAGATCCCCCCCGCCGCTCGCGTCGGTGTAATTCAGGTCGACCTGTGCATTGACAGAGTCGCCGCCGTACAGCAGGTCCACCTCAAATTCGCCAATCTCGGCCGTGCTCTCGGTGTCTTTGCCATCCACATCAGAGCTTGAAGCCGATACATCCAGAAAGCCCTGCAGAGAAAGGCCTTCCGCCAACTCGATCTCCGCCTGGGCAGTGACCGATGCAACTGCTGCCATCGCAATGGCAGCCCGTGTTAGTTTTTTGTTATTTCGTATTTTCATCATTCAAAAACCCGAGCCAAACGGCAGTCCCGTGCGACCCTATGGATTGTTCAATTCTGTCCCGGAGGAAACAAAGCACCCCTGTCAGGGAAACCACCACGGCCTTTAGCATCCGGGATGCCGCCCGCCCCAAGCCGCCGCGCCTAGAGATCGAGGCGGCCTCGCTTTGATGCGGAAAATAAGGCTTTTTTCGCGTTCAGTCGATTTCGCCCGGACGCCACATTGGGTTGGCACTTGGCTTATTATTGGCAGCAGTAATGACTAAAATATTTCAATCTGGCTATATTTAACCAGCAACAAACCGAAGTGCCGCTTGGCCAAGCGCTTGGCCAGCCATCACGATCCAAAATACTCTTTCAACCCTGCGGCGGGCCGGATAGGTTCGCGCGACTTCGAACCATCAACCAACATGAAGACGACTAGACGCTGTTTTTTGTGGAACTGCGGACTGCTGGCGGGAGCCGGCGTGGCGATGCCGGCGGCGCTTGGCCAAGCGGGGGGCAAGAGGAAGAGGATCGCCTTTCTTGGAACGGAGGTGCGAACGCACTCGCATTCCCAGCATTTTCTCGACCGGTTGGCGCTTGGCTACGGCTGGCGCGGCGGTTGGCAGGAACCGCGAACGGACATTGCCTCCGTCTACATCGACCAGTTTCCGGAGAATGGCGACCTCGCTCGTGACCGGGTGAAACGTTACGGACTGAAGCTTTACCCGAGCATCGAGGAGGCGCTGACTCTGGGCACTGGCAAACTGGCGGTGGACGGCGTCGTGATCATCGCTGAGCATGGCAAGTATCCGCGCAACGAGAAGGGGCAGACGCTTTATCCCCGTTACGAGTGGTTCAAGGAATGCGTGAAGGTGTTCGAGAAAAGTGGACGTGGTGTGCCGGTGTTCAANGACAAGCACCTGTCGACGACGTGGGCGCGNTGCAAGGAGATGGTGGACGATGCCAAGCGGTTGAAGTTTCCTTTTTTTGCCGGATCCTCGTTGCCGGTCACACGCCGGATGCCGTCGATCGACATGCCGCACAACGTCCCGTTGAAGGAGAGTGTGTGCGTGGCTTACGGAGGGGTGGACAGCTACGACATCCACGCGCTGGAGACGGCGCAGTGCATGAGTGAACGCCGGCGCGGCGGCGAGGTGGGCATTCGCCGAGTTCACGCTATGCGTGGGGCGAAAGTCTGGGAGCGTCTTGCGGAGAAGCGCCATGCGGACACACGGCGGTTGGTCGTCTCGGCGCTCACGCGCAGTCACAACCTTCCGGTCGAGGGCGGTTACTACACCGGCAAGATCACGTTTGAGTGGGCGCGAAAAACGTTCCCGAACCCGGTCGCTTATTTCATCGACCACAACGACGGCTTCCGCACGACGATGATGCTGACGAGTATCCGGGACTTCAACTACGCCGGTTTGCGCNCCGACAATGGCGAGATCGTCTCGACGCAAATGTATTTGCCGATGCCGACGCACGGCTCGTCGACGGCGGACTTTTTTCATCCGCTCTGCCGTCACATCGAGGACGCGGTGATCACTGGCAAGGTTCCGTATCCCGCCGAGCGCACTCTGCTGACATCCGGAATGACGCTGGCTGGGGTGGAATCGCTGCACCGTGGGCAGGTGCCGATTGAGACGCCGCAGATGAACGTGCGCTACTCGGTTGGGCCGCAGTCAACCTATTGGCTCGACTGAACCGATTCGTTTCCTTGAAAAACGGGCTGTTTTCAGGTAGTCCCCCCCCGTGAAACGCACTTTAATTTTGCTCGTCCCGGTGTTTGCGGCGGCTCTTTCGACGCCGCTCGCTGAGACGCCCGTGGATTTTGCCCGCGAGATTCTGCCGGTGCTTTCCGACAAATGCTTTGTCTGTCACGGGCCGGACACGAGGAAAAAAGACCTCGTCAGGCTCGACTCGTTCGAGGGCGCAACACGCGATCTGGAAGGCTACAAGGCCATCAACCCCGAGGCGCCTGCGGAGAGCGAGATTATCGCCCGCATCAATGACGCGGACGATCCCATGCCGCCGGAGGATGCCGAAAAACAACTCACCGCAGACGAACGGAATTTGATCGAGCGCTGGATCAAGCAGGGCGGCAAGTATGCCAAGCACTGGGCGTTCGTCCCCCCTGTTAAGCCGACGCCGCCGAGCAAGGGGCATCCGATTGATGCCTTTGTTAAACAACAGTTCCCGGAGGGCGCAGGTTTTGCACAGGCTGCCGGTCGATCCACCTTGGCCCGCCGGCTCGCGCTGGTGCTGACCGGCCTGCCACCGGAGCCGGAGTTGTTGGATTCCTACCTGAACGATAACAGCACCAACGCCTACGAGCGGCTCGTGGAGCGGCTCCTTGCTGACCCGAAGTACGGGGAACATCAGGCCCGATACTGGCTCGATGCAGTTCGTTACGGCGACACGCACGGCCTGCATCTCGACAACAAACGGGGCATCTATCCGTACCGCGACTGGGTGGTGCGCGCGTTGAACAATAACATGCCGCTTGATCGATTCATCGAGTGGCAACTTGCCGGCGACCTGCACCCCAACCCGTCCACGGAGCAGTTGATCGCCACCGGTTACGTGCGGATGAATCCCACCACCTCGGAGGGCGGCGTGATCCCGGCTGAGTTTCAGGCCAAGAACAACTTCGACCGCACCGAGACGCTGGGCACGGTGTTCCTCGGCATGACGATGATTTGTTCGCGTTGCCACACGCACAAATACGATCCGATCACGCAGACTGAGTATTACGAGTTGATGGCATTTTTCAACAGCACCACCGAGGGGCCACTCGACGGGAACAAGTACGAATATGCCCCGGTCATCAAGGTGCCGAGGGATCAGGTGTCGTGGAACGATTGGCAGCGACTCCAGACTGAGCGTGACGAACTTTTAGCGGAGGCGGCATTGACGTTTCAAAACCCGCAGGGCATCGCGTCCGAGGCCAGGCAAAAATGGGACAAGGCCGACAACGACGCGCGCTTGGCTATGGTCATCGACGAAAACGGGCCGTGGAAAAAGGCCGGTTTGACGATTTACGAGTCGGCCAAGCGCTTGGCCAAGCGCAGCGGCGATGCGGAGAAAGCTTTCACCACCACGCTCGTCGCGAAGGAGCTTGGCAAGCCGCGCGAAACCAAGCTCCTGCAGCGCGGCGAGTACAACCTGCCGACCGGCGACCTGCTGCAGCCCGGCGTGCTCAACGTCATGGGCAATCTGCCAAAGGGAGCACCGCGTAACCGGCTCGGCTTGGCCAAGTGGCTGACCAGCCGCGATCAGCCGGTGGTGGCCCGTGTGCTTGTGAACCGGATTTGGCAGCGCGTGTTCGGCGAGGGGCTTGTCCGGACGCCGGAAGATTTTGGGCTGCAGGGCCAGCACCCCACCCACCCCGAGCTGCTCGACTGGCTTGCGGTGGAACTGCAGGACAGCAACTGGGACTTGAAGCACATGCTCAGGTTGATGGTTCGCAGTGAGACGTTTCGTCAAAGCTCCGCGCTTCGACCCGCGCTGAACGATCCGGAAAATAAACTGTTTGCCCGTGGCCCACGTTTTCGGCTCGACGCCGAGGTGCTGCGTGACATCGCGCTTTGGGCCAGTGAACTGCTCGATCCGCACATGGGCGGGGAGGGCGTCAAACCGTACCAGCCTGCCGGCATGTGGAAGGCGCTGTCGCATCCGGCCAGCAACACGAAAAATTACAAGGCCGATTCCGGGCGGATGGTCTATCGGCGTAGCCTTTACGTTTACTGGAAGCGCACGAGTCCCCACCCGATGATGACGCTGTTCGACGCGCCCAACCGCGAGACCAGCTGTGTCAAGCGCTCCCGCACAAACACGCCTTTGCAATCGCTTGGCTTGCTCAACGAAACACAGCGGGTGGAGATGGCGCGCATGTTTGCCGAGCGCCTACTCAAGGAACGGGCCACTGATGATCAGCGGCTGGATTTGTTGTTTACCCTGCTTGCCTGTCGTGAACCGAATGCCGCTGAGCGCGAAGCCTGCAATCAACTGCTCGACTCGATGCGCAAACGCTACGCCGAAGCCGGCAGCGATGCGGATGCCCTGCTCAACACCGGCGGGGTGCCCCGGGATAAATCTCTGAATGCCACTGATCACGCCGCTTGGACGCAGTTGACCGCCACGGCATTGGCAAGTGACCTGGCCTTAATGTTATTTTAAAATGAATCCAATACGAGAATCAGACTTGATGATGACGCGCCGGCAGTTGTTCGGACGTGCTGCGCTTGGCCTCGGCACGGCGGCCTTGGCCAACGTGCTTGGCCCGGATTTGATAGCCAAAGGCCAAGCGCCGGGAACCCACTTCGCGCCCAAGGCCAAGCGGGTGATTTACCTTTTCATGAGCGGCGGGCCAAGTCACCACGACCTTTGGGATTACAAGCCGAAGATGCGCGAAATGTTCGGCAAGGATTTGCCGGAGCACGTCCGCGATGGGCAGCGAATCACCGGCATGACTGCCGGCCAAAAGACGCTCCCGGTCTGCCCAAGCAAGTACACTTTCACCAAGCATCAAAACAACGACCGCGGTCTGTGGGTCAGTGAACTGCTGCCGTATACGGCCAAGGTGGCCAAGGAACTGGCGGTGGTCTACAGCACGTTCACCGAGGCGATCAACCATGACCCGGCGATCACGTATATCCAGACCGGCAGCCAGATTCCCGGCCGGCCAAGCCTCGGCGCCTGGCTGAGTTACGGGTTGGGGCGGATGAACGAGAATCTGCCCGGCTACGTCGTTATGCACGCTCGGTCTAAATTTCCCGAACAGAGTTTGTTCGGTCGCTTGTGGGGAACCGGGTTCATGCCGTCCGAGCACCAGGGTGTGTTGCTGCGCAGCGAGGGCGATGCGGTGTTGTACCTGAAAAACCCGGCCGGCGTCTCAAGCAAGGATCGTCGTGCGCAACTCAATACGCTCGCGGCGTTGAACCAGCAGCAATACCGAGAGTTCGCCGAT
>NYYJ01000074.1 GCA_002686755.1 Verrucomicrobiales bacterium
AGCCGGCCCGGATGATCGCCTCGCGCAGGGCCAGGCCGCGGCCGCGGAGGCGGTTGGCGTAGTCCACCAGCACGATGGCGTTGTTCACGACGATGCCGGCCAGCATGATCATGCCGAGGAACACCACCACAGAGAGGTTTAAGCCGAGCCACTTAAGCCCGAGCACCGTGCCGACGAACGCCATCGGGATGGTGAACATGATGATGAACGGCTGCACGAGCGACTCGAACTGCGACGCCATGATCACGTAGACCAGGAACAGGCTCAGGCCAAGCGCGAGGTAGAGGCTCGTCCGGCTGCGTTCCCATTCCCGGTTCTGTCCGGTGATGTAAAAGTCCATGTAGATCGGCAGGTCGAGCCCGTCATCCAGCGTGCGCTTGGCCGCGCCGACCGCTGTCCCCAGCGACCCGGCGCCGATGTTCGCCTGCACCAGCGCGACGCGCTTGCCGTCGATGCGCCGGATCTCGCTTGGCCCCTCGCCGACGGTTAGGTTGGCGATCGAATTGAGCGGGATCGGCGTGTCGCCGCCGGGGTTGATCGTGAGCTTGCCGACGTCGGCAACCTGCTCGCGGTCCTTCTCGGCCAGGCGCACGACGACCGGCACGCGGCGGTCGCGCCGGTTGAACCGCGTCGCCTCGGAGCCCTTGACCATGTCCCGCACCTGCTCGGCCACGGTGTTGAGGTTCAGCCCGTGCCGGATGATCTGCTGCCGGTCGTAGGTGATCTGCACTTCCGGCGCGCCGCTGCGTAGCGACGGCTCGACGTCGGCCAGCTCCGGCTTTTTCGAGAGCAGGGCAGTGGCCTCGTCGGAGTACTGCTTCAACTCCGGCAGATCGTCGCCCTCGATCTGGATGACGACCGGTTTCTTGGAACTGAACAACACCGGTCGCGTGACGCGGGTGGTGACGTCCGGTACCCCGGCGAACAGGTCGCGCAGCCGGGCGATGACCTCCTGCTCGGTCCGCTTCGGGTTGTCGGTTGGCTTGAGCAGCACCTTGAACTTGCCCGAATGTTCGCCCTCGTCGGAGCGCTTCATGTTCGTGGTGTCGAAGCCGTACATTACCAGCAACGCGTCGATTTTGCTTTCCTCGTCCTTCATCGAGCCGAGGATTTTTTGCTCCACCCCGCTGAGCAGTTTCACCGTCTCCTCAAGCGGCGTGCCGACCGGCAGCGAGGCCTCGAAGGTGAACTCGCTCTGGTGCACCTCCGGCAGCAGTTCCGTCTCGAGCTGCTTGCCGACCCACCACGTCAGCCCGAAGCAGCCGATGATCAGCGCGAGCATCGCGGTGGGGCTGGCCAAGGCCCAGCGGATGAGCCTCGGGTAAAGCCCGTTGGCGGTGTCCACCGCCTCCCCGGCGGCGTGNTNGCGGCCAAGCCGGGACAACGCTTGGCCAAGCGCAGCGCCGATCTTCCGGATCACCCAGTAGACGCCGTAAGCGACAGCCGCCACCGCNCGGATGTACCAGTACACGGTCAACCCGATCAGCTCCAGCAGCAGCGCCACGGCCAGGCGGAGGGCGAAATACGGCGAGGCGATGAGGAACAGTCTGGCGTTGCGCTGGCGGCTCTCCCCAAACGAGCGGAATGATCCCCATAGCTTGGCCAAGCGCAACTGCCCCGATCCCGCCGCGCCGAACCGGTTGTCCCCGGACTGCCCCGGCAGGAACAGCGCCTCGAAGATCGGGAACAGGGCGAACAGCCACCAGGCCGACCGGCCGCGATCGTGGACGCGATGGATGAGGGCGATGATGAATGGGATGGTGCAGAAGGCTCTCCACATCGTGAAGACGGCAACGGCCTCGGCCCAGTGATCCACCTCCGACGGGCCGCCCGGATCGTCGTTGTTCTCCAACGCCCAATCGGCGTANAGGAAATCCACGCCGATCATCACTAGCAGCAGCAGGCCAAGCGGCAGAAAAAACCGCAGCCAAAAGTCGCTCAGGCTGAGCCGGCCGCAGATCGAGCCAAGCGCGTGGTCGACCATGCCGGCNCCGGCTTTTAGCTGGAACCCGGTTCGGCTGGCGAGCATCGGGATGAACAGCACCGCCACGATCAGCGCGGCGATCAGCGAGGTGACCACCGTCAGGCCNAGGTCGCTGAACACCTGCCCGGCNAGNCCCTCGACAAACACCATCGGGAAAAAGACGCAGATCGACGTNAGCGTCGAGGCGATNACCGCGCCCCGCACNTCGGTCGTCCCGCGAATGGCGGCGTTGCGGGTCGAGTCGCCCTCCTCGCGGCAGCGGTAGATCGACTCGAGCACCACGATGGAGGAGTCNACCAGCATGCCGATGCCCATCGCGAGCCCGCCGAGNGACATGATGTTGAGCGACACGTCGAGGATGTTCAGCGGCGCGAANGTCACGAGGATCGAGATCGGGATGCTGACGGCGATGATGGCGGTCGTGCGCAGGTCGCGCAAAAAGAGCAGCAGGACGATGATGGCCAGCATCCCGCCGTAATAGGCGGTTTGTTTCACNTCCGAGATGCTGTTGTTGATGAAGATGGAGCGGTCGGCCACCACGCGCAACTTGGCCTGTTCCTCTGAGTTGAGCTTGGCCGACAGCGTGGGGCCGCGGAACATCGAGAGGAACTGTTCCCGNTGAGCGGCNGCGGANCGNCCCGNNCGCCGGCCCGGNCCGCNNNGNNCGGNGGCGCTNTCATCCGGGGTCTTCGGCTTGTCCTTGAACGTCGGCTCGCCGACCAGCGCCCGGACCCGCCCGGCCACNTTGACCATGTTNGCGTCGGCCTCCTTGTANATGTCGATCTGCACGCTNACCTCNCCNTTGGTGTGGGTGAGCATNTCGCGGTCGCGCTGGCCGTGCACCACTTGGCCAAGGTCTTTCACGCGGATCTCGCGGCCGTCGCGGCGGAAGACGATTGTGTCCGCGATTTCGTCGAGTCGCTGGTATTCGTTGATGGTGCGGATCATGTATTCCGCGCCGCCCTCGCTGATACGGCCGCCGGCGGCGTTGATGTTCTCCGCCCGGAGCCGCCGGATGACATCGTTGATGGAGAGGTTAACCCGCTGCAGTTTGGCCTCGTCGATGAGGACGTGAATCTCCTCCTCCAGCCCGCCGCGCACCCTCGCCGCCGCCACCCCGGTGATCGGCTCGATGGCGCGCTTGACCTGCAACTCCGCGATGCGTCGCAGCCGCCGCTGGCCCTCGTCCCCCCGGTAACGCTGACCGGAGCCGGATAGGCTCAACTCCATCACCGGGTCGAGCGACGGGTCGTAATGCAGAAGCAGCGGCTTCTCCGCCTCGCGTGGGAGGTAGACGAGGTCGAGCTTCTCAAGGGTGTTCTGGATCGCGTCGGCCATCGGTGTGCCCCAGACGAACTCCAGCACCACGTCGCTGACGCCGGCGCGGCTGATGCTGCTGATCTCGTTCAGCCCGTTGACGACCCCGAGCGCCTCCTCGATCGGGCGGCTGACGTCATTCTCGACCTCCTCCGGCGCCGCGCCCGGGTACTCGGTGCGGACGGTGAGGGTGGGATAGCTCATCTCCGGCATGAGCGTCATCGGCAGTTGCCGGAACGAGAAGTAGCCGAAGACCACCGCGGCCAGGAACACCATCAGCACCGCGACCGGCCGGTCGGTTGTGAAGTTGGNNTTGTNNTGCGGGGACTCCATTCCGGATCGGATGGCGCGAAACTACGTCCCGCTCTTGGAGGTGGCAGGGGCGTTGGTGCTGGCGGTCGTGTCGGCGGATGGTTCCGCGTCCGGGTCCGGGTCGCCCTGCTCGCGAATCCGGGAATTTTCCTTCAGGCCGGATTGCCCGGCGATGACCACTTTTTCCCCGGGCTCGAATCCTTCGCTTGGCTCGATGTGCACCTTGTCGGTATTGAGCGGCAGGACCAGTCGGCGCTTAACGCGCTTCACGCCGTTGGTGCCGGTGTGCAGCTTGTAGGCAAANGTCTGGTCGTTGTCGTACACGATCGACTTTTTTGGGATCAACAGCGCGTCCTGCTTGGTCTCGAGCACCAGTTCGACGTCCACCCACATGCCGGGCCGCAGCGCGCCCAGTTCCTTCAGCCCGACGGTGACCTTGATCGTCCCGGCACGCGCCTCGACGATGGGTGAGATGCGTTTCACGTAGCCGGCAAACACCCGGTCGCCCAGCGTGTTGGAGATCAGCCGGGCCTCCATGCCGGGCCGGAGCTTGGGCAGGTACTGCTCCGGCACGTGGATGATCGCCACGGTGGAGTCGAAGTCGATAATTTCGAAAATCTTCCGNCCGCTGCCNACCTGGTCGCCGACCTTCACGTCGCGCAGGGTGATCGTTCCCTTGATNGGCGCGCGCACCTCGGTGTACTCGAACTGGCGCTTGGCCTCCTCGAACGCCAGCCGCCGCTGGGTGAGCGAGAACTTCGCGTTGCGGTATTCCTGATCGCTGATCAGGTTGTCCTTGTACAGGGACTCCTGCCGGTCAAAGTCGACCTGCTCCTTGTCGAGCTGGCTCTTGGCCTGGTCGTGGTCGTTCTTTTGCTTGTCGCTCTCGAGGCGGAGCAGCACCTGGTCCTTGTNCACTGTGTCCCCCTCCTCGACGAGCAGCTCGATGGCCGGGTTGGACGTGCGGGCGGCGACCTCGACCTGCGCCTCCGCCTCGAGCGGCGCTGAGCGCTCGAGGATCGACTCGATCATCCCGCGCTTCACCTCGGCCAGTTCCACCAGCACGGCTTTTTCCTTTCGCGCCTTTTCGCCCTTCTTGTCAGCGCCGGCCTTGGCCTCTTTGCCGTTGAATTCCGCGCTGCAACCCGCGAGCACAAGCACACCCGCGAAGAGCAGGGCGAGGCGCGCGGACAGTTGGTCTGTTTGTGTCATGTAATCGTAATGTGCCACANTACTACCTCCCACAGTGTCAAATGGTTACAGTCAATGAGCCTGCGATCCGGGGGTTCCGTGGCCGCTTGGCCAAGCGATGGCACGTGCCCGATTGTGCGGCAACGGGACGGGGCGTCAACCGTAATACCGCCGCACATCGTCTCGGGCAGGGTAGGGACGAGTTCCACCCCGTCCCAATTCATATCAAATGGCCAAGGGGGAACTTGCCCCTCCCGTAGGGGCGTCACCAAATGGCGGCAAGCAGCAGCGCGAGGCCAAGCGCAATGCGGTACCAGCCAAACACCACGAACGTATGAGTCTCGATGTAGCGCAGCAGCCACCGCACCGACACGAACGCGGTCACGGCCGAGACCCCCGTGGCCAGCGCCAGTTGCCCCCACTCCTCCGTCACCGATCCGGCGCGCACCGCCTTGAGCACCTTGTACGCCCCGGCCGCCAGCAGCGTCGGCACGCCGAGCAGGAACGTGAACTCGATTGCCGGCACGCGCCGGAGCCCCATCAGCAGCGCGATGAGAATTGTCGCCCCGGAGCGCGACGCACCGGGAAAAACCGCCGCGAGCAGTTGCCCGAAGCCAATCGCGATCGCGATGGACCAGGTGACCTCCTCCAGTCTGGCCCGGTCGCCGATTTTCTTTTCCACCACGACAAACAACACGCCGCCGACCAGCAACGCCATCGCCACCGGCGTCACCGTCTCCGGCAACTCAAAGCCAAGCGTGTCGATGACCAGCCCACCGGTGCCGGTGATGACGAACGCAATGAACAGCTTGGCCAGGTAGTCGCGCGCCGCCGGTTCGCGCCAGCGGAGGGTGAGCTGTTTCACGCGGTCGGTGAAGTTGAACAGCACCGCGATCACCGCGCCGCTCTGGATGGCGATGATGAAAACGTCCGACTGTTTTTCCAGCCAGCCAAGTTGCTGCGGTAACAGCAGGTGGCCAGTGGAGGAGATCGGTAGAAACTCGGTGATGCCTTCGATGATCCCGAGGAGGATGGATGTCAGCCAGTCTGGCACGCCGGTTGTTTGACCCCAACGCTTGGCCAAGCGCAAGGAGTTTTAGTCGCGCTCGCCGCTCACTCGCTGATCCGGTCCCAGATTGGCTCCATGTCGGGATCCATCAATGCCACCTCGCGGATTTTCTCCGGGTCGCCCACCTTTTCCGCCGCCTGGAACCAGTCCAGCGCCAGGTCGAGTTCGCCGAACTGGCAGGCGTAGCAGGCGAGGTTGTACGGGATCGCCTCGTTCTTGGGGAATTGCAGGCGCACCGGCTCGAGCAGGTCGAACGCCTCCCGGCCGCGTTTGAGATAAAACAGCGCGTTGGCCTGGTTGATCCACCCGGCGGGATCGTCGGGGTGGCGCTTGGCCATGACACCGCCGATGGCCGCGCAACGCTCCCAAGCCTTGTTGCGGGCGTGGATGTGCCACTCGAGATGCAGCACCTCGTGGTGTTCCCGGTGTTCGTCCGACACCTTGGCCAAGTCGGCCAGCGCCTCGTCCGCGTTGCCGAGCTGCAGCCAGCCGGTGGCCGACGACAGGTGAAGACTGTCGGGGGGAGGGATGTCGATCATTGTTCGTTGGCCTCCCGGGTGTACGCCTTCACGGACGTGATGTCTGCCGCCTTGGCTGCGTCCATCACCTTGATGATCATCCCAAACGGCGCGTCGGTGTCGGCCCGGATGGAAAGCTCCAGCTCGGGGTTGGCCTCGACCGCCGATTTCAACTCGGCTTCGAGCGCGTCGGGCTCCACCGTCTCGCTGCCCAGGTGAATGTACGGCACCTCCTTGGCCACGGTGACCACGAGGTGGTCGCTCACCGCCGGCGCGGGGGTGGCCTTGGCCTGGGACGACTCAGGCAGTGCGAGCTTCACGGCGGCTTGGTTCGTAAAGGTCGTCGATACCACCATGAAAATGAGCACCACCATCAGCACGTCGATCAGGGCCACGATGATGACCGTGGGGGGCTTGCGGTTTTTGCGCGGGATAAATCGCATCGGCGGTGGCGGCGGTTAATTGCCGGGAGCCACCGGGTATTGCCGGCGGAGAAACTTGTCGAGCAGTGTTTCCATCTCGATGGCGAACGTCTCGATCCGCTTGTTGTAAATGCTCCACGCGACGAGCGACGGGATGGCGATGCTCAGGCCCGAGAGCGTGGCGTAAAGCGCAAGGGAAATGCCGCCGGCAAACGCGGACGTGTCCACCTGGTCTGCGGTCATCTCGCCGAATATCTCAATCAGCCCGAACACCGTGCCGACAAGCCCCAGCAGCGGCGCGATGCCGGTGATGATCTCCAGCACCACCATGCCGCGCTCCATCCGGCTGACCTCATGCCGGGCGCGCGTCTGCAGCGCCTCGACATTGTCCGGCTTGGCCCAATCGAGATGTTCGATGGCGGTCGTCGTCAGCCGCGCCAGCGGCGCACGCTCATGCTGCTGGCAGAACCGCAGCAGGGTGTTCACGTCGCTACGGGTCTCGCAGAGATCGAGGCTGTCCACCACCGGTGGCGGCAGGATGACGTTGCGCCGCAGGGCGAGGCCGCGGTCGATGATGAACGCGAGGCTGATCACCGAGGTGACTCCGAGCAGAAAAAGAATAAACGTATGCATACGATAAACCGGGGGAGCCTGGACGACTCCCGCAGGGCGGTGGATTCAATCGGCAATCGCCCGTCCGACGCAAGCGCAAAGCGGAAGCCTCATTCGTCGAGCCACTCGTCAGCGGGGTCGAACGCCGGTACGGGGATGTTGATGATCTTCAGCCGGCCCACGGCGCGGTGCCGGCAGCCCGGTTTGATGTAGACTGCGCTCATTGGCTTGACCGGCACACGCTCGCCGTCCAACTCGAGATGCCCTTCGCCCTCCAGCACGAGGTAAATCTCGGTCGTCCGCTTGTGGTAATGCACCGCCGAATCGTGCTTGATTTCGACCTCGTGTAGGCTGGCCACGGTGTCCGGTCGTCCGACGAATGCGCGCTTGGCCAAGCCGCAGGGGCACGGGGTCGGCTCAATCTCGTCCAGTTGCTCGATCCAGTAATTTTCCATGTCACCGAAGATTCTGGGCCTCAATCACTTGGGCTGCAAGGAAGTTGGAGGCTCGAGGTGTTTCAGGCAAAAACACAACAATTTGTGGTAAAAAAAACTTGCTACCCCAACAGAGTGTGGTAACACTCGGCCTGTTGCCAAGTTCGACTGAGCTTACTGGGGCGGTTGAACACGAAAAAACGCCCTGAAGCGAGGTAATCTGTCCCTGAACCAGACGCAAACCCAGACAACCCATGATTGATGCCAACGAGAATTTGACCGCCCCCGCCTCCCGTTCCACCCGTCGCACCGCAGCCCCGAAAGTCACCGCCCCCAAGCGGGGTGGCTTGGCCAAGGGCAAGAAAGGATCCGGCATCCGGGTCGAGCGGGTGTTCAGCGATGCCAAGCGCAGCCCGTACGACGAACTGGAGTGGGACAAGCGCACGGCGGAGATCACTGACGAGGCAGGCAAAATCATTTTCAAGCAGGAGGATGTCGAGGTGCCCAAGGGTTGGTCTCAACTCGCGACCAAGGTGGTGGTCTCGAAATATTTTTTTGGCGAACAAGGCACACCGCAGCGTGAGACCTCCGTGCGGCAGTTGATCCATCGCGTGGCCCGTACCATCGCCGACTGGGGCGTCAAGGACGGCTACTTCAGCAAGAAGGAGGGCGAGGTGTTTTACGACGAGTTGTCGTGGCTCTGCCTGAACCAGTACGGGGCATTCAACTCGCCGGTCTGGTTTAATGTCGGACTGCACCACGAGTACGGTGTCGGCACCGACTCGGCGCAGGGCAACTGGCATTACCAAGAGTCGCTTGGCCAAGCGAAGCGCGCCACCTCGCAGTACGAGTATCCGCAGGGCAGCGCCTGCTTTATCCAGTCGGTCGATGATGACCTCGAGTCGATCCTGCAGTTGGCGCAGAGCGAGGGGATGCTTTTCAAGTTCGGCTCCGGCACCGGCACAGACTTGACGCCGATCCGATCCAAGCTCGAGTCCATCAGCGGCGGCGGCGCCCCGAGCGGCCCGATGTCATTTCTGCGAGTGTATGACCAGGTGGCCAATGTGGTGCGTTCCGGCGGCAAGACCCGGCGCGCGGCCAAGATGAACACCATCCGCGATTGGCACGGCGACATCGAGGAATTCATCGACGCCAAGCAGGGGGAGGAGAAAAAGGCGTGGGCGCTGATCGAGCAGGGCTACGACGGCTCGTACAACGGCGACGCCTACGGCAGCGTCATGTACCAGAACGAGAACCTGTCGGTGCGCGTCAGCGACGAGTTCATGCAGGCCGCGAACGACGGCGGCGACTGGTGGACGCGCGCCGTGACCACCGGGGAGAAACTCGAAAAGAAGGACGCCTCCGGGCTGCTGAACAAGATTTCCGAGGGCACCTGGATCTGCGGCGACCCCGGCCTCCAGTACGATGGGGCCATCAATAAATGGCACACCTGCAAGGGCACCGAGCCGATCCACTCGACCAATCCGTGCTCCGAGTATGTTTTTCTCAACAACACCGCCTGCAATCTGGCCTCGCTGAACCTGATGCGCTTCAAGCGCGAGGACGGCGTGTTTGATATCGACCGGTTCAAGGCGGCGGTGCGCATTTACATCACCGCGCAGGAAATCCTCGTCGACAACGCCAGTTACCCGACCCAGCCGATCGCCGAGAATTCGCACATATTCCGCACGCTCGGCCTTGGGTTCGCGAACCTGGGCTCGTTGGTCATGAGCTACGGGCTGCCGTACGACTCAGACGAGGGCCGCGCCCTGGCCGGGGCGATCACGTCGATCATGACCGGGCACGCCTACGAGCAGTCGGCGGAATTGGCCGGCGTGAAGGGCGCCTTCCCCGGCTACCGCGACGCCCGCTGCACCGGCGTGGCCAAGCCGTTGGCCAAGGACAATGTCGAGTCGATGAGCGGCGTCATGCAACTGCACCGCGACGCCGTCGAGGAGATCCAGCCAAGCGAAGATTTCGGATATTTGAAGGAGGCCGCCCGCGACTGCTGGGAGGCCGCCTTGGCCAAGGGCGACCAGGACGGATACCGCAACGCGCAGGTCACAGTGTTGGCGCCAACCGGCACGATCGCGTTCCTGATGGACTGCGACACGACCGGTGTCGAGCCGGACATCGCGCTCGTGAAGTACAAGCTGCTGGCCGGCGGTGGCACGCTGAAGATCGTGAACCGCACCGTGCCCGAGGCGTTGTCGCGGCTTGGCTACACGGCGGACGAGGTGAAACAGATCGTCGCGCATATTGAAGAATTTGACTCCATCGAGGACGTCAAGGAGGACGGGGACACCCGTAGAAGCGGGCTCAAGCCCGAACATCTGGATGTGTTCGATTGCGCGTTCAAACCGTACCGGGGCGAACGCAGCATTCACTACATGGCGCATCTGAAGATGATGGCCGCTGCCCAGCCGTTCATCAGCGGGGCGATATCCAAGACCGTGAACCTCCCCAGTGAGTGCACGGTTGCGGATATCACCAACGCGTATGACCAGGCGTGGCGACTGGGGCTCAAGTGTGTGGCGATTTATCGCGACGGCTCGAAGCGCTCCCAGCCGCTTAACACCGCCAAGACCGGCGAGGGGACCGAGAGTGAATCCGCCACCCCGGCGGATCAGCGGATCAAGGAACTGGAGGATCAGTTGGTCGGTCTGCAACAGCAGATCGACCAACCCCTCCGGCGCCGCCTGCCGGAGACCCGATCGGCGGTCACGCACAAGTTTGACATCGCCGGGCACGAGGGTTACCTGACCATCGGCCTGTTCGAGGACGGCCATCCCGGCGAGATGTTCATCACCATGGCCAAGGAGGGATCGACCATCGGCGGCCTGATGGACAGCGTCGCCGCGCTGACCAGCATCTCGCTGCAATACGGCGTGCCGTTGGATGCGCTGGTGCGCAAGTTTACCCATCAGCGATTCGAGCCGTCCGGCTTTACGAAGAACCCGCAGATTCGCCGTGCCTCATCGATCATCGACTACGTTTTCCGCTGGATGGGCATCCAGTTTATCCCCGGTTACCTTGAGAAAACCACCGGCGACACCAGCCAGCAGGATCTGGACATTCCCGGCCTGCGGCAGGCCGAGGCCAAGCGCGTCAATAAACCGGTGGTCGAGTTGCCGGTGAGCGGGGGCGGGGACGGCGAATCGGTGGAGAGCGCAGCGGCGCACTCACACGGCCACGACGGCTCGGCGATCAGCCAGTCGGTGGCGCATTTCATGGAGGACGCGCCAACCTGCCCAACCTGCGGGAATGTCACCGTCCGCAACGGCGCCTGTTTCAAGTGCCTCAACTGCGGCGAGAGCCTCGGTTGCTCTTGAGCCGCTTGGCCAAGCGCTTGGCCAAGCGTGCGAGTTTGCGCTTGAATTGGCGGCAAAAAAAACCAATCAACGGGGGGACGTGACGGAGGTTAACGGGTTCAATCTGGAGAAGCTGGTCAGCCAGTTTCAAATCGTGGCTGAGTTCGAGGAGGGCCATGCGTGGACCAAGGGCCACATCAACGATACCTACATCGTCACCTGCCGACAGGGCGGCACACCCATCCGATATATCCTGCAGCGTATCAACCACCAGGTTTTCCTGTATCCGGAATTGGTCATGCAAAACGTCAAGATGACCACCGATCACTTGCGCAAAAAAATCGGCTCAGAAGACAAGCACGACCTGACCCGCCGTACCATGACGCTTGTGCCGACCCGTGGTGGGGCGCCCTATTACCGGGATCACGACGGGAACTACTGGCGGGCCTACGTGTTCATCGAACGAGTGATTTCAACGCATGTTGCCGAGCAACCGTCTCAGGCTGGCCAGGTGGGGAGCGCGTTTGGCCTGTTCCAAAAACGGCTTGCCGATCTCCCGCCGGAGAAGGTGCAGGAAACCATCCCCGAGTTTCACAACGGCCGGTTGCGGTTCGAGGCGCTGGAAAAGGCTGCTGCCGAGGACAGCGTTGGGCGGGTTACCGGGGCGCAGGCCGAGATCGATTTTTGTCGGCAACACCGCGCCACCGTCAGCCTGTTGCTCGATGCTCAGGCGCGGGGCGAACTGCCGTTGCGCATCACCCACAACGACACCAAGATCGACAACGTCCTGTTAGACCGCGACAGCGGCGAGGTGGTCTGCATCGTCGACCTCGACACCGTGATGCCCGGGCTGGTGCACTACGACTTTGGCGACATGATGCGCACACTCACCAGCCCGGCCGACGAGGATGAGCGCGACCTCGTCAAGGTGACCATGCGAATGGATTATTTCGAGGCCTTGGCCAAGGGCTACCTTGCCGAGGCGGGTGGGTTCCTGACCCGGGCCGAGCGGGATCACCTCGCGATTTCCGGCAAGGTCATCACTCTCATCCTGGGCATCCGCTTCCTGACCGACCACCTCAACGGCGACACCTATTTCCGCGTGCACCGCGAGGGGCAAAATCTCGACCGCGCCCGGGTGCAATTCCGGCTGGTTGAATCGATGCTGGAACAGGAGGAGGCGATGAAGTCGTTCGTCGCCGCGTTGGGTTAATCTGCGTTGGGCAAGTGTGCTTCCGCTTGGCCAAGCGGCTCGGGGGAGGCGTCGCGCAAACGCGAAACGATCGCCGGCAGTTTATCCAGCACCCGGTTCACGTCTGCCTCCGTGTTGTCCTGCCCCAGACTAAAGCGCAGCGACCCTTTCGAGCGCGACAACGGCACGCTCATCGCCTCCAGCACGTGTGACGGCTCGATCGAGCCGGTGGTGCAGGCCGAGCCGCTCGAGGCGCAGATGCCTTCGCGGTCGAGCAGCAGCAGGATCGCCTCCGCCTCGACGCCGTCAAACCCAATGTTGGACGTGTTCGGCAGCCTCGGCTCGCCGCCGCCGTTCCGCACGGAGCCGGGGATGGCCTGCAGGATGCTGCGCTCGAGCCGGTCGCGCAGGGCGCGCACCCTCGTGTTTTCATCGTCGATGTGGCCCAGTGCCAGCTCGGCCGCTTTCCCAAAGGCGACGATGTTGGCAACATTCTCGGTGCCGCCGCGCTGGCCGCGTTCCTGCCCGCCGCCGATGATGTACGGTTGAAACGGCGAGCCAGGCTTGACGTACAGCAGGCCGATGCCCTTGGGCGCGCGCAGCTTGTGGGCGGAGAGGGAGAGAAAATCGACGCCGAGTTGCTGCACGTCGATCGGTAGTTTGCCGGCGGCCTGCACGGCGTCGGTGTGGAACAGGACGCCGTGGCTCCGGCAGACCGCTGCCAATTCCTCCACCGGGAACAACACGCCGGTTTCGTTGTTCGCCCACATGAGCGACACGATGGCCGTGTCGGGCCGAATCGCGGCCTGCAGTTCGCACAGGTCGATCCCGCCGTCGAGGTCGACCGGGAGGAACGTCGTCTCGTAGCCGCGTTTCTCGAGCAGGCGGCACAGCTTGATGTTCGCCGAGTGCTCGACGGCCGAGGTGATGATGTGCCGCTTGGCCGGCTGGCAATGAAGCGCGCTTTGGATGGCGGTGTTGTTGCTCTCGGTGCCGCAACTGGTGAAGACGACGTGGCGCGGGTCGGCGCCGATCAACTTGGCCACCTGTCCGCGCGCCGCCTCGATCATACGCGCCGGCTCGGTGGCCAGGTCGTACGCGCTCGATGGGTTGCCCCAATGCTTGGTGAGGCACGGCAACATCGCCTCGACGACCTCGGGCGCGACCCGTGTCGTGGCGTTGTTGTCGAGATAAACCAGTCGTTCGTTGCTCATCGGCTTGGCCAAGCGCTTGGCCGGTCAGACGTTGAATTTGAACAGCATCACGTCGCCTTCCTGCACGACGTATTCCTTGCCCTCCATCCGGTAGAGGCCCTTGTCGCGGGCAGCAGCAATCGAGCCACAGGTGGCCAAGTCGCCATACGATACGGTCTCAGCCTTGATGAAGCCACGCTCAAAATCGCCGTGGATCACGCCGGCCGCCTTGGGCGCGGTGTCGCCGACACGGATCGTCCAGGCCCGTGAGGCCTTTTCGCCCGTGGTAAAGTAGGTCTGCAGGCCGAGCAGGGCGTACGCCTTGTGGATCAACTGCCCGGCGCCGCTCTCGCCGACACCCATCTCGGCGAGAAATTCAGCCGCCTCATCCTCCGACAGGTCGGCCAGTTCGCTCTCGATCTGCGCGCTGATTGCCACGGTCTCGCAGCCGTGGTGTTCGGCGGCGTATTCGCTCACCTTGGCCAGGTGCGGGTTGGTATCGGCATCCGCCAGTTCGTGATCCTTCAGGTTGGCGACGAACAGCGTTGGCTTGGCCGAGAGCAGGAACAGGCGCTTGGCCAGGCGCGTCTCGTCGTCGCTCAACTCGCAGGTGATCGCCGGCTTGCCGTCGCCGAGGTGTGGCTCGATTTTTTCGATGATGGCCAACAGCGCCGCCGCCTCCTTGTCGCCGCGCTTGGCCTCCTTGGTCAATTTGTCACCCCGCCGCTGCACCGCCTCCAGGTCGGCGAGGATCAACTCGGTGGCAATCGTCTCGATGTCGCGCACCGGGTCGATGTCGCCCTCGACGTGGTGCACGTCGTCGTCCTCGAAACAACGCACCACGTGAACGATGGCGTCCACCTCGCGGATATGGCTCAGGAACTGGTTACCCAGCCCCTCACCGGCGGAGGCGCCCTTCACCAGCCCGGCGATGTCGACGAACTCGACCGTGGCCGGGATGATCTCCGCCGAGCCGGAAATGTTCCCGAGCACCTCGAGCCGTTTATCCGGCACGGTCACGACACCAACATTGGGGTCGATCGTGCAAAACGGGTAGTTGGCCGATTCCGCCTTGCGGGTGCGGGTGACGGCGTTGAACAGCGTGGACTTGCCGACATTGGGCAGCCCGACAATTCCGGCTCTCAGCATAAATCAATCTCCACTTGTCGTGGCAACGATCTGTTGCATCTTGTTTTTCAACTCCTCGAGGCCGACGTCGAACGCGCCGGCAATCTCCACCACCTCCGCTTGGCCAAGCTTGGCCCGGAACGCCTCCAGGTTTTCCTGCGCGGCTGCCTCGTCCATCTTGTTGGCGGCGACCAGGCGTGGGCGGTTAAGCAATGCCGTGTCGTACAGTTCCAGCTCGGTGAGGAGTTGGGTGTAGTCGTCCCACGGCTCGCGGTCNTCNGTGCCGGCCATATCGATCAGCAGCACCAGCACGCGGCACCGCAGGATGTGCCGCAGGAAAGCGTGGCCCAGGCCGACGTTGTTGTGCGCCCCCTCAATGATGCCCGGGATGTCGCACACCGTCAGCCGGCTGTAGTCGGGAAGCTCCACGATGCCGATGTTCGGGTGCAGCGTGGTGAAAGGATAGGCGGCGATCTTCGGCTGGGCCGAGGAGATGGCGGANAGCAGGGTGGACTTGCCGGCGTTCGGGTAGCCGACGAGGCCGACCTCCGCAATCAGGCGCAGTTCCAGCCGGTAATGACCCTCGTCGCCCAGTTCGCCGTTCTGCGCGAATCGGGGTGCCTGCCGCGTCGAGGTGGTGAAATGCATGTTGCCCTTGCCGCCGCGNCCGCCGCCGCACAGCACGAACTGCTNCCCATGCTCGGTCAGGTCGGCGATCACTTCCGGCTCCGTTGGCCCCGCGTCGGGCGNCGTCTGCGCCGGGGCGTCGAAGTTGATCTCGAGCGCCTCCGCTTGNCCAAGCGAGCGGTGTACNGGCACGTCCTGCTCCTCGGCGGTCGGNTTGGGCGTCGGGAGCCTCCACACCAGCGTGCCGCACGGCACTTTGACGATGAGCTTCTTTCCNCCGCGCCCGGTCTTGCCCTTGCCTTCGCCGGGTCGGCCGTCCTTGGCGTAAAGATGCGGCGCGTAATACTGTGCGATCAGGTTGTTGATGTCGTGGTCGGCCTGCAGGATGACATCGCCCCCCTTGCCGCCGTCGCCGCCACACGGCCCGCCCTTGGGCTTGAACGGCTCATGCGAGAACGCGATGCATCCGTTGCCGCCCTTGCCGGCNCTGGCTTGAACCTTGACTGAATCGACGAACATNGGGNTGGGGGNNACCGGCCCGGGGCCGGCTCAAAACAAAAATGGCGAGGCCAATTGCCCCGCCATCCAAAATCGCAGTTGAGTCCGCTTAATCCGTGGCGGCTTCCGTCGCGACCACGTTGACGCGCCGGCCGCCCTTGTCGAACTGCACATGGCCGTCGGCCAGCGCGAAAAGCGTCCAGTCGCGCCCCATGCCGACGTTGCGGCCCGGGTTGAACTTGGTGCCCCGCTGGCGGACGAGAATGTTGCCGGCGATGACCGATTGGCCGCCGAATTTCTTGACGCCCAGCCGCTGGCTTGCGCTGTCGCGACCGTTGCGGGAGCTGCCCTGTCCTTTCTTGTGTGCCATATCCTATGCGCTGATTTTGTTGATCTTCAGAACGGAAAGATCCTGCCGGTGACCGTTCTTGTTGCGGTAACCTTTCCGGCGTTTCATCTTCCAAATCACGAGCTTTGGGCCTCGCGTGTGGCGAACCACCTCGGCCTCNACCTTGGCTCCATCGATCGTCGGGGTGCCGATCTTCACTGAACCGTCCTGGTTGACCATCAGCACCGAGTCGATGGTCAGGGCACTGCCCTCGTCACTGCTCACGCGATTCACCTCGATGGTGGCGCCCTCGGTCACCTTGTATTGCTTGCCTCCCGTTTTGACTACTGCGTACATCTCCAAAAAGGGCGGAGAGGAGACCAGAACCCATGGCCCGTGTCAACCACGGATACGCTCTTTTTTGGGCCATTTTGCAGGCTTTTTGGCACTATCGGCGTCGAAATGTAAAAAAGCCCCGCTTGGCCAAGCGCTTGGCCAAGCCTATACTCCGCCCCACATGAGAACTCCAAACGCTAGGCTGGCGGCCATTTTCGCCGTTCTGATTGCTTCCATGCCGGTTGCCTTTGCCAAGACTGATGTTCGGCCAAATATTCTTTTCTTCCTGTCCGACGACCACCGCTGGGACCGCCTGGGCTGTGCCGGCCATCCGTTTTTGAAAACGCCAACCTTGGATCGCTTGGCCAAGGAGGGCGTACGGTTCAGCAATATGTTCGTGACCACCTCCATCTGTGCGGCCAGTCGAGCCACGATCCTGACCGGTCTGTACGAGAGGACGCACCAGTTTACCTTCCGTACACGACCGATTGACAGCGAGTTTACTCAGTTNAGCTATCCGGTATTGCTGCGAAAGGCAGGCTACAAGACCGGCTTCATCGGAAAGTTTGGTGTGAACGTGCACCAGAAGGATCGTGAGGCGATGTTCGACACCTTTCAGCCGATCGGCCGCGGCCCTTATTTCAAGAAACAACCGGACGGCTCACTCCGGCACGAGAGCGAGCTGGCAGGCGACCGGGCGATCGAGTTCATCGACCAACACAAGGGCANTGGCCCGTTCTGCCTCTCGGTCAGTTTTAACGCCGCNCACGCCGAGGACGGCGACAAGCGCCCCGGCATCGGACACTTCCCGTGGCCCAAGGCGGTCGATGGACTTTACGAGGACGTCCCGATCAAGGAGCCNCGACTGGCCGACCCGAAGATTTTTGANAACCACCCGGAGTTCATGAAAAAGTCGATGAACCGAATCCGATTTTTCTGGCGCTGGGACACACCGGAAAAATACGCCACCAACCTCCGCGCCTATTACCGCATGATTACTGGCATCGACAATGTCATCGACCGGGTCACGAAGCATCTTGAGAAAGCTGGCCTGGCCGACAACACCATCATCATATTCTCCGGCGACAACGGTTACTACGAGGGCCAACGTGGCTTCGCTGGCAAGTGGTCGCACTACGAGGAATCACTGCGTGTGCCGCTGATCATTTACGATCCTCGTACCGACAAAAAACGTCGTGGCAAAATCGCCAAACCGATGGCACTGAACACCGACATTGCACCGACCATCCTCGGCTACGCAGGGGTCAACGCACCCGGCCATTATCAGGGCCAGAGCCTCCGCCCAATCATGAACGGTGAAAAACCGAAGGCGTGGCGTCGGGACACCTTCTGCGAGCACCTGATGGAAAATGCCACCATNCCNAAGTGGGAGGGNGTNCGTGGCCAGCGTTACNTTTACGCCCGGTACTTCCAGCAAACGCCGCCGCACGAATACCTCCACGACCTGAAGAACGATCCGGATCAGTTGAAAAATCTCGTCAACGATCCGGCCTACGCCAAGGCACTCAAGCGTATGCGCAAACGGTGCAACGCTTTGCGTGACGAATACGGTGGCGAATACGATCCGTCACTCGTGGCCAACTACGTTGTCGAGCAGCAACGCAAACGCGCTGAGGCACAAGCCAGACGCAAAGCCGCCCAACAAAAAAAGAAGCAACAAAACTGACGTTTTTCTGCCAACGACGATGCTTGTCTAGTAGTGCACGAATGATGGAGAGGAAGTCATAAGCAGCACAATTAGGCATCAGCGCAACGATCAAGATAATCAATCACACTTTTAAGCCATCATTAAGAAGGGCAAGTGAAAAATGTACCTTTCAAAAAGCACGCCCAGCGCATGAATCCCTTTATTGTTACTGCGGCTTTTGGTTTTATTCTTTTAGCCAACCCGGTCTTTGGGCAAAAAGCAAAAGTTGAATCCAATACAGTCGATCACGCCGGGATCCTTAGCCAATTGGGCTCCAAGAATTTCGCCAAAGGTCAGGCTATCTACAATAACCTCTGCATCAACTGCCATGGCAGTGATGGCAAGACTCCAGCCTTGCCCATAGCGCGTGCCTTTGGCACGGGCGAACTCAAGTTCGGGGTTGATCCCTATTCGATGTTTCAGACGCTTACAAAGGGTAATGGACTCATGGGATCACAGACGTGGATGACTCCGCAGGAGCGTTACGATGTCATCCATTATATCCGCGAAAAATTCATGAAGCCTATGCACCCGAAATATCAGGCCCTGACGCCCCAGTATCTGGTGGGGTTACCCAAGGTGAATGCGGTTGCCGCTATCTCTGAGCGAGTGGAGCGTGACTTCGGGCCGGCCTTGGGCTCGCAGCTGGGTCGCAAGATTTCCAGTGTGCTTACCGTGAAGCTTGGGGGCAATCACTCCATCAGCTACAACCTGCACTCGATGGATCAGGCGGGCCTTTGGCGTGGAGGATTCCTGAATTTGCGCAGCACCCAGCATTACCGCGAGCGTGGTGAGGGCGTGCCTGAAATTCAGGGTGAACGAATCGCCGGCCTGCAGTCCTGGCAGTGGGCGCATGAGGGCACCTTCGATTATCCGACTGAAAATTTGCTGCCGCGTGGTCCCGTTCCCGCGAAGTGGATGGAATACCGCGGCCACTATCTTCATGAGGATAACCTGCTGCTATCCTATTCCATCAATGGCCGGGATATTCTGGAGATGCCAGCCAAGGCGCAGGGATTCGGGGCCATCGTCCATACCCTGCGCGTTGCTGCGGGCGGACAACCACTGCAGCTCAGCGTGGGGCAATTGGAAATGCCGGTGCTGCGAAATGGCTTTTTGGATCCCAAGGCACCAACGGTAAAACTGAATAACGCTACAATCAGCCCTGCCGACCAAATCGCCGTGAGTGGTTCGCCTGCCAAACAGGGCCTTGGCCCATTCACCGCTGCAGCCACCTTTGGCCAGACTGATGGACTGCAGTGGAGCTTTGATGGGCACAACCGCATGGTACTTACCATCCCTGCCTCCAAGCAAAGCCGCCTCTTTCAGGTCATCCGCTACAGCGGCCAGAGCGATGCGCAGTTGCTTTCCATGGCCGGTTACCTTGGACTTCTGAAACTAAAGGATGAACTGCCCGATCCAACCCGGCGTCTCAAGGGTGGCAAGCAACGTTGGCCAGAAGTCATCACCACCATGGGCGCGCTCGGCTCCAACGATTTGGCCTATACGCTTGATACCCTTACCTTACCCGGCAAGGTGCCCGGCAACGTGTGGCTTCGCACTTCTGCTCTTGCCTTTTTCCCTGATGGCCGCATGGCAGTGTGCACCCATGGTGGTGATGTGTGGATTGTCTCAGGCATCGACAAATCATTGGCAAAACTCAAGTGGAAACGATTTGCTGCCGGTATGTACGAGCCCTTTGGCCTGCAGGTGATTGGAGGCAAAGTGTATGTCACCTGCAAGGATCGTCTCACGCGCCTGCATGATTTCAATAATGATGGCGAAGCGGATTTCTACGAGAGCTTCAGTGCCGATACCGATGTCTCGACCTTTTTTCATGCGTTTAATTTTGATCTGCAACGGGACGGGACCGGCAACCTCTATTATGTGAAATCCGGCCAATATACCTCCCACGCCTTGCCCGGTGCGGTGATCAAGGTTTCGCCTGATGGCAAAGAGCGTGAGGTGTACTGCACCGGCTTTCGCACACCCAACGGCATGGGCATCCTGCCTGATGGCCGCCTAACGGCCAGCGACAATCAAGGTAGCTGGATGCCCGCCTCCAAGGTTAGCCTGCTTAATCCCGGCGGCTTCTACGGCTATGTGCAGACCCATACACACAAGGGCGGCCTGTGGGCGCCCGATGGCGGCCGCATCGATCACCGCAAAGTCGTGCCACCCAAGACCTTCGATCAACCCCTTATCTGGATGCCGCAGGATTTTGACAACTCATCAGGCGGCCAGCTCTGGGTGGATGACCCGCGCTGGGGTCCGCTTTCGGGGCGGTTGCTCCACACCAGTTTCGGTAAGGGCTGGCTCTATTACATGATGCTGCAGGAAGTGGAAGGGCTCAATCAGGCTGCCATCGTGCGGCTGAAACTTGATGCCTTGACCGGCATCCACCGCGCGCGTGTGAATCCATCCGATGGACAAGTGTATGCCACCGGTCTCAATGGCTGGAACGGACATGGGCGCAAGGGACTTTCGCAGGGCCACATCCACCGCTTTCGCTACACCGGCAAGCCCGCACGGCTTCTGACTGATACACAGGTGCGGCACAATGGCATTGAACTGAAATTTAATTTCCAGCTCGACTCCAAGAGCGCAAAGAATCCTGCGAGCTATCAGCTCAAACAGTGGAACTACAAATGGGCTGCGAGCTATGGCTCCAAGCAATACTCACCCAAGAGTGGCAAGGTTGGGCAGGACACCATGGAAATCAGTAACGTGAAACTTGCAAAAGATGGCCGCTCGGTGCTCCTGCAAATCCCGGATATCAAGCCGGCGAACCAGGTGAAGATGAACCTGAACCTGCAATCGGCGGATGCAGAGGCTTTCAATGAACTGGTTTACCTCACCATCAACAAAGTGCCTAAAAAATAAATCATAAGGGAGAGACAGTGGATTTTTCACTGTCTCAGACGCTTCCCCATTGGAGTTTTGATTGTGCAGAGGGTTCGACTCCCCCCGCCTCCACCAATAATAACAGGTAATAAATGAAATCCTAATAGTTGGAGAATATCAATTGCGGTTTAGTTTAAGCTTACGTAACGCTTGTTGGAGTTCTTTTATAGTGAGCACTCCATCGCCACTCGTATCGGCTGATTTAAATAAGTTGTCAGAATCAGCGGAGCGTTGAGCGGCTTGGGACTTGGAAAACTCGGTACGTGAGAGTTCGCCATTACCATTGACGTCGAG
>NYYJ01000075.1 GCA_002686755.1 Verrucomicrobiales bacterium
GACCAACCAAGCGGCAAGCCGCTGTTCTCGTTCGGGGTCATCGCTGACTGCCAATATTGCAACGTCAAGGTGGGCAAGACAGCGCAGCGCCAGTACGCGTTGTCGCCAAAAAAACTGACAGCCTGCGTCGAGCATCTCAACCGGCTTGACCTGCGGTTTGTCGTGCACCTCGGCGACTTCATCGACCGAGGCTTCGAGAGCTTTGCGGTCGTGTCGCCGATCTACGACAAACTGAAAGCCGACCATTACCATGTCCTTGGCAATCACGACTTCGAGGTGGCTGATGACCTCAAGGCGAAGGTGCCTGCTGCGCTTGGCCTCACGTCGCGGTATTACCAGTTTCGGCATCATGGTTATCGCTTCATTGCGCTGGACGGCAACGACGTCAGCCTGCATGCCTACCCGGCCGGCGATCCGCGCCACAAGGCCGCCAAGGCCGTTCACAAAAAACTGCCCGACGGCACGCCGACCTGGAACGGTGCTCTTGGCCAAGCGCAGTTCGATTGGCTGAAGAAGGCGCTCGCCGAGGCCAAGCGGGCAGGGGAGCGGGTGATTCTGTTTTGCCACTTTCCCGTCTACCCGGAGAACGTGCACAACTTGTGGAACGCCGCCGAGGTGTTGGCCGTGCTGCGTGGGAGTCGGAGCGTGGTCGCGTACATGAACGGGCACAATCACGCCGGCAAATACGGCCGCTTGGCCAAGCGGCATTTCGTCACGTTTTCGGGGATGGTGGACACGGAGCGGACCGCCTACGCCGTCGTCCATGTGCACAAGGACCGGCTCGAGATTGAAGGGTTCGGGCGGCAGAAAAGCATGACCCTGCCGCTTCCTGCGGACGGCGACTAATGGGCTGCCTTGGCCAGCGGTTCCTCCTCGAACTGGCCGTGGTCGCGGAATTTTTCGTACCGGGCGTCGAGCCGTTTTTTTACTGGCATCCGCTTGAGCGCTTTGAGGTGCTTGAGCAGGTGCTTCCGCAGCGTGGCGGCGGTGGCCTCCGGGTCGTTGTGCGCGCCGCCGAGCGGCTCCGGAATGATTTCGTCGACCAGGCCAAATTGTTTCAAATGATCCGAGGTGATCTTGAGCGCGGCGGCTGCGTCAGGCGCGGCGGCGCGGTCTTTCCACAGGATGGAGGCGCAACCCTCCGGGCTGATGACTGAGTAGTAGGCGTTCTCGAGGATGAGGACGCGGTCCGCCACGCCGATGCCCAGCGCGCCGCCGGAGCCGCCCTCGCCGATGACCACGGCGATGACCGGCACCTTGAGCGTCATCATTTCGCGCAGGTTGACGGCGATGGCCTTGGCAATGTGGCGTTCCTCCGCGCCGATACCGGGAAAGGCGCCCGCGGTGTCGATGATCGTGATTACCGGCAGGTCGAACTTGCTCGCCAGTTTCATCAGGCGCAATGCCTTGCGGTATCCCTCCGGATGGGCGCAGCCGAAATTGCGCATGACATTTTCCCGCGTGTCGCGTCCCTTCTGGGTGCCCATGACCATGACCCGGTCATCGCCCAATCGGGCGAATCCGCAGACCATCGCCTTGTCATCGGAGTACAGGCGGTCGCCGTGCACCTCGGAGAAGTCGTCAAAGCCGAGCCGAATGTAATCGAGCGTGTACGGTCGTCGGGGGTGGCGCGCCAGTTGGACCCGCTGCCACGGGGTGAGATTGGAGTAAATGCTCTTGCGGGTTTCCTCGATCTTGGCCCGGATCTGGTCGGCTTCGTCCTGAAAATCGACCTCGACATTGCTCGGCAGCGCCGTCTTGGTGAGCGCATCGAGCTTGGCCTGAAGGTCGACGATGGGCTGCTCGAACTCGAGGTGGTTTTTCATTCCGGGGTTGCGGGTAGCCGCTGGGCCAGGATTGTAGTGGCAAGGCGCGCGGGTGCAACCTGATTCGGGAAAGGTTGACCCTGGCAACGGCCGGTTTTAGCCTCCGAGTGTCCGCGGCACGCAGGGTGCGTGGTTGTCGCGCAGGAGGTTGACGGGGTGGATGCAATTTAATAAGGCATCCGAGTAATCCATGCCGCGAAACCGTGGCATACCTGATGCTAAATTGCACTACGATGAGACTGATATCCATTTTGAGCAGAGTGAAAACCAAGCGCTTGGCCAAGCGCTGGATTCTCGGTTGGGCGGCGGCGTTTGGCCTCATGGCGATACCAAGCGAGGCCGCCGGGCAAATTACCATCACCACGAAGGACATGTTCACCAAGGAAGGGCAGTACTACAAAATGTACTCCAACTTTGTCGGGCATTTTTCAGAAGCGCCACAGGAGGAGGTGGACGTGTTTGACTACATCGGCGAAGCCGGCGAGGATCAGGTTTGGGATTTTCGCGAAGGGCCGGAGGATGAACTGATTCGGTTCGACTATGTAAAGCCAAGCGCGATTGACACCGACGTGGAATTCGAGGGAGCCACCCTCGTGGAGCGGGCGACGTATGACTCGACTGGCAAACAGAAAAGTTTGTTCGTGGACTTGAAGCCCGGAGCGGGACGGTACGTGTACGGTTTCCACGACGAGAGTATCGACAAGGAGAATCCCGCGATTCCTTTCAACGGGCGCCTACTCGATTTTCCCGCTGTCATCCAGTATGATGACGAGTGGAAGGCGTCGACATCTTACGAGTACGTCACGCGTTCCGAGTTGTTGGATTTCGATTCGCCGACCAAGATCGTTTACGAGTCGGAGATGAAAGTGGACGCCTACGGGATAATCATGCTTCCCGGGTTGGGATTTCACGATTGCCTTCGCATCAACGAAGTCGTCAAGAATGTGGCGTTTGTGAAGATACCGGGAGTGATCGACGACTGGCAGGAAGCGATCACCCAGTTTACCCGCAACTATTATTGGTTGTCCAAGGACATGGGGATTGTGGCTCAAATCAGTTCATATCCGGACTCGGTGCCACCGGCCGATGAGTTTTCAGTCGCCAGTGCCCTTTGGCGGCAGTTTGAGAACAACCACGGCAAATCCACGGAGACCGCCCAGCCGGTGGAGGGGTTGGAATTATCCCTTGATCCGAACAAAAAACGGATTTTATTGAGCTGGAAAAAAGCCGAAAATACGGTTGAATATCTGGTGCAATACAGCGATACTTTGGGTGCAGACAGTTGGAGGGAGTTGAAAAAAACGACCGGAAACTTTGTTTTAGACGATATTTCCTCCGAAAAACACCGGTTTTACCGGATTGTGTCGCTGGAGTGACGATATGAAAATGCAGGCAACCCAACGCTTGGCCAAGCGGCCGGAGCGGTGTCCCGCCGTGAAGCGTGGGCGGGGTAGGGCTGCATTCACACTCATTGAATTGCTGGTGGTGATCGCGATCATCGCGATCTTGGCGGCATTGATGCTGCCCTCGCTGATGCAGGCCAAGAGCGCGGCACGAACCATCGCCTGCAAAAACAATCTTCGGCAATACGGCATCGCGCTGAATTCCTACGTCGGGGATCGTGGCCATTACCCCGTCTACAACTTTGACCCGACCGATGCCGAGGGCGAGAACCAGAAGTATTGGCATGATCGGCTTCTTCCATATATTGGTGCCGATTGGGCCGGGCAGGCGCCATTCGCGTGTATGGATTACAAGGGCGTCACAATCGCGGGCAACGACAACGCAGTCGCGCTGGGCAGTTACGGTTACAACGCCTTTGGCGTCAAGCTAGGCTACAGCAAGCTTGGCCTCGGTGGCACGTACAGTCACACGATCATCAGCGGACAACTGGACGATGCACCGTCTGACGGTTCCCGCATTCGCGATTCGGATGTGCGCTCGGCTGCGAACATGATCGCGATCGGGGACACGACGCTGATCTGGCTGACCAAACCGATGATTAAAATGTTGTACGGGCAGGATGGCGAGGAGGGGGCCAGTGGAATGGCGCATCTGGACATCAACTACCGCAACTTTGTCCAGCGCAAGGCGTACCCGTTGAGCGGCAAGATCATCGACGCCACCGAGTCACGGCACGGCGGCGGCTACAACATCACCTTCTGCGATGGGCACGTCGAGGCGGTCGACCGCAAGCGGCTACATGAGCGCAGTTTCCGGGCGCTGCGCCGGTGGAACAACGACAACAAGCCGCACTACGACTTGTTGAGCGAGTACCAGTCCTGGCGCTGATCTTCAATCGAGTTGAAGCCACGACACCTTCAGGTGTGCTGGCTCCCTCGCGGTGACCGGGAAATCGGGGGGCTGCGGAGCGGCAAACGATTTCACAATTTTCCGGCCAGCCGAGCGAATTCCTCGCCTCACATCTTCCTTGAATTTTTTCCCGGGATAACCGGCTGCGTTGCAGCAGGCAAGCAGCGTCCCGCCAACGCGAATCAGTGCGGCCGCCGCCTTGGCCAAGGCGGGGTAGTCACGCTTGGCCTGAAATACCCCGGTTTTTTTTGATCGCGAAAAGGTCGGCGGATCGAGGATGACAAGGTCGTGTGTGTCACCCCGCTTGGCCAAGCGCTTCATCCAGTCAAGCGCGTCGCCATAAATGAAATCGTGATGGCCGGGATCGATCCCGTTCAGGCGCATGTTGTCTTGCCCCCAATCGAGGTATTTGCGTGACAGGTCGAGGCTGGTCGTCGCGGCACCCGCGCGGGCGGCGCAGACCGAGAATGCGCAGGTGTAGGCGAAACAATTCAGCACGGTGGCGTTGGCTGGAGCAGTTTTGAAAAGCGGGAAGCCGGGCTCGATCTGGTTGGACAGGATGCGTTGACGGTTCTCCCGCATGTCGAGGAACAGCCCGGTTGAATAGCCCTCGTTTAGGCTCAAGCGAAATGTCACTCCGCTCTCCCTCACTTCAAAGGTCTCCGGGGCTTCCAGGCCCATGACAAGTCGCGGGGAGGCGCTTTTCTTCGTGCTCGCCTGTACCAGTCGGTTGAGTTGCTTGTAGTAAACGCCGTTGAGGTTGAGTTTATTTTTCCACTCCTTCGCTGCGTTGATCTGCGGGCCTGTAAGAGGCCGCGGCGATTGCATCAGCAGGAAACCGCCGATTCGATCCACGTACAAATCATCCCAACCATCGGCCTCGCCGTGGATGAGCCGGTAGGCGTTGGTTTCCGGGTCGCGCCCGGCGCGCAATTTGCGAAGCGATGAGGGTGGCTTGCTCAATGGGTTACCAAAAATGCCACTGCGACTTTTCCGCAAAGCCGAAGCCCTGCGTCACCACCCATAGAGCAAGCAGGAGGTTGGTGATGGCGTGCGCGGTAATGGCGTCGCCGATCCGGTTCGTGCGGATGACCAGCAGTTGATAAATCATCCCGCACACTGCCCCGGCGAGCCAATGTTGATGGGTCAACCCGAAGATAACCGACGTGACTATAAACGCTTTCGCGTTGAACCGGTTGTGAGGCGTGCAGATCCAGTTTGGTGTCGCGATGTAACGGTACAGGAACGAACGATAGAAAACCTCCTCGAGCAGCGGCACCAGCAGCGTCGAGCCGGCGATACGCACGCCGGCAAAAAACAAAAACATCGCGGGTGCGGTGTCGAATCGGGCAGCCAGGTTCCATGTGTCGTCCGGTTCGCTGAGTTTCGGGTAATCGACATCAAGTATCACCCAGACTGCGAAAACCAATACTCCCGCAATCAGCGCCTCGAGGCTGACCGCCCAGCGCATCTCCGGCACCAGTGGCCAAATGATCCAGACCAGCCACGTCCCGACGACGCACTTGGCTGCGTAAATCCAGTAATGCGACTCCTGCCCGAGACTGCCCTGGCAGGCGGTAAGCAGGAGAAAAACGACGAACGGCAGCACCCGCGCCAGCAGCGGTGAAGCCTGCAATTTATCGGTCAATCCTTTCATCGCCGCAAAATGGAGCGCGTCGCATTGAGGAACTTGGCCATTTCCGCCTCCGTACCGATGGTGATGCGCAGTCGGTTCCGAACCTTGGGCGAGTCGAACCAGCGGGTGACGATGTTGCGTTGGCGCAGTTGCCGAAACCACTCCTCCGCAGTCAGGCCGGTTGGCCGGGAAAAGAGGAAGTTGGCCTGACTGGGCAGCACGTCGAAACCAAGCGCCTCCAGCGCCGCAGCCGTTTCCTCCCGCAACCGAACGATGCGCCTGAACTGTTCCCGGTAATAGCCGGTGTCGGAGAGTGTGGCCAGCGCGGCCGCTTGGCCAAGGCCGTTTACGTTGTAGCTGTCGCGAATNCGGTCGAGCGCNCNGATAAGNGNNGGGTGNCCGANGAAGTAGCCGACGCGCTGGAAGCAGAGNGAGTACGCCTTGCTGAACGTGCGNGANACGATCACGTGNGGGAACCGCNTGGCCAAGCGCAGCGCNTGTTCNTCNGCGAAGTCNACGTANGCCTCGTCCAGNATCGTCACGCCGTTTTGTGCNGCGCANAGNTTGGTCAGGTCACGCGTTGAGTAGCCCCTGCCGCTTGGGGCGTTCGGTGTCGTGATGTAGCTGAGGGCTGCGTTGAAATCCCAGTTACTTTTCCGCAGGGCGTCGTTGTCCGGCAACCCGAAGTCGGCGGGCAGTCTGACCTCGTTGCGGCGCGCGCCGTGGATGTCGGCAAGGATGGGGTAAAGCGAGTAGCTCGGCGTGAAATACTGGATGGTTTGTTTTGCCGCTTGGCGGCGGGTGGGCGAGCCGGCTTGGCGCGGCTCGACGAAGGCACGCGTGGCCAGTGCAAGCAACTCGTCGGAGCCATTGCCGACGATGATGTTCTCTGGCTTACAGTCGTGGAACTGGGCCAAGGCCTCGCGCAGCGGCTGCGCGGCCGGGTTGGGGTAGAGGCGCAGGCGATCATCGGCCGCCTCGCGGATGGCGCGGATTACCTTGGGGGACGGCGGTGCCGGGTTCTCGTTGGTGTTGAGCTTGATTAAGCCACGGGTGTTCGGCTGTTCGCCTGGGACATAGCCCTGCAGCTTCCGCACCAGAGGGCGGATTAATCGATCCGGGGAACTGCCTTTCCGCTTGGCCGTCATCGGCTGGGTCAATCCTCGAGCCGGATCTCGGCGGATCGGCCATGGGCATCGAGCCCCTCCATCTCAGCAAAGGTGCGGAGCGTGTCCAGCGACTTGGCCAACGCCGGGCGACCGTACGTCACCACGCTGGTGCGTCGCTGGAACTGATCCACCGTCAACCCTGCGAACGACGCCCCGGCCCCGCCGGTCGGCAGTGTGTGGCTGGGGCCGGCCATGTAGTCGCCCAGGACAGTCGGCGACCATGGCCCGACGAAGATTGCCCCGGCAGTGGTGATTTGTTTCACGGCCGGGCCGGGCTTTCGGAGCATCAGTCCGCAATGCTCCGGCGCGATACGGTTGGCCAGCGCGATGCCGTCGCTGATCGATTTGAGCTGGATCAGCCAGCCGTTTTTCCTTAGCGCGCGCTCGATGAATTCGCGGCGGGACAGGNCCGGGAGTTGGCGNTCNATCTCACGCTGAACGTCGGCGATGAGCTTTTTNGAGTGAGTGGCCAGCCAGACGCGCTCGTGCCCGGAGCCGTGCTCCGCNTGGGCAAGCAGGTCGGCGGCGGCNAACCTCGGGTTGGCGGATGCGTCGGCAAGGATGAACATTTCGCTTGGCCCGGGCAGCAGGTCGATCGCAACCCGGCCAAACAGCAGCCGCTTGGCCGTGACCACGTAGGCGTTGCCGGGGCCGAAGATTTTCTGGACCGGGCGAATCGTTTTCGTGCCGTGCGCCATCGCGGCGATGGCCTGCGCGCCGCCGACGCGGTACACCTCGGTGGCACCCGCTTGGCCAAGCGCGGCGAGTAGTGCGGNGTTGACCCGGCCGTCGCTGTCGCAAGGNGTGCAGGCGACGATCTCGCGGCACCCGGCGACCTTGGCCAGGGTGACGGTCATCAGCGTGGTCGAGGCCAACGGCGCGGTACCACCCGGGATGTAGACGCCAACCCGTTGAAACGGGTCAAATTTTTCGCCGACCAAGCCGCCCTGCGGGTTGCGTGCCTGCCATTTTTTCCGGAGTGCCTGCCTTGCGAANAAGGTGACNTTGGCCTTGGCCAAGCGGATNGCCTTGCGGGTGCGGGAGTCGATCGAGGCCCACCCTTGATTTAGCTCGGTGGGGCTGACCCGGAGCCGTCGCGGGGTCAGTTTTGCCCCGTCAAACTGTTCCGTGAACTGAAGCAGCGCCTTGTCGCCGCGCTNCCCGACGGCNCGGATGATTTTCCCGGTGCGCTGCTCAACGGCCGGGTCAAACAGGCTGGAGGCGGCGATGAGCTTGTCCAGTTTGCCGGGGAAGCCGGAATCCGTGTGTCGGATTAAATTCATCGGCCGGGAAGATAGGGGNATAGGCGCGGAAAAGTCAAAAACAGCGGGAGGCTGCAGGGTTGTCAAGCCTGTTTCNGTGNGGAGAGGAGAGAAAAAATAAATTTTGGGTTTGACGAGACAGGATGGCTTATGTCGTTATGACTAATCTGTTTTATTGAGTTAGCAATGCCCCGGAAATCGAAGAAAAAAAAGCCGGTTGTCAGTTCCGCGAAAGCGTCCAAGTACGACGCGCACCACAAGGTGATCAACAGCACCTACGGTGACTTCGCCGATTTGCGCCATCAATTGTCCGAGTCGAAGGAGGACGTGGCCGAGCGCTCCAAGCTGCTCGAGATTTTTGCCACCTGCAACGACTCGCAGNGATCGTGGTTGTTGCTGGAGGATTATTTCGACAAGTTGAACCTTGCCCGCAAGGACTTCAGCCAGGACGACTGGTGGGCCGGCATGTCGCAGACAAAGGGGGACACGCGGCTCGAGGACCTCGCGCTGGTGTTCATGAAGTCGGGCCGCTCCGTCCCGAACGAGTTGATGCCGCACGCCAACTTTTCGCGCTTCGCGCAGGTGGAACAGGCAGAGAAAGATTACCAGTTGTTCAAGGGGCTGGAGGAATGGATGTTTCCCCCTTCGCCGTCGCACCTGGATGCGCCGCGTGCCTCGCTGCGCGTGGTCGGTCGCCTGGTGGAGGACACGGAATTGCAGGGGCTTCACAAGTTCGGGATCGAGATACACGTCATACGGCCGCGCACCGGCGACCGGGTGAAAACGCTCGACGACATGGCCGACCTGACGATGCGTGCCGCCCACGAGCAGGAGCTATTTCCGGGGGATGACTGGTCGTTCATCCGTTGGTCTTCCGGGATCCGGCACGACTACGACACCGAGGCGGAACTGATCCCGCTGGACGGCGCTGATCTGCTCAAGTGGCTGGTGCAGTGGGGAAAAACCGGGAGGATCGAGCTTGAGGGGGAAAGCAAACCGGTTGATTTCCTGGGGCGCATCATCGAGATGGACCCGCATCTGGATAAGGAGAAGTCCAACCTGTTTTTTACCCATAAAATCGTCCTGCCCGGGGGGAAGAGTTGCGCCATGTCGGAGGCCCGCTTTTTCGCCGGGGAACCATCGCTGGCGCTGATCGGGAGCGAGGTGTTCCTCCTACGGAACGCCCCGTCGCAGGAAGTGCTCGGGAACTGGGCAAAAATGCAAAAGGCCCCGGTCTCCAAACTGACCCACCGCCTGCTGACCAAGCTGCGCAAGATCAGCACCACCAACGGGGTCAACTGGGAGCAGCTTTGCAAGACCCACAAGGCGACGCCGCAGTTCGTGTTTGAGATGGCCAACGACACGGTTCGCCTGAAGCTCCTGGCCAAGAGCCAATCCGACAAGAGCCTTTGGCAATGGAACGGCCATGAGTGGATTCGTCAGAAATCAGCCAGCCAGAAGGCAAACAAGCCCGAGGTGCTCGATGACGACCGGCTGGAGCTAGCCGTCGACTGGCTGCAACGGCTCGATTGGTTCACGCCGGAACCGGGACTTTGGGTCGGGGACGCCAATCCACTTTTCCTCGAGAGCCTGCACGCCGCCTGGCCGGACAAACCGGAGGCCGAGTACCTCGGCGACACGGAGTTCAAGCGGCTTTTCCTCCAGCCCAAGCGGCTGAAGCCAAAGTTGATCGTTCACGGCAGCGGCATCGACTGGCTCTCCGTCTCCGCCGAGTGGGAGGAGGAGGGGATGAAGTTGACGGAGCGCGACCTGCAGCAGCTCGCTGGCGCCAGCGGCAACTTTGTCAACCTACCGGATGCCGGCTGGGTGCAGCTGGACCAAAAGGCGGTTCAGGACGCCCAGGAAGCGATGGCCGACCTGGGCGTCGACGGCTTGTCCGCGCTCGAGCAAAAGATCGGGATCGAGCAGGCCGCCCATCTCGACGAGGACGGCTTGGCCAAGTTCGTCCCGTCCGCCGAGTTGGAGCAGTTGCGCGGACGGCTTGATGAGTTTGAGGGCATCGAGTCCACGAATCTGCCGGACGGAATCGATGCCGAGTTGCGGCCGTACCAACTGGAAGGGTATAGCTTCCTCTGCCACTTGGCCAAGCTTAAGCTGGGCGGGATCCTCGCCGATGACATGGGCCTCGGCAAGACGCTGCAGACGCTCGTCTGGTTGAAGTGGCTGAAGACCAGCCGCAGGAAAAACGCCAAGACCAAGCCGGCGCTGGTCGTTTGTCCCGCCTCGGTGCTGCACAACTGGCGCCGCGAGTCGGAACGGTTCACCCCCAGCATGAAGGTGCTGGTTTTAGAGAGCGGCCAGGCGAGGCATAACCTCCGAAAGCGTGTCCCCGACCACGACATCGTGGTCACTAACTACTCCATCCTGCGGCGCGACCTCGACGAGTTGGCCAAGTTTGCCTTCCGGGCCGTGGTGCTCGACGAGGCGCAGTTCATCAAGAACCCGGGTGCGCAGGTGACCAAGTCGGTCAAGGAGCTAAAGGCCGACCACAAGCTGGCGCTAACCGGCACGCCGATCGAGAACCGGATGCTCGACCTGTGGAGCATTGTCGATTTCGTGCAGCCGAATTACCTCGGTAATCAGGATCACTTCAGCCAGGTGTACGATCTGCGCGGGGCGGAGAAGGACGAGAGCACCGCCCGCATCGGGCGTCGAAAACTGTCGGCCAAGCTGCGCCCGCTCCTGCTGCGCCGAGTCAAGAAACAGGTGGCCAAGGACCTGCCGGAGCGTGTCGAGCAGCGGCTCGACTGCGAGNTGCCGGAGGAACAGCGCAAGCTTTACCTCGCCGAGTTGAAACGCAGCCGCGAGCAGGTCATGAAGGCAGTCAAGCAGAAGGGCGTGGCCAAGAGCAAAATGCACGTGCTGGCCGCGCTCACACGGCTGCGTCAGATCTGCTGCCACCCCGGCCTCGTCGGCAGCGACACCGAGTCCGGCAAGATGGACACCCTTTACGAGTTGGTCGAACCGCTGCTTGAGGAGGGTCACAAGGTGCTCGTGTTCAGCCAGTTCGTCCGCATGCTCCAGATTCTGGAAAAGCAGTGTGAGGATCGGAAGATGCCGACTTACCTGTTGACCGGCGAGACCAAGAACAGGCAGGACGTTGTCACGGCATTCCAGGAGGACGAGTCGCCGGCGGTGTTCCTTCTCAGCCTCCGGGCGGCTGGCACCGGCCTCAACCTGACGAGCGCCAGTTACGTGGTCATTTACGATCCGTGGTGGAACCCCGCCGTCGAGGCGCAGGCGATCGACCGAACGCATCGCATCGGCCAAACCGCCACGGTGAACGCCTACAAGATGATCTCGCCGGGAACGGTCGAGGAGAAAATNTGGGACCTGCAACAGCGCAAGGCCAAGACGGTGTCCGACGTGCTTGGCGACGACGGCTTCGCCAAGGGGTTAACCACGAACGACCTCGAGTACCTGTTCTCCGACTGATTACCCGCGCTTGGCCAAGCGCTTGGCCGGTTAAACGTTCTCCACCCGGAACGTTGGCTGGCTCCACTCTCCGCTTGGCAGCAGCCAGCGAAAGATCACGCCACCTTCGCGGTGCCCGGCGGTGTCGAGCTGGTTGGCCGCGCCAATGTCCCGGTGCGCCACGACGATCCGGAACGAGCCGTCCGGCTCCAGCTTCACCTGCGAATGGTTCAGGATGATTTGCCGGTTCACGAAATCGCGCGACTCAAGCCAGCGGCTGCAAAGCTGCACCGACCAGTAGCGGCACTCCGGCGCGCGGCCTTCCATCACAAGCGCCTCGTCTTCCTCCAGCTTGTACCAGCCGCCGACGTACTCGTTGTTCGGAGTGGGGAACAGGCTGTCGAGTCCCTCCACCGTGCTGTCGATACCCACTGTGTTCGGCTCCTTCATCCAGGCCTCCGAGGCGAGCTGGGTCGATTTCATCGTGCGCGCGAGGCTTTGGTTTAATGCGCGTAGCCGGTGCGAAACTCCCTCCACCGTCGGAGCCGGTGGCGGCGCGATATCGTCGAGCAATTCAATGTGCAGTTCGGCCGGTTTTTGGCTGAGGTCGGTGAAGTATTGGCGAGTCACCAGCGTGCGGGCGATGTTGTCAAGCTGCACCCAGTTGCGCGCGCCATCGGGCCGCTCAGCGGAAAGAACCAACTCGAAGCGGCCGTCGTCGTTGAACTCCATTTCTGCGTCACAGATGTTTGACAGGATGCTGTTGCTCCGGCCGCGCATCCCGTACAGGCAGAAGGCCAGATACAGTTCCTCCCCGCGTCGGCCGTGGATTCGGTATCGCAGCGCCGGGTTCAGCGTCGCCCGGTGGTACAGTGTGTCGGGGTTGTCCACGAAAAACTTCCGGATCGGCGACATGACCTGCACGAGGCTCGGGGAGTTCGCGTCCTGTTCCATCTGAAATTCCGTCATGGCGACGAGGATGCGCGTGAGGAACCGGTATCCCTCGGCGCGTTCCGATGGGTCGCGCCCCTCGGTCAATGCGTCCACCTGTTCCGCCGCGTTTGCGAGTTGCCCGGTCAATGTCGACCATGCTTTTGTCAATTCGTCGTTTTTCATGGGGTTGCTCCTTCAAAATCCTGCCGCACTGTCTCGGCGTTCAGTCCGTACTCCTCGAGCGAGTAGCGGTGCGGGCCGTGCTTGTGCTGGCGGTTGTCGGCCAGCCATTGTTTCATCCGTTCCTCAAATCCATCCGAGTAGGCGTAGCCGTGGGTTTCGTAAATGCGCTGCACGGTGCTGATCGGGTCGCCAGTCAGATCGGCGTATTGCACGTCGAGAAACTGCCCTGCATCGGCGGCGGCGCGAACCTCGGTTGAGTGCCGGTCGATCTCGAGCAGCCGACGGTACCAATGCGCGCCGATGGCCGCCTTGTCAACCATATCGCTGGCGGCGCTGCGCGTGATCTCGCACAAGCTGCAAATGCTCGGCAGGACGCATTCCGCGCCACGGTGCGTCTGCACGATGCGCGCATCCGGGAACACCTCCAGCAGGCCGGCCAGCCCGGGGAGGTGGCGGGGTGCCTTGCAGACCCAGTGGCTGCCGCGGCATTTCCAGCCAAGCATCTGGAGTTGTCGCCGGTAGTAGCGATACCACACCGCATCTGCCTCGTGACCGGCGATCCAGTCGGAGTAACCGGGGATGTCCGCCCGCAACTCGAAAATAAAGTCGGCGAACGTGTGCTCCATCAGCCAGAGGCATTCCTCCGGGCCGGTGGCGTTGAGCTTGTGCGCGCTCGCGAGACGGGGGGCGATCTTTTCAAACCCGGCGACAAACGCCTCCGTTTGCGCGATACGCGGATCGTCCTCCAGCGACTCCGGGGCTGGGGCGGGGTGCAGTCCCTCCCACAGCCGCAGCCAGCGCGAGGCCGGATCGCAGGCGAGCAGGTTGTGCAGCAGCGTCGTGCCGGTCCGGGGAAACCCAAGGATGTACAGCGGCTGCTCGACCGGCGTTTGTGCCATTTCCGGGTGCGCGGCAAACGCCGCCTCGGTACGCAGTCGGTTCGTTAGCAGGCGAAGGATGGTGCGTTGCAACAGGATCACTCCCTGCGTGTTGAGGTTGGCCTCCTCGCGCAGGGATCGCAGCAGTACGCTGTACGGTTCGCGGAACGAATCATCGCCAAAGTCCGACAGGCCGGTCTGCACAGCAGCCTTCTGCAACAGAGCCTCATCGTTCAGCGCAATATTCGGAGATAATTTCGACATCTTTGTAAATCAACGCACGTAAAGCGTACCGCCGTCGACAGGGAAGGGCGCGCCGGTGATGAAAGACGCCTCGTCGCTGCAGAGGAACACCGCCATCGCGGCGACTTCCTCCGGCTTGCCCATCCGGCCCACCGGCTGGTAGTCGGAAAGTTTCCGGAACATCTCCTTCTGGTTGTCGGGGTAATTCTCCGCGATGAAGCCGTCGACAAACGGCGTGTGAATGCGGCCCGGCTGGACGGCGTTGCAGCGGATGTTGTCGTGCAAGTGATCCTTGGCCACGGAGTAGGTCATTGCGAGCACGCCGCCCTTGCTGGTGCTGTAGGCCAGGCGGTCGTTGATCGCCATCGTAGCCACTGTCGAGGCGATGTTGACGATTGAGCCGCCTTCGCTCTTGAGCATCTGCCGGACGCCGCCCTTGAGGCAGTTGAACACACCCTTCAGGTTGACGCTCATCACGCGGTCAAAATCGGCCTCGCTGGTATCGATGATGTTGCCGACGTGCGCGATACCGGCGTTGTTGACCAAGCAATCCAAACCGCCGCGCGCTTGGCCAAGCGCGTCAAAAACGTCTTGCACCTGGCTGTGATCCGCCACGTCGCACTGCGTCGCCTCCGCTTGGCCGCCGGCGGAACGGATCTGCTCGACTGTCTCGCCTGCAGCTTGGCCGTCGATCTCGAGCACATCGACAAATGCCCCCTGCTTGGCCAAGGCAAGCGCGATCGCCTGGCCAATGCCCGACCCCGCGCCGGTCACCACCGCGGACTTTCCCTCAAGGCTGAACATGCGCCGCAATCTCCCCGAGACTGCCCCGCTTGGCAAGTTTCAACGCTTGTCCAAGGTCTGTGCTGGTAAATGGAACTTGTTGCTTTACGCTTGGCCAAGCGCATGAGTGATCCAGAAAAACCGACCAAGCGGCTTCGGAGCGAGGAGTGGTTCAATAATCCGGCGCACCCGGATGGCACGGTAATTTACATCGAGCGGTTCCTAAACTACGGCATCACGCCGGAGGAATTGCGGGCCGGCAAGCCGATCATTGGTATCGCGCAGGTTGGCAGCGACATTACCCCGTGCAATCGCGGACACCTCGAGACGGCCGAGCGCGTCAAGGCCGGTATCCGCGACGCGGGCGGCATCCCGTTCGTGTTCCCGGTGCACCCTATGCAGGAGAGTTGCCGCCGCCCGGCCGCTGCGCTGGACCGCAACCTCGCCTACCTTGGCCTGGTCGAGGTGTTGCACGGCTATCCGTTCGACGGAGTGGTGCTGACGACCGGTTGTGACAAGACCACCCCGGCCTGCCTCATGGCGGCGGCGACGATGAACCTGCCGGCGATCGTCCAGTCCGGCGGACCGATGCTCAACGGCTGGCACAACGGCGAATTGGCCGGTTCCGGCACGATGGTCTGGGAGGGGCGTAAGCAGTTGGCCGAGGGCAAAATCAACGTCGAGGAAATGCTCGACCAGGTGGCCGCCTCGTCGCCCAGCGTCGGCCATTGCAACACGATGGGCACAGCGCTCTCGATGAACTCGCTGGCCGAGGCGCTGGGCATGTCGCTGCCCGGTTGCGCAGCGATCCCGGCGGCGTACCGCGAACGCGGCCAGATGGCGTACCGCACCGGGCGGCGCATCGTGGAGATGGTTCGCGACGACTTGACACCGAGCAAGGTCATGACGCGCGAGGCGTTCGAGAACGCCATCGTCGTCAACACCGCCATTGGAGGCTCCACGAACTGCCCCGTGCATCTGACCGCGATCGCGCGGCACCTGGGCGTTGAGTTGAGCCTGCAGGATTGGCAGGCCATCGGCTACGACGTGCCATTGCTCGTCAACTGCCAGCCGGCCGGCAAATACCTTGGCGAGTCGTTCCATCGCGCGGGCGGCATCCCGGGCGTCATTCGCGAATTGCTTGGCGCGGGGCGCCTCCACGGAGAGGCGATGACCGTGAGCGGCAAGACCGTGGCGGACAACCAAACCGACGTGCCGGAGTCGGATCGAGAGGTGATCCGCGCCTACGACAAACCGCTGAAGGAACGGGCCGGGTTCTTGGTGCTGAGCGGCAACCTGTTCGACGCGGCGCTGATCAAGACCTGTGTTATTCGCGACGAGTTCCGCGACCGGTACCTGTCCGAGCCGGGGAGCGAGAACGTATTCACGTCGCGGGTCATCGTGTTCGAGGGGCCGGAGGATTACCGCGAGCGCATCAACGATCCGGCGTTGAAGATCGACGAGTCGTGCATGCTGGCGATCCGGGGGTGCGGCCCGATCGGGTATCCCGGTTCCGGCGAGGTGGTGAACATGCAGCCGCCCGACGCGATGTTGAAGGCCGGCATCGACACGCTACCAACGATGGGCGACGGCCGGCAAAGCGGCACCGCGGCCAGCCCGAGCATCCTGAACATCGCGCCCGAGTCGTTGGCCGGTGGCAATCTGGCCCTGCTCGAGACTGGTGACAAGGTGCGGGTTGACCTCAATGCGTATCGGGTTGACCTGCTGGTGACTGACGACNTCTTGGCCAAGCGGCGGAAAAACTACTCGCCGCCGGAGTTGCATCATCAGACACCGTGGCAGGAGATGTACCGGGGTTGTGTCGGCCAACTCGATACCGGGGCGTGCATGGAGTTCGCGACCAAGTACCGCGATGTGNGCGGCGATATCCCGCGCCATTACCATTGAAATTCACGATCGGGATTGAGTTGGCGGCCGCGCGGCGTTAGCTTGCGCGCCCATGAGTGAGGGAGACGNNNACNCAACACAACGACCNGACGGCCGCGCGGTGGATCAACTCCGNACGGTTCAATTCAAGAACAACATTGCCCCGCATGCCACCGGCTCGACGCTGATCGAGTGGGGCGACACTCGCGTCATCTGCAGCGCCACTGTGGAGGAATCGGTGCCGCGGTGGATGAAAATGCAGAACGTCGAGGGCGGTTGGCTCACGGCCGAGTACTCGATGCTGCCGTACTCGACGCTGGATCGCAAAAGCCGCGACATCAGCCGGGGCAAGATCGACGGTCGTTCACAGGAAATCCAGCGGTTGATCGGTCGCTCAATGCGGGCTGCGGTCGACATGATTAAGCTTGGCTCACGCACGATCTGGATCGACTGCGACGTTTTGCAGGCTGACGGCGGCACGCGAACGGCGTCGATCACCGGCGGCTATGTGGCGTTGTCGCTCGCCTTGGCCAATCTGCAATCGGAGGGACTGCTGCAATCGGATCCGGTTGTTTCGCCGGTGGCGGCTGTGAGCGTCGGCGTGGTGGGCGGCGTGCCGGTGCTGGATTTGCCGTACGTCGAGGACGTCGCCGCTGAGGTGGACATGAACCTCGTGATGAATGGGGAGGGCGAATTCATTGAATTGCAGGGCACAGGCGAAAAGAACACCTTCAGCGACACTGAGTTGGCCGCCATGCTGGCGCACGGGCGGAAAGGGATCGGTGAACTGCTCGATCTGCAACAGGCGGCCATCGCCGAGGGGTAAGGGTCGGAGGACTTCATGTTTCGCAGGGAGAAACCAACCCGGTTGCATCTCGTCCGCCACGGCGAGGTGGACGAGGCGTACCACGAGGTGTTCGGGGGGCAGATCGACATGGAATTGTCGCCGAACGGCCACGAGCAGGCCAAGCGCTTGGCCAAGTTTCTCGGTGATCGCCATTTTGACAGGATTTACCGCAGCCCGATGGCGCGCGTGCGACAGACGGCCAAGCCGCTGCTCGACGCGCTTGGCCGCGAGGCCGAGGTGATCGACGACTTGCGCGAGGTGGATTTCGGCGTCTGGACCGGTTACAAGTGGCATGAAATACAGGAAAAGTTCGGCGTGGACGCCGAGGACTGGCTGGTGCACCTCGAGAACGATGACGTCGCCGAGGCGGAGTCGATGGACGGCTACCGGTCACGCATCCGAGGCAGCCTTGAGAGGGTAATGGAGGAGGGGGCGGGGCAGGATCTGCTAGTACTATGCCACGGCGGCGTGATCCGGATGCTCCTGTCCCTATTGCTCGACGAGTCGTTCTCCAAAATGGACCGCTACGAGGTTGATTTCGCCAGCCTGACCGTCATCGAGCACCGGCCCAACCGCGTGGAAATCAAGCTGCACAACTTCGCCCCCTGGCTGTGGCTGGGAAGCAACGGCGAGGTTTAGTCGAAGAACCCCTCAATCGCTTGCNCAAGGGCGAGCGGCTCGCCTGGGCAGTTGGGCCGCAGGAGACTCATTCAGTCGCTTGGTTTTCTGGCTGATTTTTTTTTTCGAACGCTTGGCTGGGTTGTGGGTCAAACACCGTAACCGTTTGTTATGTGTGAATTGATCCATACATGGGGAAGGCTTGCTTCAAGCCAGGGTGGTTTCGCCGCTCNTTCCGCAACGGTTTCTTCCAATAATCCAACAACCTTAATGAAAAAGAAAACCGAAGTCGTTTCCGGCCTCGTCAGCGAGGAGCATCCTTTTCACCAGGCGCAAACCCAGCCGGGCAAGGCGAAACAGCACCGATATGAGCGACGGAAGGTTCGGACGATCCTAAAGATCGGGGATTGGGGGGAGGAAATCGAGTACGAGGAGGCGAGCTGAGGCCGGTTCACTCGGCGGAGGCTCAACTGGAGACGAGTTCGTCGATGTTTCGGTAGGTGGTGTCGAGTTGTTCGACGAGCGGGTCGGTGATTTCGACGCCGGCCTCGCGCAGAGCCAGCATGGCCGCGCCAAGCACGGTTGGCAGACGGGGTTGGCTGAGCATCACCTTGGTTTTGGCGCGAACTGTCTTCTCGAAGGCGCTCATCACTGTCCGGTTGAAATGAAGGACGCCGCCTGTAAAGAAAATCGGCAATGGGGAGATTGCGAGGCCTGACTTTTTCACGGTTTGGATGGTGAGGTCGCCGATTGCCTCACCGGCTTCACGGCAGATTTGCTGGTACACCGGGTCGGAGGTTCCAATTTTCTGGTCCAGCCTGGCGGCAAGGATGGCGAATTTATCGCGTGTGAACTCGGGGTGATAGATCACCGGGACAAGCCCCTGGATATTCTTGACTTCGTGCCAGTCGCAAAGTGCCTCCGTGATGGCGGTCTTGGGGCCGGTTTCTTCAAACTCGGCGATGGCGGCCCGGATGCATTTCACCGCGATCCAGTAGGCGCTGCCGACGTCGTCGAGCAGCGGGCCCCAGCCCCCGAGTTGCGTGATCTCCCCGGCCTCGTCGCTGGCGATGATGCTGGTGCCGGTCCCGCAAATAACCAGCACGCCGGGGCGGCCAAGCGTGGCACCCTGGAACGCGGCGACGGAGTCGCCCACGAGCCGGGTTCGTTTCCAAGGATAGATTTTCCCGCACAGCTTCTCTTTTTGGTTGGTCGTGGCCTCGTTGAAGATGCCGGCTGCAGAGACGGCGTAATGGGTGAATTCGTTTGAAAAAGGGAGCTGAAGTTCAAGGTCGCGGAGGATTTCGCCCACGCGTCGCCGGACTTCCTTTTGGTAGGAGCCGGTGAAATTCATCGAGGCGGAATGGACGAGCGCGAGCACACGTCCGTCGTGGGTAGCCGCCACGCCGTGGCTGTAGGTGGCACCACCATCGATCCCGATGACCAATTGCAGAGGAGTCTCCATGCGTGAGGCTTGGCCAAGCGCTTGGCCAAGCGCGACCGGGGCGGAGAGTGGCCACTTTGGCCACCGATGGCAATCCGGACATTCCCGCCTGAGTCGGGGCGGATTGGCCGCTTGGCGGTGGGGAGGCAAAGAAAAATGAAATAAAACTTGGCTGGCCGGGGAGCTTCGGGTAGCCCTTTGCGCCCTTTTTGCGGCGCAAAGGTCGCGCCTGCGAGTTTTTTGTCTGCTTTTACTTTGATCCCGATGGGGATAGGCTGCGCCGCGCTTTTGGGGTTGATGCCTGTTTGATTCAAGACTGTGTCTGCACGAGACGACTATTTGTTGGAAACACTGACCGAGATGGGGGTAGTGACGGACGAGGACCGTGCGCTTGCCGAGGACGAGGCCATGTCGAACGGGGAGGGGGTTGTGGACACGCTCGTCACCAAGGGGGTGGTCATGGCAATCCAGGTCTCACAGGCCAAGGCGGCGCAATTCGGGGCGGAATTCATCGAGCTCGCCGATCACCCGATCGAGGACGAAGTCATCTCCTCCGTGCCGCGCTCGGTGGCACACCAGTACAAGGTGGTGCCGCTGTACCAGGACGACCTCAGCGTCACAGTGGCAATGTCCGACCCGTCGGACCTCGACGCGATCGACGCGCTTGGCCAAGCGCTGAACAAGGAGGTGAAGATCAGCGTGGCCGATGAGGANGAGATCGAGGNNGCCCTNAAGCAGTATTACGGNGCGGNGCGGGATGACAANGTCAGNCANNTGATCCAGGANATCACCGAGGGGGAGGTGCAGGTCAGCACCCTCGGGGAAGTGACGGTGGAGGATGATGAAGATGCCATCGACGCTGATGCGCCAATCATCAAACTGGTCAACACCATGATCGTGGAGGCGTTCCGGATGGGGGCGTCTGACATTCACCTTGAGCCGCTGGCGTTGCGGTTTCGGATGCGCTACCGGATCGACGGAGTCTGCCACGAGCAGAAAGCGCCGCCGAGACGGTTGCAGGCCTCGGTGATCAGCCGCCTCAAGATCATGTCCGAGATGGACATCGCCGAAAAACGAATCCCGCANGACGGTCGTATCCAGGCCAACGTGGGCGGCAAATCGATCGATCTTCGCGTCAACTGCCTTCCGACCACGCATGGTGAGAGCATCGTCATGCGCTTGCTGGACAAGGAGGGGTTGAAACTTGGCCTCGGCCAATTGGGTTTCCTGGCGGACGACCAGCGCACGTTCGAGGATTTGATCCAGTTGCCCGACGGCATCCTGCTGGTGACCGGGCCGACCGGCTCCGGAAAAACCACCACCCTCTATTCCTGCCTGAACTACATCAACAAGCCGGATCGCAAGATCATCACCGTCGAGGACCCGGTCGAGTACCTGCTTGAGGGGATCAACCAGGTTCAGGTTCATACTGCGGTGGATTTGACCTTTGCCAACGCGCTCCGGGCGATGTTGCGCCAGGCGCCCAACGTGGTGATGCTGGGGGAGATTCGTGACTTTGAAACGGCCAGCATTGCGATCAACGCGTCGCTGACCGGACACTTGGTTTTCTCCACGCTCCACACCAACGACGCCCCGTCGGCCGTGACCCGCTTGACCGACATCGGGGTGAAGCCGTTCCTGATCGCGTCGGCGACCCGCTGTCTCATGGCGCAGCGTTTGGTGAGAAAACTCTGCCCAGTTTGCGAAGGGCCGATTGAACCGGAGGAAAGCGAGTTGCTGTCGCTTGGCCTCGACCCGAACAACATCAAGGATCCCAATTTCAAGGCCGGGAAGGGTTGTGACAAATGCAACGGAACCGGGCACAAGGGCCGGTTTGGCATCTTCGAGGTGTTCGTCGTGGACGATGAAAGCCGAAAGATGATCGTGAACAAGGTCACGTCCACGGAGCTGCGGAAGCGCGCCCGAGAAGTGGGTATGCGCACGCTCCGGGAGGATGGTGCCCGCAAGGCGGTTGCTGGTATGACCACGGCGAGTGAAGTGTTGCGTGTCACCGTGGGCGACGAGAATTGACCGTTTTTTAGAAAGCCATGTCTTATGTAATGTCAGATTTGTTGCACCTTGTGGTGCAGGAGGGGGCGTCCGATCTTCACATCCGGGTGGGCGTGCCGCCCGCGATCCGCCTGCACGGTGTGTTGCAGAAGGTGGATGGCCCGGCCATCACGGATGAGATGTCCGAGGAGTTGATGCGCTCCATCACTTCCGACGAGAACATTCAGGAGGTGCGGGAGCGGGGCGGGGCGGACTTTGCCTTTGCGTTTGGGGACATGGCCCGGTTCCGGGNGAGTGTGTTCAAGGAGAAGGGTCGTTTTGCTACCGTGTTGAGGCAGATTCCGACAACATTGCTGACATTTGAACAGATTGGGCTACCGCCCTCGGTCAAGGAGCTGCTGTACAAGCCGCGGGGCATGTGCCTGGTGACCGGGCCGACCGGCTCCGGCAAGAGTACCACGCTGGCCTCCATGATTGACATCATCAACATCGAGCGCGACGACGCCCACATTGTCACCGTTGAGGATCCCATCGAGTTCTATCACAATCACAAGAATGCCATCATCACCCAGCGCGAGGTGCATGTGGATGTCCCCAGCTTCGGTGAGGCCCTTCGTCGCGTGTTGAGGCAGGATCCGGACATCATTCTCGTGGGCGAAATGCGTGACCTCGAAACGATCGAGTCGGCTATCACCGCGGCGGAAACGGGTCACCTTGTGTTTGGAACCCTTCACACGACGGGCGCCGCCAAGACTATCGATCGTATCGTGAACGCATTTCCCACGAACCAGCAAAACACCATCCGCATCCAGTTGTCCACGGTGCTGCAGTCGGTAATCTCGCAATTGCTCTGTCCACGCGCTGACAAGCCGGGTCGGATAGCGATTTTTGAGATCATGAACTGGACCCCGTCCATTTCCGCGCTGATCCGGGACAACAAGACTTACCGGATCAATTCCGACATCCAGACCGGCGCCAAGTACGGCATGGTTAACCTGGATTCGTTCCTTTTGGAAAAATACCAGGCCGGCCTGATCTCAGAGGATGAGGTCATCACAAAGGCGCAGGATCCCGGAACCATCATGGACAAACTCCGGTCGGTGCAGGCGGGGATGGCAGCAGAGGAGGAGGAAATGGAAGCCTGATGGCGGACTATCAGACCATTCCCTTGCTGGCGCTGATCGCGGAGCAGGATTTGCTGGACGAGTTCCAAATCGAGGAGGCCGCCGGTGAGGTGGAGACCAGTGGGGTGACTCCCTTTCAGGCGTTGGTGGATTTGGGTTATTTGGATGCAGATCGTATCACCCAAGCCTTGTGCGATCATCTGGGTGCCGAGCCGATGGATCTCAACGATGCCCTGATCACGCCGGAACTGACCAAGCTGCTGCCTTCCGAGTTGGCTAGGCAGTACAAGTGCGTTCCGGTATCTCATTTCGAGCCGACATTGCAGGTGGCTTTCGCGGATCCGCTCGACCCGGCTGCAATCGATGAGATCGGCTTTACAACCGGTTTGGACGTTCAAGTCGTGGTTGCCGATCCGGCCCAGGTAATTGCCGCAGTCAAGGAACATTACGGTGAGGACGAGGCGGATGCCGCAGCCGGGGGAGCCGCGTTTGAGGAAATCCTGAAGGAGATGGGTGTGGACTCGTCCGACGAGGGAAAAATTGAGGTTGAAGACATAGAGCAGATCGACATCTCCGGGGATGAGAGAGACATCGCCGCCTTTGTGGATGCCGTGTTGGTGACGGCCATCGGGGATCGTGCCAGTGACATTCATTTCGAGCCTTTTGAAAATGATTTCAAGATCCGGGCCCGTGTGGACGGGGCGCTTTACGAATTGACAAGCCCCCCGAGAAGTCTGGCACCGAATGTGGTGGGCCGCATCAAGGTCATGGCGGATCTCAAGCCGGACGAACGGCGGCGCCCGCAGGACGGCCGTATTCCCCGAATTATGCCTGACGGCCGCAAGATCGATCTTCGTGTGTCCTGTTTGCCGACGCAATTCGGTGAATCCGTCGTGCTGCGCGTGCTGGATCGCGAGGCGATCAAGCTGGATCTGGATGCGCTTGGTTTCCCGGACGATATGCTCTCCAATATCAAGGAAATCGCGAGAACACCCAACGGCATTTTTATCGTGACCGGGCCGACCGGTTCCGGGAAGACCACCACACTCTATTCCGCGCTTCACGAGGTGAACTCCATCGGCGACAAGATTTTGTCGGTGGAGGATCCGGTCGAGTTCGACATTGACGGGATTATGCAGGTTCCCGTCAAGGAGGCGATCGGGATGACGTTCGCTGCTGGTTTGCGTGCTTTCCTTCGCCAGGACCCGGACATCATCATGGTGGGGGAGATGCGCGACCTCGAGACCGCGCAGATATCGATCCAAGCCTCCCTGACGGGGCACTTGGTGCTTAGCACCCTGCACACGAATGATTCTGCGGGAGCCGTCACGCGCTTGCTGGACATGGGGGTGGAGCCGTTCCTCATTTCGTCAACCCTTCTGTGTGTGCTTGCGCAGCGGCTGATTCGGACCATCTGCAGCAAATGCAAAAGCCCGTTTGAACCGACCGACAAGCAGCTCGAGTTGCTGGGCTTGACCCAGTCTGGCATGGGCGACTCCCAGTTTCATTACGGTCGGGGTTGTTCATCCTGTCACGACACCGGCTATTCCGGGCGACGCGGTATTTTTGAGTTCTTGACGATCAACGACGAGATACGGGATTTGATCAACCAAGTTGCGCCAACCATCGTTATTCGCCAAAAAGCCGTCGAGCTGGGGATGGGCACATTGAGGCAAGATGGCTTGCGCGGCATCCACGATGGTGATACGACCGTGGAAGAGGTGCTCCGTTACACGTAAAAAAGCGGGACGCATATATGGCCACTTTCCAATACGAGGCACTGAACGCCAAGAGCGGGAAAACCGAGAAGGGCGAGTTGAATGTTGCCAGCCAGTCCGAGGCCCTGGCGCGCCTTCAGGAGATGGGTCTGGCCCCCATCAAGGTGGATCCAGTCAAAAAGGAGGACCACAAAAAGAAGGGTAAGGCTAAGCGAGGCGCGCCCCAGGGCAAAAAGGGGGCCAAAAAGGGCATCGGGGACATGGAGATAAAAATCCCCGGCTTGAGCGGCAGGGTTAAGGAAAAGAACCTCACCATCTTTACCCGCCAATTGGCCCAGTTGACATCCGCGGGGTTGCCCCTACTGAGTGGCCTCAGAGTGCTCGAGAGGCAGGAGAAAAATCCCACGCTGCGACGTGTGCTGGGGGAATTGTCCGAGGTGATTGAGGGAGGCGGCACCTTTTCCGAGGGCTTGTCCCAGCACTCCAAGGTGTTCAACAAGCTGTTCGTGAGCATGGTCAAGGCGGGCGAGTTGGGCGGTGTGCTGGAAGTAGTGCTTGATCGCCTGGCCCAGTTCATGGAGAAGGCGATGCGAATTAAGGGGAAGGTCAAGGCCGCAATGTTTTACCCCATCGCAGTGCTCGTGGTCGCGATCGTCATCATGGGCATTCTGCTGGTGTTCGTCATCCCCAAGTTCAAGGATGTATTCTCCGAGATGATGGGGTCCGGGCTTCCTGATTTCACCCAATTCGTTTTAGACATCAGCGACACGGTGCGCTTAAACGCCATGGGTACCTTGTCCGGCATGTTCGCCACTTTGTTCACCTTCGCCATGATTGGTCGCAGCAACTTTGGCCGTTACATTCTGGACAAGATGAGCCTGTTTTTCCCAATCATCGGTCCCGTGGTTGAAAAGGTGGCCATTGCCCGATTCGCGCGCACCCTTGGCACGCTGATCAATTCCGGTGTGCCGATCCTTCAGGCCCTCAACATCGTCAAGGACACCTCCGGCAACGTCGTGGTGGCGCGAGCTGTTCAGGATGTCCATGACAGCGTCAAGGAGGGGGAAACCATCGTCGCGCCACTGGAGGCTTCTGGCGTGTTTCCCCCGATGGTCGTCAGCATGGTGGATGTCGGTGAAAAAACCGGTGACATGCCCCAGATGCTGGAGAAGATTGCCGACACGTACGATGAGGAGGTGGATCGTGCCGTCGAGTCTCTCCCCTCGTTGATCGAGCCGATCATGATCGTCTTTCTGGCCGTCATCGTCGGCAGCATCGTGATCGCCATGTTCCTGCCGCTGATCAAGATGATCGAGGGCATCGAGTAACAGAACCAAGGGCGGCCCGCTTGGCCAAGCGGCCAACGGGCCGGGAGTGTGGCGTCCGCGCTTGGCCAAGCGGGTTGGATTTGTTGGGCGTGAAAAGCAAGGCTGACAAAAAGGACCTCACCCGCCGCTTGGCTGAAATTGTCGGTGACGATGCCGTGCTCACCGACGAACAGGAACTTGTCGTTTACGAGTGCGACGCCTACACCCTCCAGAAAAACCTCCCCACCGCCGTTGTGCTGCCCAAGTCGGCACGGGAAGTGGCCGCGATTGTTCGCCTGTGTGCCGATCTGGATTTACCCATCATCCCGCGCGGGGCTGGCACGAGCCTGAGCGGAGCCGTGTTGGCGGTTGATGGTGGTGTCATGATCGCCCTCACGCGGATGAACCGCGTACTAAACGTCGATCCGCGAAACCGCCGGGCTTTGGTCGAGGCCGGCTGCGTGAACGCCTGGATCACCCGCGATGCCGAAAAACACGGTCTGTTTTACGCCCCCGATCCGTCGAGCCAGCCGGCCTGCACGATCGGCGGCAACATTGCCACCAACTCCGGAGGGCCGCACACGCTGAAAAATGGCGTCACCACCAACCACGTGCTCGGCTACGAGATGGTGCTGCCCGACGGCACGGTTGAGTGGCTCGGTGTCGAGCCGAACGGCGGCGAGGAGGTGGGCGGCTACGACCTGCGTGGTGCCGGCATCGGCTCGGAAGGCATGTTCGGGGTCGTGACTCGCGCGCTGGTGCGCCTCTCCAAAACGCCCCCGGCGTTCAAGACCTTCCTGGGCGTGTTCGCCAGCGTGGAACAGGCCAGCCGGGCGGTGAGCGATATCATCGCCGCCGGCATCGTGCCTGCCGCGCTCGAGATGATGGATCAACTGATCACGCAGGCGCTGGAGGAGGCGTATCGATTCGGCTTCCCGCTTGATGCGGGAGCGGTGCTGATCGTTGAACTGGACGGCTTGGCCAACGGCGTCGAGCAACAGGCCAGACAGGTGGATGAAATCTGCCGTCAAAACAAGGCCAGCGAAGTGCGCTTGGCCAGGGACGATGCCGAGCGCGCCGCGCTGTGGAAATGCCGCAAGCGCGCCTTCGGGGCGATTGGCCGCCTGAGCCCGAATTACGTCACGCAGGACGGCGTCGTGCCGCGCGGCAAACTGCCGGAGATCATGCGGTTTATCCGCACCGTCAGCGAGCGGCATGACCTGCGGATTCCCAACGTCTTTCACGCCGGCGACGGCAACATCCACCCGTTGATTTTGTACGATGAGCGCGACCCGGCCCAGGTAAAGCGCGCCCTGCAGGCCGGCGACGACATCCTAGGCAAATGCATCGAACTGGGCGGCAGCGTCACCGGCGAGCACGGCATCGGGGCAGAGAAAATAGACTTCATGTCGAGGCAGTTTACCAGGGACGATCTCGAAGCCATGCAGCAATTGCGGCGCGTTTTCGACCCGGAAAAGCGGTGCAACCCCCACAAAATGTTTCCCGGCGCCAAGCGCTGCGCCGAGTTCACCCAAAAGAAACAGGTCGCCGCATGACGCTCAAGCCGTGTACCATTTCTGAGTTGCAGGCGTTGCTGACGCGCTCGCGGGGTGTGGATGCCGTTTCGCTGGATGCCGTTGCGGATCTCATCGAGCACGTGCCGGGGGACATGACCGCGACTGTGCAGGCCGGGATGCGCCTCGCGGATTTTCAGGCGCGCTTGGCCAAGGTCGGTCAATGGCTGCCGGTCGACCCTCCCGAGCCGGAGACGGTGACCATTGGCAGTCTGCTTGCCGACAACCTGAGCGGTCCGAGGCGGTTTGGATGCGGGACGATTCGCGACTGGCTCATCGGCTTGGCCGTCGTTTTGCCGGACGGTACCCTGATTCGCAACGGCGGCAGGGTGGTGAAAAACGTCGCCGGGTTCGATCTCTGCCGGTTGTTCGTCGGCGCGCGCGACACGCTGGGCATCATCGTCGAGGCGACCTTCAAGTTGCTGCCGCTGCCGGAGGCGGATGCGTGCTTGGCCAAGCCGTGCGACTCGCTTGGCCAAGCGGAGGAGTTGCTCGAGAAAATTTGGACTTCCGAGCTTCAGCCGTCCGTGCTCGACCTTCACCGTATCGACGGCGGCCCGCTCACACTCGTCATCGGTTTCGCCGGGCCAAGCGCGGACGTCGAGGCCCAGTCCGAGGTTGCCACCGGGCTACGGTTCGCGGGCGGAGCCTCGCTCGATTACGATGCGCGGTTTCGCCGGACGACCCCGCACTTCCCCTCGGTGGCTCCTGCCGATCTCGCCTCGACACTACGAACCTTGGGTGATGAGTCGTTCGTTGCGCGCGCCGGGAACGGGGTCATTTACCATCCCAGCGCCGAGCCGCCCAAGCTCCCGTCCCCGGAGTTGCAGAAACGGGTGAAGGAAATGTTCGACCCGGAAGGGGTTATTTCCGGATGAGTGCAGCGGCCCAATTTCTTGACCAAGCCAAGGCGCTGTCTTGCGTGCATTGCGGACTGTGCCTTTCCTACTGCCCGACTTATCTCGAGACCGGGAATGAGAACGACTCGCCGCGCGGCCGGATTTATCTCATGCGCGCCATCCAATCGGGGCAACTGGGTGCCGAGGCCGCACCGGTGCGGCATGTCGATTTGTGCCTAGGCTGCCGCGCCTGCGAGACCGCCTGCCCCAGCGGCGTGCCGTACGGGACGCTGCTTGAGCAGACCCGTGACTACATCGAGAAAAACCACCGGCGTGGCTTGTTTCAACGCCTGTTACGATGGATTGTCATCGAGCAGGTATTCCCGTTTCCGTGGCGGCTGCGCTTGGCCCTGCTGCCGGTGCGCGTGATTCGCCTGTTGCGGCTTGGCTTTTTGATGCCCCGTTTCGCCCGGGAGATGATGGAACTGCTGCCGCAACGCCTGGCCGGCGGAAAACTACCAGCCGAGCGCTTGGCCAAGCGCCCCGCCAAGGGCCAGGTTGGATTCGTGGAGGGTTGCGTGATGCCTGTCCTGTTTGGCAACACGAATGAATCGAGCGCCGAGTTGCTGCAGCGCCAAGGTTGGGATGTGATCACGCCGAGGGGACAGGGTTGCTGCGGCGCGTTGTACGCCCACAGCGGTCAGTTGGCCAAGGCGCGCGAATGCGCCCGGCGCAACATCGCCGCATTCGAAGGCCAAGCGCTCGACGCGATCATCATCAACGCCGCCGGCTGCGGCTCGACGCTCGTCGAGTACGGCGAACTGTTGAAGGATGATCCCGCTTGGTCGGAACGGGCGGAGGCGTTCAGCGCGAAGGTGGAAGACTTGGTGACGTGGCTGGACGAGTCCCGGTTCGCGGTTTCCGGTTCAGACGAAAAAGTCACTTATCACGATGCTTGTCACCTGTGTCACGCGCAGGGCATCTCGGCCAAGCCTCGCGCCTTGGTAAAGGCCAAATCGAGTGATCGGTTCGTGGAACTCGCCGAGTCGGATCTCTGCTGCGGCAGCGCGGGCAGCTACAACCTGACCGAGCCGGAAATGGCCTCCCGGTTGCAGCAGCGCAAGGTGCAACACATCATCGACTCCGGCGCAGAGGTCGTCGTCACGACGAATCCCGGCTGTCTGTTGCAGATTCAATCCGGACTGCACAAGGCCGGCGCGCACCACGTCCGCGCGGTGCACATCGCCGATTATCTGCTCGAGGGAGAATCGGACGACGACTGAGTGGCACTTTCAGCGTGTGTTTAAGCGGGGAGTCGGTATTTTGTCGCCGCATGCGGATGAGCGCAAAATCCCAGGCCCTTTTTGATAAGGCATTGCAGTGGATCCCCGGCGGAGTGAACTCCCCCGTGCGGGCGTTTCGCGCGGTGGGTGGGGCTCCGTTTTTCGCGGAGCGGACCAGCGGTGCCACGGTTTGGGACGCCGACGGCAATGAGTACATCGACTTTGTGGGCACGTGGGGGCCGGCGATTTTGGGGCACGCCCCGAAGGTGGTCGTCGAGGCGGTGCAAAAGGCCGCCGTGCATGGCACGAGTTTTGGAATCCCAAACCCTCTTGAAGTGCGCATGGCCGAGTTGGTCGTCAACGCCGTGCCGTCAGTCGAAAAGGTGCGCATGTGCAACTCCGGCACCGAGGCAACGATGTCGGCAATCCGGCTGGCGCGCGGCTTCACCCAGCGCAGCAAGATCATTAAGTTCGAGGGCTGCTACCACGGGCACGTCGATTCGTTGCTCGTCAAGGCCGGTTCCGGCGCGTTGACGCTTGGCCAACCGGACAGCGCGGGTGTGCCGCCAGAGTTCACCAGCCAGACCATCGTCCTGCCGTTTAATGACGAGGAGGCGGTGCACGCTGCGTTTGCCCGGCACGGTTCCGATATTGCCGGGATCATTCTCGAGCCGGTTCCGGCCAACGCGGGACTGTATCTGCCGCGTGACGGTTACCTTGAGTCTCTGCGAAACATCACCACCGAGAACGGGGCATTGTTGATTTTTGACGAGGTGATGACCGGCTTTCGACTTGGTCTGGCCGGGGTACAGGGGCGATTTGGCATCACGCCGGACCTGAGCTGCTTCGGCAAGGTGATCGGTGGCGGGCTGCCGGTCGGGGCGTTCGCCGGGCGCGGGGAAATCATGGACTGCCTCGCGCCGGACGGGCCGGTGTACCAGGCCGGCACACTGAGCGGAAACCCGTTGGCCATGGCCGCCGGCATCGCGGTGCTCGAGGCGTTGGCGGACGGCTCGGTTTACGAAAAAATCGACGCGCTTGGCCAAGCGCTGTCGGACGGCTTGGCCAGCGCTGCCAAGGCGGCCGGGGTTGCCGTGCAGTTGCAGCGCATCGGCTCGATGTCGTGCTGCTACTTCGCCGAGAAGCCGGTTCACAACATGGACGAGGCGATGCGGAGCGATCGCGAGCGGTTCGGCAAATATTTTCACGGAATGCTGCAGGAAGGCGTTTACCTCGCGCCGTCGCAGTTCGAGGCCGGTTTTATCTCGGCGGCACACGACGAGGCGGCGATTGAGAAAACCGTCGCCGCCGCGGCCAAGGTGATGAAGACGCTCTAGCTCATGCGGATTCTCGCCATAGATCACGGCACCGTCCGGATGGGCATCGCGATGAGCGACGAGTTGAAAATGATCGCCCAGCCGCTGGAGTTCATCCCAGCCGAGCCGTTCTCCGGGTTCCTGGATCGGTTACGCGAGTTGCTGCGGGAGTACGAGGTCGAGTTGATCCTGCTGGGCATGCCGCGAAACATGGACGGCAGCTACGGCGAGGCGTCGGTGAAGGTGCGCGATTTCGAGGCGGTGCTCAAGAACAGCATCACCGTACCGATCAAGACGTGGGACGAGCGACTGACCTCCGTGCAGGCCAACCGGGCGCTCTCGCAGGGCGGGGCTCGGAAAAAGAAAAAACGCCAAAACGTCGACGCGATGTCGGCGGCAATCCTGTTGCAAAGTTACCTCGACGGGCTGGCTTGAGCGCCATGGATCACCTGAAGCTCAAGCTGACGATCGCCTACGACGGCACCCTTTACAAGGGTTGGCAGGTGCAGAAAAACGGCATGACGGTCCAGCAGCGGATCGAGGAGGCGTTGCGGCGGTTGTTCCCCAGCGTCAAGCGAATACACAGTTCAAGCCGCACCGACACCGGCGTGCACGCGCGCGGGATGGTGGCGCACGTGGAGGTGCCGAAGGAGGAGTTTCGGATTGAGGAGCGCAAACTGCGTCTGGCCTTGAACGCATTTTTGCCGGATGACGTTCGGGTGGTGGAGGCCAAGCGGGTGCCGATGACCTTCCATGCGCGGTTCGATGCCAGCGGCAAGCAGTACCGTTACACCGTCTGGAATCATCCGGTGATGAATCCGCTGCAAAACAACACCGCGTGGCACGTGCCGCGCGAGCTGGATTTCGAGCGAATGCAGCGCGGGGCGAAACACTTCGTCGGCAAGCGCGACTTTCGCGCATTCGCCGTCAAGCGCGAGTACGAGATGCGCTCGACGGTCCGAACAGTGACCGCGTGCAAACTCTATAGGAAAGAGTCGATGCTGGTGTGGGTCATCGAGGGCGACGGTTTCCTGTACAAGATGTGCCGGGGCATCGTCGGGACGCTGGTGGAGGTGGGGAGTGGCAAGCTCAAGCCGGGCGATGTTCGCGATATTCTCAAATCGTGCGACCGCGCGCGGGCCGGGGTGACCGCGCCGCCGCATGGCTTGGTTTTGTGGAAGGTGCATTACCGCAAGGGGAAGGCCAAGCGATGAACCAGCCGGGCGGCGGGCTGAACGTCGTGCTGGTCGAGCCGGAGATTCCGCCCAACACCGGCAACGTGGCGCGGCTCTGCGCGGCGACCCGAACGACGCTTCACTTGATTGAGCCGCTTGGTTTCGAACTGAATGATCGGCGGTTGGCGCGTGCCGGGATGGATTATTGGCAGCACGTGGAATGGCAAACTTGGCCGGATTGGAATGCGTTCGCTGCCTCCATACCGCCGGAAGTCAGGTTGTGGTTCGTCGAGTCCGGCGGGCCGACGCGCTACTCAGACGCCCGTTTTGCCAGCGGTGATTATTTGGTTTTTGGGCGCGAGACCGCCGGCTTGCCGGAGAGCTTGTGCCGTGCGGCGGGTGAGCGGTGGCTGCGCATCCCAATGTTTCACGATCAGGCACGATCGCTGAATCTCGCGAATTGCGTCGGCTTGGTTTTGTACGAGGCCGTTCGGCAGTTGGGATTCGACGGAGAACTGTAGCGATTGGCCAAGCGCTGTTTTGGGGCTGGTGTCGCTTGGCTTCAGGCAGTAGAACTACCCGGCCTTGGCGGGATTCCCCCGCCTGTTTCGATGAAGAACTCGGTGGAAATCTACGACACGACCCTGCGTGATGGCACGCAGGGCGAAGGCGTGAGTTTCTCGGTAGCGGACAAGCTGCGCGTGGCCGAGAGGCTCGACGCCTTTGGAGTTCAATATGTGGAAGGCGGATGGCCGGGGAGCAACCCGAAGGACATCGAGTTTTTCAAGCAGGCGGCCAAGCGCAAATGGAGGAACACGCAGATCACTGCCTTCGGATCGACACGCCGCAAGAAGGTCGCCGCCAAAGATGATCCGCAAGTCAAGTTACTCGTCGCCGCGAAGACGCCGGTGGTCACGATCTTCGGCAAGACGTGGTTGTTGCACGTGAAGGAGGTGCTGCGCACCACGCCCAGGGAAAATCTGGCGATGATCGGCGACACGATCAGGTTCCTGAAAAAGAAGGGCAAGAAAGTCATTTACGACGCAGAGCATGCGCTCGACGGTTACCGGGACGATCCCGAGTACGCGATGGCCACGTGGCTGGCGGCGGAGGAGGCCGGGGCGGATTTTGTGGTGCTGTGCGATACCAACGGCGGTTCGCTGCCAAACGAGGTTGCCGCCGTCACCGCTGCGGCCCGGGAAAAACTTTCCTGCGCTGTTGGCATTCACACGCACAACGACATTGGCCTTGGCGTGGCCAACGCTTTGGCAGCCGTGGAGGCCGGGGCGACACAGGTTCAGGGGACGGTCAACGGATATGGGGAGCGCACCGGGAATTGCAACCTGACCATCGCCATCCCGAATATTTCCATCAAGATGGGACGCCGCACCGTGCCGAAGGCAAGCATCGGGAAGCTGCGGGAAATGTCCCGGTTTGTCGATGAGATCGCCAACCTGGTGCCGGACCGACGTCAACCGTGGGTGGGCGGCACCGCGTTCGCACACAAGGGCGGCATGCATGTGAATGCCGTGCAAAAGGTGGCGCACAGCTTCGAGCACGCCAGTCCCGTCGTGGTCGGAAACAAGCGCCGCATCCTCGTGAGTGATCTCGCCGGCCGCAGCAACATCGTCATGAAGGCCCAGGAAATGGGCATTCGAATCAGCAACGACGCCCCCCAGTTGAAGGATATCCTAGCCAAGGTCAAGGAGCAGGAGCACCTTGGCTACGATTACGAGGGAGCGGAAGGCTCGCTGGCGTTGCTCATCCGCAAGGGGCTTGGTCGGGTGGAGCCTGCATTTCATCTTGAGGCGTTTCACGTCTCCATGCGCGGTGACACGGTGGAGCATGTCTGCGAGGCGACCGTCAAGGTGCGCGTCGGCGACAAGACAGCCCATACCGTGGCCGACGGCGACGGGCCGGTGAACGCGCTCGACCACGCCCTCCGAAACGCCCTGCGCGGATTTTACCCGGTGCTCAAGAAGGTGAAGCTCACCGACTACAAGGTGCGCATCCTCAACGGCGGCAGCGGCACGGCGGCCAAGACGCGCGTACTCATCGAGTCGATGGATGGCAAGGAACGGTGGTACACGGTCGGGGTGGATGAAAACATCATCGAGGCCAGCCTGCAGGCCCTGCTGGACAGCATCGAGTATCGCCTGCTGAAAAAGTGAGTGCCGCGGACGGGTTGGTTTAATCTTCATGTCGGAAATTCCAAAGGCTTACGATCCCCAGTCGGTAGAGACAAAATGGTACTCGTTCTGGGAGAAAAACGAATGCTTCACAGCCAGGCCGGAACGCGTGAGCGACGACCGGCCGGCATACTCCATCGTCATCCCGCCGCCCAACGTCACCGGCGTGCTGCACATGGGGCACGTCCTCAATAACACCATTCAGGACATCCTCGCCCGCAAGGCACGCATGGACGGCAAGGAGGTGCTATGGTTGCCGGGAACCGACCATGCCGGCATCGCCACGCAAAACGTGGTGGAGCGATCACTGCGCAAGCAGGGCGTGATGAAGCACCGCGACGATCTTGGCCGCGAGAAACTGCTGGAGCACATCTGGAAATGGAAGGAGAAGCACGGCGGCATCATTATCGAGCAGTTGAAGAAGCTCGGGGCGTCGTGCGACTGGTCGCGCCTGCGTTTCACGATGGACGAGGAATACACGAAATGCGTGCAGCGCGTGTTTGTGGATTTGTACGAGAAGGGGCTCATCTATCGTGGAAAGCGGATGGTGAACTGGTGCCCCAAGTCGTTGACCGCCCTCTCTGACGAGGAGGTCATCATGAAGGAGCAGAACAGCAAACTGTACTATTTCAAGGTGCAGGTGGTGGGGGAACAGGATACATGGCTGGAAATCGCGACCACGCGGCCGGAGACCATCCCCGGCGATAGCGGTTTCGCGGTCAACCCGAACGACCCGCGTTATGGTCATTTGGTTGGGAAGCAGGCCATCCGCCCGCTGCCGGTCGAAAACCAGGCGCCGTTACCCATCGTCGCCGACGAACACATCGACATCGAGTTTGGGACCGGAGTGCTCAAGGTCACTCCGGCGCACGACAAGGCCGACTTCGACATTGGCCAACGTCACGGGTTGGAAGTGGTCGATGTTCTTAGTGACGACGGCAAAATGAACGAATCGGCGGGCGCCGAACTCGCCGGCATGGATCGCTTCGAGGCGCGCAAGGCCGCCGCGGCCAAGCTCGAGGAGATGGGCGCGCTGCTCAAGACGGAGGAATACAAAAACAACGTCGGCTTCAGCGAACGCGCCGATGTGCCGATCGAGCCGCGCCTCTCCGAGCAATGGTTTTTGAAATACCCGAGTCAAGCGCAGGCCCGTGACTGCGTGGCCAGTGGCGCGATGAATTTTTATCCCGAGCGCTGGGCCAAGACGTATGACTACTGGATGGGTGGCCTGCAGGACTGGTGCATCAGTCGCCAGCTTTGGTGGGGGCACCGCATCCCGGTGTGGTATCGGGGCGAGGAGATTCACTGCGGCCTCGAGGCGCCGGAGGGTGACGGTTGGAAACAAGATTCCGACGTGCTGGACACTTGGTGCAGTTCGTGGCTTTGGCCGTTTGCCACGATGGGTTGGCCGGAGGAGACGGAGACGCTTAAGAAGTTTTACCCGACGACCGACCTCGTCACCGGGCCGGACATTATTTTCTTCTGGGTCGCCCGGATGATCATGGCCGGGTACGAGTGGAAGGGCGACTTGCCGTTCCGCAACGTCTACTTCACCGGCATTATCCGCGACAAGAAGGGGCGAAAGATGTCGAAGAGCCTTGGTAATTCGCCCGACCCGCTCGAGTTGATCGCGCAGTACGGGGCGGATGCCCTGCGATTCGGCACCATGCGCAGCGCGCCGCTTGGCCAAGACGTCTTGTTCGACGAGAAGGACGTCGAGCTTGGCCGTAACTTCTGCAACAAGCTGTGGAACGCCTGCCGGTTCCGCCAAATGCAGGGCGGCGAGACGGAGGGAGAAATTCGACCGGAGCTGCTCACGAGCGATGACCGGTGGATTCTGCTGCGGCTTGGCCAAGCGATTGACGAGGTCACGGCAGCATTCGAGGCGTACCGATTCACCGATGCCACCGCAACCCTTTACCGGTTTTTCTGGAGCGAGTATTGCGACTGGTACATTGAGTCTTGCAAGGCGACATTTTTTGGCAGCGACGAGAACCGCAAGGCCAACGTCCTCGCGGTGGTGGACTTCGTCATGGGCAACACGCTTCGGTTGTTCCACCCGTTCCTGCCGTTCATCACTGAGGAACTGTGGCACGGGCTCGGTTTTTCCAGTGACATGCCGGAAGAGCAGGGCGGGCGGACGATCATGACCGCCCGTTGGCCCAAGGTGTTTGACTCGCGGTTCCGGGAACTGTACGGGCTGGATGACACGGTCGACCGCCTTGTCGGGGCCAAGCATGATCTCGTGACACAGGGCCGTAACCTGCGGGCGGCGTACAACATTCCGTTCAACAAGAAAGTAGACTACACGTTCAGCCCCGCCGGAGCGCAGGATGCCCATGAGGTTGAAGTGCTCAAGGTGCTGCTCAACGCCGAGTCGATCTCGGTCGGTTCCGGGGTGCCAAAGGGCACGCCCAGGGTTGGCTCCGCTTTTGGAGACTTGTATCTGCCGCTGGAGGGGTTGATCGATTTTGACGCCGAGCGCGAGCGCTTGGCCAAGGAGTTGGAGAAGGTCGGGAAGGAGATTGGCAAGGCCGAGGCCAAGCTGGGCAACCCCAACTTCGCCGAACGCGCCCCGGCGGATGTGCTTGAGGAACAGCGGCAACGCCTGGCCGAGTGGCAGGCCAAGCGCGACCAACTCAACGAGGCCATAGGGAATCTTTCGGCTTAAAAACATTAATGGTCGATTAAGTCAATCAACGAACTCTCCCACTCCCGGACCCACCCATGATAGGGTACCAATAGTGCATAAGCACAGTATACAAAAGTCCCAAAAAACTTGACACTTAAGGTAATAAAGATCAGCTTTTACTATTCGAGTGTCATGCTCGCATTTGAGGTAAAATGTCCAGTTATCCCGTAACCAGAAACCCATTGTTATCGATATGAAAAATATATTATATAATAATATAAATGAGTTAAACAATTGCCCGTCTTCCCTTCGAGCGGGGAAAACAAAAAAGGTAGCTTTATTTGCCAACAGGTCGTTTATGGCTACTCATGCTATTTTAATTTCATTCATCTGCTTTCTGTCTGTGACGTATACCATTTTAGGTAAAGGTCTTTCCTCTGATGTTCCTGATTTATCAACCGCCGGGCTTGAATCGTTGGTGGCTCACTACGACGGCAAAAGTGGAGTTGAGACCGATGGAGGATCTGTCGTTTCGTGGACCCCGGTTGATGGGAATGGTGATTCTCTGGATGAGATGATTGTCCGCACAACTCAACGCGGTAATGGGGGGCAAGAACTCATCACATATGATGGCAGTGGCAAACTGATATTTGACGATACCAGTGTCGGTGCGGATGGAAGGTATTTGGAAGGAATACTGTCTAATTCTGAATCGGAGGATTTCACCGTTTTTTGGGTGGGTCACTACAAAGCGGAAGCTCCTTTTGCCACGTCTGGTACATATGTCTATAATATTGGTCCAAACAATACCTCTCATCAGAGGGATGACGGCAAGGGAGGGTTTGTCGTGGAGCAGTACAACGGAACAACCTACGCTGGGGACGACATTACAGCCTATGACGGAGTAACCACGGTTTGGAGTACAGTAATAACAGCCGACAACCATACTTTTTATGCCAACGGAGAAAACTTGAATGTTGGTGGAACTCCTTCCGGCAATATCCAAGCTGACGCGTCAATAATCATTGGTGCATACAGTTCCAGCGGTTACGACTTTGTCGGAGAAGTAGAGCAACTGATTATATTCGGTTCCGCTCTTAGTGACACGGACAGAAAACTTGTTGAGAGGTTTCTTGGAAGCACAGGTGTTGGCCTCTACTCGGATATTCCCGGTTTATCAACCCAGGCGCTTGAATCACTGGTGGCCCACTACGACGGCAAGATGGGAGTTGAGAGCGATGGAGGATCTGTCGCTTCTTGGACCCCGGTTGATGGGTATGGTGATTCTCTGGATGAGATGATCGTTCGCTCAACTCAAATTGGTAATGGATCGCCGGAACTAATCAAATATGGCCGCCCCGGCAAACTGATATTTAACGATTCAAATGTCAGTACTGATGGAAGATATCTGGAGGGAAAACTCTCCAATGCTAAATCCAAGGAACTCACCGTTTTTTGGCTGGGTCACTACAAAGCGGATGCCCCTTTTGCTACGTCGGGTACATATGTCTATAATATTGGCATAAATAACACATCCCACCAGAGGGATGACGGCAAGGGAGGGTTTGTCGTGGAGCAGTACAACGGAACAACCTACGCCGGGGATGATATTACGGCCTATGACGGAGTAACCACGGTTTGGAGTACTGTGCTAACGGCTGACAGCCATGCTTTTTATGCCAACGGCGAAAACTTGAATGTTGCTGGAACACCTTCCAACAATGTCCAAGCTAACGCGTCAATGATCATTGGTGCGTATAGCTCAAGCGGCTACGACTTTGTCGGAGAAGTTGAGCAACTGATTATATTCGGTTCCGCCCTTAGTGACACGGACAGGAAACTTGTTGAAAATTATTTACTGAGCTTCACTCCATTAGCGGATAAACCTGAAATTTCCATCGAAAAAAGTTCGGATGCGGTTAAAATAAACTTTTCTAATAAATCTTATCTGCTTTCCTCCAATGATCTGATCGAATGGTCTATTGTTCCAGGGGCAAATTCCGGGATGTCAATTCCTACAGGTAAAGATAGGATTTTTTATCAAGCTGCATCAGAATTCAGGGAAATACCCACCGGGATTGTCTTAAGAACAAAAATTGGATCTGATACTTGGAGAGAGGCACAATATCATCTGGACACAGGCGAACTTTTCTTTATCGGTGAGCAGGCTCACGGTTTAGATCACTATACAACGGCTGGTAATGATCTATGGTGGTGTTATATGAACACTTCCAATAGAGGGTCTGGGCTCATTGAATTCTTAATGGAGAGGAACAAAAATGCAGAGTCCACCAAGGCTAAAGCGCTTGAAAACGGTTGGCTTGCCTACACTCAAAGTTATTACAGCTTTCTTGAGTTTAAACCTTTGGCCGCACAAAAGACTTACGTTAACCACACGGCACCAGACACTATAGGGGAAACGGATACCACGGTGGCATATACGGCGGACTACGATATTATTGATAACAGTGAGATTTTTTACGTGATTTATAGGAACAGTAATAACAGCAATATATACGCTGGTGTTGGTGGGCCTTCTCTCAATCAGGTTGTTGACTCCCTTCCGCCGGGGGATGGTAGCTCCAACCGGGATAATGGAGTTAGAGCTGACATCGCGTTTAAAGCAATAATACCTTTGTCAGACTCTGATAAATTGAAACTTTTTAACAAGTTTCCGCCACAAAAGGCAATCTACGACGACAACTCCGAAGCCTACTATTACGTTCACCCTGATGGGTTATAAGAAAAAATTGTGCGCTGGTGGTGGAATTGCTAGACACGCAACCCTGAGGGGGTTGTGATCAAAATCATTCGGCTACAAGTCTTCCTCGTCACTGCGTTAAGCTGTCATCAGCTTTCGGCAGCCTCAATCGCCCGAATCTGGAATGAACAGAACCTGGCGGCCATTCGATTGGACTTCCCCGCCCCGCCTGTTCACGCGCGAAACCTCTTTCATACATCCGTCGCCATGTGGGACGCTTGGGCGGCATACGACACCAAAGCCATCGGCTACCTACACAACGAAACGGCAACCGCTGTCGACGTTACCGCTGCCAGACACGAAGCAATCAGCTATGCCGCATATCGCATCTTGACCCATCGGTATGCTCTTTCGGTCAACGCGAGCGACACCTTGGCAGCATTGGAAACTCAGTTGACGTCGCTGGGATACGATTCAAACAACACGACGATCTCTGGTATGAGTCCCGCCGCCCTTGGCAATCGTGTCGCGACGACAGTCCTCAAATTCGCCGCCAGCGACCGCTCCAACGAGACCACCTTCTACAACGATCCCAGCTATGCCCCTATCAACAATCCTCTTATTTTGGCCCTGCCGGGTACCGTGTTGGACAACATCAATCACTGGCAACCCCTCGCCTTTGATGAGGCATTCACCCAAAACGGACTAGTTACCAGCAAGATCCAGATCTTCATCGGATCCCACTGGGGCGCAGTGCGACCGTTCACCTTGGAACTCGGGACCGATGAATCGATCTTCCTGGATCCGGGCATGCCACCACAACTCGGCGGAATCACCGACGCCGATTACAAATCCGGCGTGCTATCCGTTATCCAGCACAGTGCTCTTCTGGATCCTGCGAGCGGTAACATGACTGATATCTCACCGGCATCTCGGGGAAACAACACTCTCGGTCATAACGACGGCACGGGACACACCGTCAATCCCGCGACCGGATTACCCTACAATGCCCAAATCGTTCCGCATGGAGACTACGGACGTGTGATCGCCGAATTCTGGGCCGATGGCCCCGACTCCGAAACCCCTCCCGGGCATTGGAACAAGCTCGCCAACGATGTCGCCGACCACCCGTCTTTTCAACGTCGCATCGGTGGAACCGGTCCGATTCTCAATGAACTTGAATGGGACGTTAAGATGTATTTCGCCCTCAACGGCGCCGTTCACGACGCCGCTATCGCCGCTTGGGGATGTAAACGAAAATACGACTACATCCGTCCGATCAGCAGCATTCGTTACATGGGTGCTGTTGGGCAATCAAGCGACACCAACAGCCCTGGCTTTCACACGAATGGCTTGCCACTGATTGCCGGATCGATCGAAATGGTCGCCTCACAAACAGCCGCCATCGGCCAGAAACATAGCGGATTGGTTCCCGGACGCATGGCTATTTTTGCGTGGGGCGGTGAACCCTTGAATCCCGAAACCGAATTCACCGGCACCAAGTGGATTCACGCCGATACCTGGCTGCCCTATCAACGGGACACCTTCGTTACTCCATCCTTCGCGGGATACATTTCCGCGCACAGCGCCTTCAGTCGCGCCGCCGCCGAAGTCTTGACCCGCATGACGGGCAACCCCTTTTTCCCTGGCGGAATCGGCACGTTCCACGCCGCCCGCAACGAGTATCTCAAATTCGAGGAAGGCCCCAGCGTTGACATCACCCTGCAGTGGGCCACCTACTATGATGCTGCCGATGAAGCCGGCATCTCGCGTCTCTACGGCGGTATCCACTTCCCGGTGGACGATAGCCCCGGGCGTATCATGGGTTCCACCTGCGGCATTCAGGCTTGGAAATGCGCCCGGAAATATTTCGATGGTTCGATCGCCAACGACGAGGTGAATGCGACAATTGAACTAGACGCATTCAACAACTGCACCATCGGTTGGAATTCACTACCCAGCTTCAGCTATAAGGTCGAAGCCAGCGTGGACCTGAACAACTTCTTCCCTTTCAGTGGCGGACAACAGGGACACGAATACACCAACTCCTTCAATTTCTCCATGCCCGGAGCAGAGAAACTCTTCTTCAGAGTCATGAAGACAGTTCCGAAAAACTGACATCAAAGTTTCTGAAGTCTAAAAAAATATTCTTAATACAACTCTATACTTACATTTTTTCCTCTTTCTCGAACATCACTGCGACTCACCACACCCCACTAGCACCACGGCTGCGATTGTTGAGATTAGGAGGTGTTTCATTTTATTGTAACCCATCAGGGGGATGGTAGCTCCAATCGGGATAACGGAGTTAGAGTAGACATCGCGTTTAAAACAATAATACCGTTGTCAGACTCTGATAAATTGGAACTTTTTAACAAGTTTCCGCCACAAAAGGCAATCTACGACAATAACTCCGAAGCCTACTGTTACGTTCACCCTGATGGGTTATAAGAATTTGTGCGCTCGAAATGCCTCGAACCTTCACCGGGGACGGGGTCAGTCCCGGTAATTGAGGAATCAGCACAACAGCGCTTGGCCACCGGGCTATGGCCTTGGGAAGGAGCGCATGCGGCTGTAGCGGCGATACGATTCCCAGAGGTCGCCTTGGCCAAGCGCGCGGGGATCGCCGGTCTTTTTCAGGAAGGCGTTCATTTGGTCGCGGTGCAGTTGGGTGAGTTTGTAGTGGGTCGGGTCGAGGGCGAGGTTATTCAGGCAGGCAGGGTCGCTCGCAATGTCGTACAACTCCTCGCCGGGGCGCTTGTTCACGGACCAATGGAAGTACCGCGCTATTTTCGGATGCTTCCGGTTCTCAATTAGAAACGTGAGCGACGGGCAGGCGTCGATGTCGTGGTAGCCTCCGTGCATCGGGCCAAGTTTGCCGGGGGAATTGTACTTTTGCGGATCACCCGCCGGCCAGCGATCCGGCTTGAAATTGCGAATGTACAGATACTGTTCCGAGCGCAGGCAGCGCTGCGGGTAGGTCAAGTTGTTGTGGCGGGATGAGGAGTGGCGTTCGCGCCCGCTGAACACATGCGTCCGCTGCGGCTCAACCCGGCCGGATTTGCCAGATTCGAGCAACGCCAGCAGGCTGCGCCCGACCGGGGCCAGCTCCACTTGGCCAAGCGCGGGATGCGCCACCCCCGCCGCCTCGAGGATTGTCGCCGTGAGATCGACGAAGCCCACCGGGTCACTCACCTCGCGCCCGCCCTTGACGCGGCTTGGCCACATGATGGCCAACGGGACGTGGACGCCGAATTCGTAGCAGTTGGCCTTGGCTCGAGGGAAGGCCATTCCGTTGTCGGACGTGACAATGACCAGCGTGTTGTCGAGTTCGCCCATCTCATCGAGCCTGACCAAGGCTTGGGCCAAGTGCGCGTCGAACCACTCGATCTCGGCGTAGTAATCGAGAATGTCACTGCGGATTTCCGGCGTATCCGGCAGGAAGGCCGGCACGTCCACGTCGCTGAGTTTTTTGCCCTGCTTGAGACCGATGCCGTTCTCGAATTTCCGGTGTGGTTCATGACCGCCCAGCCAAAAACAGAACGGTTTGCCGTCGGGACGCTGGCTCAAAAAATTTTCGAAATTCGCGGCGTAGTCGGTGGAGGAGATGCCGCTGATGCGCGGATTTTTCTTCTTTGACGAAAAAACGGGGCCAGCCGGGTTTCGCGTAAAACCGCCGTCCCGGTAATTCCCCGGACCCCAGCCCTTGCCGGTGTATCCGACCCAGTACCCGGCCTTGTCGAGTAGATCGGGGAACGTCGCGAATTTTGAGTCGAACTTGCTGGCGTGTGTTCCTGCGTGCTCGAGCATCCAGTGGTAACGCCCGGTCAGCACCGTGGCGCGGCTTGGGCTGCATCCCGGCGAGCCGGCGATGCAGGTGCGGAACAATACGCCACGCTTGGCCACGCGGTCGAAGCCGGGGGTCCGAATCCCGCGGCAGCCGTAGGCGGAGGCGTGCGGATACGATTGGTCGTCCGAGATGACGAACAGAATATTCGGCCGCTTGGCCAAGGGCCGGGTTTCAGGCACAAAGAAACCCGCGACTAACGCGCAGGCTACAAAAACTCGGCGGAGCATTTTCATCTCAAGGTCTCACTTGAGGCCGAGGACGTTTTCCATGTTGTACAGGCCGGGCGTCTGGGCGCAGGCCCAGGTGGCGGCGCGCAGCGCGCCGTTGGCGAACGTGTCGCGGCTGGCAGCTTTGTGTGTCAACTCAAGTCGCTCGCCGTTTCCGGCGTACACCACGGTGTGATCGCCGACCACGTCGCCGCCTCGCAGCGAGTGCATCCCAATCTCGGAACCGGTCCGCTCGCCGACGATTCCGTCACGGCCGTGGCGCAGTTCCTTTTCGAGCGACACGTTGCGCACCTCGGCTAAAATCTCCGCGAGCGTAGCGGCAGTGCCGCTGGGCGCGTCGCGCTTGAGGCGGTGATGCATTTCGACGACCTCGAGATCGAAGTCGGCCCCGAGCACCTCGGTTGCCTTGCGAGTGAGCCAAAACAGCGTGTTCACCCCTGTCGAAAAATTGGACGCCCAGACGATGGGGATCTCCGATTGAAGTTTTAGCACCGATTCCTTGTCGCCCGCGGAATGGCCGGTCGTGCCGATGACGAGTGCCTTTTTGTGCGCGGCACAAAGCTCGGCCGTCGGGCGGGTGGCCTCGTGAAAGCTGAAGTCGATCACCGCATCCGTTTGCCCGACCACCCCGGCCAAGTCGTCGCCGACATCGATCCCAGCGACGATTTCGATGCCGGGATTGGCCTCGCCGCAGCGGAGCAGCGTCTCGCCCATCCGGCCGTTGGCTCCGTTGATGATTACCTTGGTCATGGCTGTTATCTGTTAAGCACCCCGCAGGCCTTGAGTGTCCGGGCCAGTTGAGCGCGGTTGGCCGCCGACATTTTGCAGAGCGGCAGGCGGTATTCTTCCTCGCATTTGCCCAGCATGGAGAGAGCGGCCTTGGCCGGAACAGGGTTCGTCTCGATGAACAGATCCTTGAACACCGGATAATATTTCTGGTGCAGCTTTAGCGCCTGGCTGGTATTGCCGGAGGCGTATGCACTGACCATCCTGGCCATCTGTCTTGGAATGATGTTGGAGGCCACACTGATGACTCCATTGGCGCCGACAGCCATAAACGGCAGCGTCAACGCGTCGTCGCCGCTCTGGATGGTGAACCGTTGGCCAAGCGCGGCGCGAAGCTGGCTCACGCGGTCGGCGTCGCCGCCAGCCTCCTTGATGCCGACGATGTTTTTG
>NYYJ01000076.1 GCA_002686755.1 Verrucomicrobiales bacterium
GGAGAGGGTGCTTGGCCAAGAGCGGTCGGGTTGGTTCTTCGGCTTGAACCTTCAAAGTTGAAACTTGAACCCCCGACGCCGGCTCGCGGCGGATCAGTTTTTGCACGCGATGATTCTGTGAGTCGGCGACGTACAGGTTGCCGCGCGAGTCGAGCGCGAGGCTCCACGGATTGTTGAACCGGCCCGGGGCGCTCCCGGCGCTGCCAATGATTTCCAGCACCCGGTCGTCCGCGTCGAGCACCGTCACGCGGCTGTTGCCGAACTCGCAGACGTACTGCCGCCCCTGCTCGTCCACCCGCACGTCGTACGGGTAGCTGAACTCCCCGCGCGCCGTGCCGGGGCCGCCGTGTTCGCGCAGGAACATCCCGTCGCCGTCGAACACCTGCACGCGGTGGTTGCACGAGTCGGCGACGTACAGGTTGCCGGTGGCGTCAAGCGAGAGCCCCTCGGCGCGATTGAACTTGCTTGGCCCGTGGCCTGCGCCGCGGATCTCGACCCGCACCGACTCGCGGGTCAGGCCGAACTTTTGTAGTCGCTCGACGATCTGAAACTCGCTCACGAACGCCGAGCCATCTGGCGTGATCGCGACCGCACGCGGGAACGACAACTCGCCCCGTTCCCGTCCGTGCCGGCCCCACTGCGACACCAAGCGGCCCTCCGGCGTGAAGTGATTGATCCGCGAATAGTGTGGCTCGACGACGACAATGTTCCCCTCGTGATCGAGGGCCATGCCCTTGGGCCGGCCGCGCTCGATCTCCGGCATCTGCCATTGCAGCAGGTAATTGCCTTCGGGATCGAATTTCTGCACGCGGCCGGTCATGTCGCAGACGTAAACATTGTCGGCGCGATCGACCGCCACCGAGCGGGGCTTGACGAATCGGCCCGGCGCATTGCCCCGGCCGCCGATCACGCGCACCTCGGAGAAAATAGCGCTCTCAAATCCACCGTCGCTTGACCCAGTATCGCAGCCGGTCAACAAAATCAGCCCAACGCAAAATCCCGCCTGGCCAAGCGCTTGGCCAAGCCGCGACCCCGTTGCACAACCTGCGTTCACCTTCGCCAAGCGTTGCGTAATCTTCCAATTTTGCAAGTTCCGTTCAACATGGGAAAGGGCAACACGGAGGTGATTCGCCGTTATTAAATAACCAAAAAATTGAACTTGTGGTGTTTGGCGGTCAAATCTAGGCTGTCCCCCATGAACCGATTGAAGTCCAACGTTTTCACCTTTCTCCCGGCTGCCTTGGGGTTCCTTGCCTTTCAGGCGGACGCGGCCTTTGCTCTTCGGATTGACCTGGAGCGGCCGGGGCCGAAAGAGTTTGTCCGGGACTTTGCGGGGATGATTTCCAGTGCCGATGCGGCAGAGATTAAAAAAATATCCGGGGAGGTTCTCAGGGATAAGGCAACGCCGATTCTGGTTGTAACGATCGATTCGATGGCCGCTCATGGCGGGAATGATCTCCGAATAGAGACCTTTGCCCGACTCCTGTTTGATCAATGGGGCATCGGGCACAAGACCTTGGGAAACGCCGAATGGAATACCGGCATTCTCCTGCTGGTCTCAGAGGGGGATCGAAAAGCGCGCATCGAGCTTGGAGCCGGCTGGGGGAGGGGAAAGGATAATGTGTGCAGCGGGATCATGTCCGATCAGATCATCCCGAACTTCAAGGGAGGAAGATTTTCGGAGGGGATCGTCGCCGGGGTGAGATCGCTTGATGCAATGGCCCGGGGCAAAACCCTGCCAAGCCCCCCGAAACCGAGCTGGTTTTTTCCGGTTGTCTTGGGATCCATCGGGCTGGCCGTGTTCACGGCTGTCTCGCTTTGGCGCAATGGCGCAGGCGGTTGGGCGTGGGCGTTATGGGCCGCCGTGTTCGCGTTAATCGGGTTTATCCTCCTCACAATGGCCCGAAGTGGCGGCAGCGGTGGCGGCAGCGGCGGCTTCAGCGGAGGATCCTTTGGAGGTGGCTTTTCAGGAGGTGGAGGGGCCACCGGTTCATGGTAATCACTTAAAAAAGTTAGCAATGAAACTCGCCAGTCAAATTTTCAATGACGAGGAACGCAAGCGCGTTGACGATGCTGTTGCCCAAGCGGAAAAAAGGACCTCAGCAGAAATTGTACCTGTCGTGTCCACCTCATCCGGCAGGTATGACCGGGCAGAAGATATCGTGGGGTTGTTTGTTGGGCTTATTGTTGTTGCAGTCATCTGGTGGCAGTTTCCCTCCCCGTCTGTGCAGGACACCGGCGCTTGGGATGGCACGCCCAGGGCGATGGGAATTCTCCTGTTATTTGTTTCCATGATCGCCGGGTTCATTGTGGGGGCGTCCATCGCTTCAAGAATATCCTGGCTTCGTCGGCTCTTCACTCCGCGAAGGCAAATGAAGGAGGAAGTCGAAACCAGGGCATGTCAGGTCTATTTTGACTCCTCCGTTCATCACACTTCCGGCGGCACGGGTGTTTTAATCTACATCTCGTTGTATGAACGGTTGGCGGTGGTCTTGGGTGACAAAACCGTGGTTGAAAAACTGGGGCAGGAGGGGATTGACGAACTTTGCGTAACCCTTACCCGGTCAATCAACCAGGATATGATCCAAGCCTTAATTGATACGATACAGTCAACGGGTGATAAGCTTGAAGCGGTTCTCCCAAGGTCAAATAATGATGTCAACGAGCTTTCCAATTCGCTTGTCACTATTGACTGAGAGTCGAGATGTGCTCCTGCAGGACAACACACCGCAGAATGCCTGAAGGGTAACAAACGGCGCTTGGCCAAGCGCTTGGCTTGAGACCATGATCCAAGAGAAACCAAATAACTTGACCGGCATTCTGCCTTCCGCCCACCTGCCTTTTCTCGTGAATTCCATTACCCATCACTGTCTGGCTACTTTTTTTGCGGTCACACTATCGACCGCTCCGACAGTCCGTGCCGAGGATGCGAAGGTCAGCCATCATTACGCCGACAATGACGGGGTGAAGATTCATTACGTCACCGCTGGCGAAGCTGGGCCGTTGGTTGTGATGATTCACGGCTTTCCGGATTTTTGGTATTCATGGAACGATCAAATCAAGGCGCTGCAATCGACGCACCGCGTGGCGGCGATCGACCAACGCGGCTACAATCGCAGCGACAAGCCAAAGGGACTGGAAAATTATGCCATTCCGAAACTGGTCTCTGATGTCGCGGCAGTGATCCGCGATGTGGGCGAAACGAAGGCGGTGATCGTCGGCCACGACTGGGGCGGGATGGTGGCGTGGACGTTTGCCATGACAAAACCGGAGATGACCGACCGCTTGGCCGTACTGAACCTGCCGCATCCAAAAGGGCTGAACCGCGAGCTGGCCAACAACCCGGCCCAGCAGCGCAACAGCCAGTACGCGCGCGCGTTTCAACTGCCGGGCGCGCACAAGCTGCTGAGCGCCGAGCGCTTGGCCGGCTGGGTGAAGGGCGAGGCCAAGCGGGCGAAATACATCGAGGCGATGAAGCGTTCCGACTTCGAGGCGATGCTCAATTATTACAAACGCAATTACCCCAAGCCGCCGTACGAGGAGGATGCCTCCGAGCCGATCCGATTGAAAATGCCGGTGCTGCTAATCCACGGGTTGGACGACCAAGCGCTGCTGCACGGCGCGCTGAATCGCACATGGGAGTGGCTCGACNCCGACCTGACNCTNNTGACGATNCCNGGCGCGGGCCANTTCGTGCACCACGACNAGCCGGCGCTCGTCAGCCGCACACTGAAAATGTGGCTGCTGCGCGACCGCTGATCATGGCTCGCGAATCTCNATGCGGTAGTAGCGGGCTGGCAGCGGGGCCGGCAGGAAGTCGGGGAGCCGGACGAGGCCGGCTTCTGGCCNGGGATCGAGCCGGGCGACGGTTCGCCANTTGCCGTTGGTCANGGTGTCNCNCGCCTGCAGNCGNTAGGCGATCCCGGNNCGNGCCATGAACTCGACGACGANGGCANCGCCGGTGACGGTGATNGACTCGAGNGCGAGGTGGCTTGCGGCGTCNGCNGGGTCGGTNNCGGCGAAATATTCCGCGAGGTTTGTGAGGCCATCACCATCGGGGTCGAGCGGGGCGTCGTCGGGGCCAAGGCCGTGGGNTTGTTCCCAGTCGTCCGGCAGGCCGTTGAGGTTGGCGTCGAGCCGGTTGGTCGAGCCGGGGGTGGCGATGCCGGGGAAGCGGACGATCACGGCGGCCCCGTCGGGGAAGCGTCCCTCGGAGACTCCCTCGGACTGGCGGGTGAATGTCACCTCGTCGATGAGCCGGCCATCGGCGTTGCGCAGGGCGATGCCTTCGCCGCTGCCACGGAGCTTGAACGGGACATGGTCGGCACCGCGTCCGGCCCGGCCGTCGGCGATAATTTTCTGGAATGCAAAATAGTCGCCGCCGATGTAGCTGTGGGCGGGCAGCCGGTGCAGCGTCGGGTTGACGGGATCGTCGGAGAGGGCCAAGCCCCCAAGGGCCACGGGTCGACCGGTGGGGTTGAACAATTCGAACCAGTCATCGCCCCCGGCCGGGTCGGCCATCCATTCGTTAATTCGGAGTTGGGCCGGGTCGCCGGTGGCAAGCGGCTTGTTGGCCGCGCCTGGGGTTGGTTCGCCCGGCCACCATTCGGAGTTGGCCAACGGGTTGCGGCCAAGCGACAGATCCGGGGCCTGAAGGCCGAACTCGATGCCGTCTAGCAGCGCCCCGCCGCGTGCCTGGGCATCGTGCAGATATAGCGCATCGCCGGACGCCTTGAGGCCGAAGCCGGTGTTGGTGGCGGAGGCCGGTTTGCCGGGATCGCACTCGACGACGATGTAGCCGCCGGCGGCGATCACGCTGCCGTCGGAGAAGACAAACCGGTGCGATGAGTCAGGCGAATCGGTCATCCCCATGCCGGAAAGGTTGATGGAGACAGCACCCGGGTTGTGCAGTTCCACCCAGTCGGGGTAGCCGCCGTTGGCCGCGCCGTGGGAGCGATTGTCCGCGAGCAATTCGTTGATCACGAGTCCCGTCGCGCCGTCGGTCGATACGGTTACCACCTCGAGCCGCAGGCCGAACACGATGTCGCTGCTGTTCCCGCTGACCTGGTGCACCTCGACGGCGAGCGTGTTTTCGCCCGGCTGAAGCAGCGCGGGATCGAGGTCAAACGGTCCTTCGAGCGTGGCGTTGATGATATTCCGCCCGGCCAGCATCTCGTGGTGCGGCGCGACGTCCGGCGGCATGCCGAGCCGCAGCAATTCCGAGCCGTTGAGATGGAGGATCGCGCCGTCGTCGACCACCGCCCAAAACTGCAGGCGGGTTGGCGTGGCGTCGCCGCTCCAGTTAAACTGGGTGCGGAAATAAAATGTGCGCGGGCCAAGCGCAAGCGGCGTGTTCACCGAGGCCGGCAGCGGGCTGGACTCCTTCGCCAACAGCGCACGGCCGCTTGGCCAAGCGGTGTCGTCGAAGTCCGGCTTAGCCCAGTCGACCGGCGGCGGGGCGGCGTGCTGATGGTAACGCCACCGGGCGTCCATCTCGACGAGGGCGACCTCGGTTGGCACCGGGTTGACGACCGGCTTGGCCGGGTTGAGCGAGCCGGGGCTGGGGAGCCGAAGTGGCTCGATCGCGGCGGCGCCATCCGGCACGCGACCCATCGACACGCCCGGCGTTTGCGGCGCGTACCAGACCTGGTCGATGACCGTTCCGTCCGCGTTGAACAGCGCGATCAACCCCTGGTCGGCGGAGAGTTGGAAGCCAAGCTGCCTCGCCCCGCCGCCGGTTCGGAAGGCCACTGCCTCCCCGGCCCCGATGAAGGCCAGCGCGGGGAACAACCGGTGGCTTGTTCGGCGCAGGGGCCGGTCGGTCAGCGACACGTCCCGCAGTGACACCGGCAGCGCGGAGCCGTTGAACAGTTCCACGAAATCGTCATTGCCGGGGCCGCTACCCTTCGCCAGCCATTCGTTGATGCGGAGTGCCGAGGCTGGGCCAAGCTGGGCGGGGCGGTTGGCCTGCCCCGGCGTGGGCTGCGCCAGTCCCCAGCCGTCCGGCAGCCGGGCGATGGAGCGGCCGGCGAGTTGCGGGCCGTACACCACCACGTCCAGCAGCCGGCCTCCGCGTGCCGGCAGGTCGAACAGCGCGATCGACTCGCCTTCGTCGGCAAGGGAGAACCCAAGGTTCAGGCCGGGCGTCACCCGATTCCCCCCGGTGGCGATCAGTCGTTCATTCGGTCCAAGTTCCGTGCCTTCAGGGAAGACGAACTTGGCCGGCATGTCTGCGTCGTCGGTGAGGCTCATGCCGGAGAGATTCACGCTGAACCGGCTGCGGTTGTGAATCTCGACCCAGTCGCCGTCCACCGCCTTGACCTCGCTGATCAGCAGCGGCGAGGCGTCATCTGAAACGATCCACTCCACCACGAGCGGCGTCGCCATCCACTCCCCGGCGACGTCGCGCCCGAGAACCTCGAGCGTGTGTTGCCCATCCGCCGTGACCGCCAGCATAAGCGGCTCCGCGATCGGCCTTGGCTCGCTGAATTCCCCGCCGTCCAGCCGAAACCGATAATGCGACAGGCCCGGCCCCCAGACAGTGACCGCCCCGTCGCGGTTGGGCGTGGGGGAGACCGGCATGCCGCCCAGCAGGAGCCGTTCGCCTTCCGGGCCAATGCCGCCGCCGAGCCGGCCCATCCCACTGGCGGCGGTGGCGGGTGCCTCGAGGTTGCCGTCGCCCGGCTGGAACGGCGTCTGCGCGAACAGGCTGTGCGTGACGTCGCCGATCTCGCCGGGCGTGAACAGCGCCGCGCATCGCTCGAACAGGTTGTTCGTCCATTCGTTTTGGCCGCCATCGGGGACGCTCTCAAACTCGGCCACGCGGACGGCGCAGTCGGAGAACCGGTTGCCGTGTGCTGCCAGCGACACACGCCCGGAGAGGTGCAGCGCGACGTCCGCTTGGCCAAGGCGGTTGCGCGCCAGCACCGCGCTTGGCCAAGCGCCATCCGCTGTGCCGCTGATGGAAACCATTGCCGAGCGCTTGGCCGGCGATTCCGGGTGATGGAAATTGTCGAACCGGTTTTCCCACAGAAAACTGTTGCAGCCGGACAGCGCGACCGCCTCCCGTGCGCCCCCGGAAAACCGGTTGCCGCGCAGCTCCAGCCAGGCGCCTAGATGGCCTTGGCCGTCGAAGACAAAAACCGGGGCGGGGCGATCGGTCGCAGCGAACCGGTTGCCACGAAAGCGCACCGGATCATCGCCGGCAAAGCCGCTGCCAGTCACGACCGGCAGCTCGGCCGACGCGCTTGGCTCGAACGAACAATCGGCGACTGCCAGTGCCGAGCCGGAAAACCGGATCGCCGTGCCGGGCAGGTCACGAAAGGCGACGCCGATTAACTCGAGGCGAGAGTTTTCAGCGTGGACCGCGGGCGTGTCGGCCGCGACGGCGAGAATGATCACGTGCGCCAGCCGGTTGGCCTGCATGGAATCGACCCAGCGAACCCCGCGCCAGCGATGGCCCGCGCCGGGCGGCACGGTCAGCGTGGCCGGCCGGTTCGGCTCGCCGCTGATCGCCAGGCGGCCGCGAATCTCGAGTTGGGCGTTCTCCCCGAAATAAACCACGGCTCCGGCCTCAATCGAGAGCGTGGCCTGTTTTTGCACCACCGTGTCGCCGGGGAAAAACCACGGGCCACCCGCGGCGGACAGCACCGTGTCGCCCGTGATGAGCGCGTCGACCGGCTGGTGCGCTCCGGTCTCGTGCCACACCGTGAAGTCGAGGCGATCCACCTCGGCATGGGCCGCGTCGAAGGCCTGCACGCGCAGGTGATTTAGCCCCGGTTGCAGTCTGAACGCATCCGCACGCCACGTGGCCTCCCACGCCGACCAGTTCACGGGAGTGCCGTTGATCGTGACTGCGCGGGTGGCGATGGCGTCCGCTTGGCCCTCAAGATTGACGAGCGGCGTCTCGGAGACGGGGAGTCCCTGTTTGAGCGGCAGGGAGGTCGACAGGGTCAATGCGCGCGGGATTTGCGACAGAATGAACTCGCGTCGTTCGGCGGCAAATTGGTTGAGGCGATCGGTTTCCGATTTGTCCGTCCATTTGCCGATTGCCTGCTCGACCATGGCCGGGAATTGGGCGTCCGAAAAAACCGTCTCCGCCTGCCGCTGCAGCTCGGCGAAATAGCGCGGCACGAACGCCGGGTGTTTCAGGAAACGGGCCACCTGGTCCGGCTTCGTCAGGTGGCCGCTGACATGAACCGGCTCGGTGGCCTTGAACAGCCCGGCCGTCGGGCTGCCGGCTGTGTCGCCCCGGCCGAGAATGGTGTCCAAATCGTACGGCACCAGCATGTGCCGGTTGCTGGCCAGATCCTCGAAATGAATGAAGTCATCTCCGATCCCGTTGCCCAAGCCGGTTTCGCGGTTGTCGAAAACCGTGTTGATGGCGAAGAAGCGGAGCCAATTATCGACGTCGATCGACGCCTCGACGGCTGCGACGAACTCCTCCTTCGGCGTCTCGGTCAGGAGCCGGCACAGCCCGATCAAGTCCCGCCAGTCGTCCTCGGCGGCATTGGTTTCCTTGAAGTAAACCTGCCGGTACGGCTCGGGCTCCTCGCCGAGGTAGGCGAAGTCGGCTTCCATCGAGCCGGTGCGGAGGGTGCGGTAAATGTTCACCGGGCCAAGGTCATGGCCGTCCGCGAAGTCGCCGTCCACGACATCGTTGTGCGCATACAGCCCGTACATCGGGTAGCCGGCAATGGCGGTGTCTGCGCCATTCAGGCGGACGCGCACGAGTCGGGAGCGGCCCATTAACACTCCCGCCTGCTGGCTCAGCGCGCTGCCGAGCAACTGGATGTGCGGATGCTGCGCGTTGAGGTTGAGTTTCTCCACGCCGTGCCACGGTGTGTCGCTGGGAAAGTCGACCCGGTAATTGTTCGGCGACTTCCAGCGGCTGCCGTTGCCGCGGTTCCGGATGTCGGCAAGATAGCGGACCTGCTCCCTGCCGCTCATCCGGGAGATGAACGTGGCATTCATCCGCGCGTCGCTGAACCGGCCGGACGGGTGTCGCACCATCTTGAGGAAATAATCCCGTTCTGCCGGCGTCATGATGATTCTGTAAAATGGCAGGGAATCATCCGCCACCGCATCGTCCACCTGATACAGCAGATTGGCGCGGGGCTCACCGTCCGGGACAGCAACGGCGGGGAAACTCCGCGCGTTGTGTTGCTTGTCGCTGGCCCGGACGAAAAACTCAACGACTGTGCCGTCCGGGAACGCCGGGATGGCTTGCCCGAACAATCCGTCCCCGGCCTGGCCGTCCCCGTGCGCGCCGTCGTCGAGGAGAGGCAGAGTCTGGAACGCCCCCTCCGTGTCCCGGCGGAACCACAGCTCGGCGGTCAGGCCAGCGATCTGCTCGTCGAGCAGAGTCGCGGTGATCTGCACCTGGCTCGTGGAGCGCGGCACGGGCGGCGCGTGGCGCACGTCGAGAATCATTGGCGGCACGTCGCCGCTGAAGACGGAGTTGGCCGCGCCCGGCGTGCCGGCCTCCACCGTGCTGGCGGCCCAGTTTTGCCCGTGCCGGTTTGAGAGGGCCGGGTTGATCAGCTCGAGCGAGCGGCCGCCGCCGTCGTGTTCGGCCAGCCAATCCCAACCTTGGTGCCGGTGGTGCGGTTGCCCGCGCTGTCGGATGGCCCATTCCCCCTCGTCGGCATAGGTCACGGAGTCGATCGTCTTGCCGTTGGCATCCTCCAGCCGGATGGTTTCGCTCCGGTTGCTCAGTTGCCCGTTCCACCCCGCCACGAACGGCTGGACGCCTGGATGCTTGGCCGCGAACCGGTCGGCATCGGCCGCGACGACGAGGTGGCCGCCCGCCGGCACGGTGGTCTTCGGGAATTCAAACCGCACGCCGCGCCGCAGCGACCAACCCTCGAGATCGACCGCCTCGTTGCCGGTGTTGTGCAGCTCGATGAACTCCTCGCGGACATCCTCGGAGGCGGGGTGATAATGAATTTCGTTGATGACCACCCCACCGAACACCGGCCAAGCGGCACCCAAGCAGATGGGGAACAACGCGGCCCGCTTGGCCAAGCGGGCGATCCGCGACACGGCGCGCGGGCCAGGCTCGATGGTTGATTGATGATGCAATGCCATGCCGTTACTCATCCGTAACAAGTCGCAATCGGAAATAGCCGGAGTCCGGTTTAAGCGGATCCAGCCGGGTCACTTCGGTTTCGCCGGCCGGGGTGAACACCGGCTGGAACTGCTTCACGGTTTCCCACGGCGCACCGTTGGCCAGGCGGCGTTTGCGCTGAAGCTGGTACACCCGGTGCGGCTTGGCTTGCCATTGGAGCCGGACGGTACCATCCGGGTCGCGCCTAACCGCGAGTTGGATCGTGCTAAATGGGTTGACCGGGTCGGTGCCGGCCGCCCATTCCCAGCGGTTGGCCAAGCCGTCGCCGTCAAAGTCGTCGCTTGGCCGGACATCACCGATGCCCGACACGACATCGTCCGGCTTGGCCCGGGCGATTCGTTGCTCCCACGAGTCGGGGAGGTTGTCCGCGTCAGCGTCCGCTGATGGGCTCGAGGTAAGTGACAGGTCGAAAAACAGGTCGGTGCTGTCCCGGCGTGTGTTAAACAGATGCACCGCCACGATGTTCTTTCCGAGTGCGAGCGACGGGATGCTTGCAGTCGGCACGTCGGCGCTCCATTCCCTCGGCGCAAAGTCGGACTCGCTCGCCCGGCCGTTGTGCGGCAACTCCCCCGGCGGCAGACCGACGCGGGCCAATTCCTGCCCGTTGATCCAGAGGGCGAAGCCGTCGTCGTACGTCGCCGCGAACCGTAGCACGCCCTCGGCATTCGCCTGGTCAAGCGCGAACGCGTGCCGCAGATAGACGGACGTGTATTGGTTACGCATGTCGGCCAACGCGGTTTGCACACCGTCCCGGCCGTACCCAAACGGCGCGGCGCCGCTAGACCAGGCACCGTGGTCAAAGTCGCGGGCCTTCCATGCGTCGCTTGGCTCGGACGCCTCCTTCACACCCTTGAGCCATTTCCATTCGGCTGATTTTGTTGCGATCCAGATTCGCGGTGCGGCCGCTTTCTGAGACTGGAACCGCACGGCCGCCGGGCCGGTCAACTCGCCATTCACCGCCTCGGACAACGCCACCCGGAACGCATCCGCGTCGGCGATGCCGGGGAATTCCAGCGAAATCTCCTTCGCGGTTTCCCCGGATTGAAACTCAATGGCTCCATCCGCGAACACGTCGCCGGCTTCCCCGTTTTCATTTTCCGCACGCACGGTGAACCGTACCCGCACCGGTTTCGCTGAGGGGCGGCTCAGGCCGACGATGATGTGGCCCGGGGCGATCGGCCGATCCCATCCCCGGAAACCGATGCCCGGCACAAACGGGGAGCTGGACAAAAACGGCGCGAGCAATGCGGCATGGTCGGCGTATGCCCACGGCGGGTTATCGGGGAACGAGTCGTGTGACCGGGAAAGGTGGTTGCCCACGATTTTCATGCGCGTGATTTTCTCCATCCACACATCGCGGCTCAAGCCCCAGACGTCGCGCCGGTTGAACAGGGAGAGACTGTCGCTCATGGAGAGAAAGCCGAGGTGGCCACCGGCGTAGTTGTCGCCGAAGCGCGCACCAACCCCGTTGCCGACGAGAAGGCAGCGTTCAAGGGCGACGTTCGGCGAGAGGTACCCGGCCTCGACCGCCTGTCCGCAGTTGAGGATGACCGTGTCGCGCACGCGCACGATCTTGTCGGCCCCGGACAACGCCAGCCCCTCATGAAAGCAACTCTCGATCCAGCAGCCGGAAACGGTCACCGTGCCGGGNGAGTCGCCGCCGGCGTCGATGCCGTCATCCTTGCACCAGCCGATGAGCGTGTCGGTGACCTCGTGTTTGCCGAGGGTAAAATAAAGCGCGTCGTTGTCGCCGTCCGCGAAGGTTCGGTCGTCGCTCGGAAAATCGAGCAGCGCACTGTCGCGGATGATCACGGAGCCGCCGTTGAACTGGCCAACGGTCTGGCAGCGCTGGATCACGCAACTGTCGAGAGCGAGCTGGGCCTCCTCCCCGTGAAACGCTTGGCCTGCGTTATCAATAAAGAAGCAGTCAGAAAACGTGCCAACGGCTTTTTTGCCCAGAAAAAAGGCTGCCTGCTCATTTCGGTGTGTGCCGGCGACGTTGTTGGCGACGAACCACCATGGGTTGCCGCCACTGCCAGTGACGAACGCCCATTCCGCCTCCACCGCCGCCTTGGCCCCACTCAGAGTGACGCCTCCCCAAGGCGTCTCCGGTGACTCGGGGCAAAATACGACCGGGGCAGTCTCTGTGCCGTCGATGATGATTCGGCCGTGCACCGTCACCTCGACCTTCGGAGCCAGCTTGACGACGCTACCGCTCTGGATGGTGAGGGTGGCTCCCTGCGCGATGGTCAGACTGGAGGTCATGTGTATTCGGGAGTCCGGCTTCCAAGTCGTTGTTTTTTTGATGTCGCCCTTCACCGCCTGCCACGCGGCGGAGTCGATCATGATGATTTTCCCGGCGGACAGCGGGCCGGCCTTGAAGTGAACCGGTTCCGTTTCGTTCACCGTCAGCAAGCCGGAGCCGACGCCCCGTTTCAACGCGATGTCGGCGTTGCCTTCGAGCGTGCCTGTGAAGTTCACGCGCTTGGCTTGTGCATCCGTCACCATCGCCACTACTGGCACCGGCAACCCGGCGGGGAAGCGGGTTGGCATGAACAGTTTCAATCGGGTGGTGTTCCCGGCGCTTGGCTGGAGCGTTTGTCCGGAGGCAATCGGCGGCAGCGGAGTCCACGGGGGCAGCGCCCACTCCGAATGGCCTCGTACCGACTGGATGACGAATCGAACCAAATGGGCGTGCTCCTCCGCTTGGCCAAGCGGGCGTTCCACCGAGCGCAGTTCGTGGTAGCCGGGGGCGGTCACGTCGAGCCAGATCCCGGCCGGGATTCGCTGGCCGTCGAGCCGGTGTTCTGCCGGGGCGGTGCCGGTTTGGTTGATGCGAAAGCGAACCGGCCCGTTGGCGACCTGCTTGTCGGAGATGCCCTCGACAACGATCCCGCCGCTGACCCGAGCCTGGCCAAGCGCGGCAATCCATAACGCCAGCATGGCGAAACAAAACCGGGATGCGGAGGAGGCGGGTTGCATCAGTCTACGGCAGCACGCGAAGCCGGAAGTAGCGCTCCGGTTGGGCTTGTTCGATCAGTTGGCGCACCACCACTTCGCCGCCGTTTGGGCTCGGAGCGACCGTGCGAATGGTGCTCCATTCACCCGGCCCGAGTCGGTCGCACGACTCGACGGTGTACGCTCGGTCGGGTTGGGCGTGGAAGCGTAGTTCCAGTTGGCCAAGGTCGCGAACCGCCACCAGCAAGGGATGGATGGTGGCGCCGGGTGATGCGTTGGGTTGGCCGGGTGAGGGGATCGGGAGGGAAGCCATGACGCGGTTTTCAGCGTCCGGTTTTATCCCCCAAGACGCTGAGCCGTCGAACGGGCCAAAACGGCCGGTCGCGCCCAAGCCGGTCAATTGGCCTCCGACGATCTGCGACAGAAACAGTGAACCGCCCGCTGTCGGGATTTCAAACCGGCCGGACGCGCCGGGCTGGCTGTAAAGCCGCTTGGCCTCGAGCAGGAGGAACCCGGCGGGTGGGACGGTCAGGCCACTTGGCAGCCGGAACTTGGCCAAGCGCGCCGGGGAGTCACTCAGGAACCAGCCGCCGATGTTCGCCGCTTGGCCAGCCGGGTTGAACAACTCTATCCAGCCATCGCTGCCGGACATCACCTCGTTGATCCAGAGCGGGGAGTCCAGCGCGGCCAATTCGTCGTCGCCCCGGCCGGGTGAGCCGCCGGGGAACAGGCTGGGCATCCAGCCGCCCTTGGTCGACCAGGCTGCTTCCGCGCTGGCTGGATCGCGCAGAACAAGCGACCGGCCCCGGCCGTCGGCCTGGCCGTGCCAGTTGCCGTTGTAGTCGACCGAGAGCACCGTTTCGCCCCACGCGGTTTCCAGCCGAATGGCTTCGCCGTTGTTGGACAGTTTGCCGTCCCACGGGCCAACGATGTTCGCCTGCCCGCCGCCCGGCGCGGCGCGGATCAATTCCGGGTTTCGCGCGATGACAAGCCGCTGCCCGGCCTCCAGTTGGTCGATACCGGCCGCCGCGAAATCGTACCGCACCCCGCCGGCCAGGCGNAGGTCACCGAGGGCGACACGGCTCCAGCCGATATTTTGAATTTCGATGAACTCGGCGTCCGGGTTGCCGGCCGGGCGGTACATGATTTCCGTGATGCGCAGGGCGTCCCGAAGTGGCTGAATCGACGGGGCCGAGGCGGTGAATTCCACCGGAGCCGACCAGTGGCTGGCGCGGTCGGTGTTGTCCTTGAATCGTACCCGGACACGGTAGGTCTTGCCCGGCTCAACTGCGGACGGCGGGATATGCACGCGCGGATGAAACTCGGCCAGTTCGCGCGAGTCCCAGGCAGCGCGCCATTCGAAGAGCGGCAACCGCAGCGGCAGGGCGACGGGATCGTAATCGGCATCCACCTCGGCGATACGCCACCGCATCGAGGCAAAAGTATTGTCCCCCTGCCGATCGGAGAAGGGGCTAGTTTCAAAAAACAGGGCGTTGGCCGGGTACCCCTCCGGCCCCTTGTAGGTAACACGTGGCGTGCGGGGGATGCGCGTCGAGTCGCCCTCGGCCCGGGCCAGTTGATCGAGGTGGGCCGCCCGACCGCCGCTGGGAACGGTGGGGCCGGTGTTGCCGGACCAGCCCCGGAAGGCGAAGTTTTTCATGTCCCGCACCTTGGTTTCCATCGGGCCAAAATCCCGGCCGTGCGGGGCGGAACGCCAGCGGTCGCGGTCTGCCATCGAGAACTCGCCGATCATCCCGGCCATGTGATCAATCACCGGGTTGAGCACCTCCTCCCTCCAGACGAGGTCGCGGAACTCGCGGATGACATTGCGGTACTCCTGTCGGAACGCCGCGGTGTCCTGCCCGGAGGTGATGGCGTTTTTCGGGTAGTCAATGCCTTGACCCCAGTTCGGGCCCCACGAGGCGTCGGCATCCCACGGTAGTACCGCCATGCGGCCCAGCGGCGTCTCCGTGCTTGGCTCGAAATACCAGGCCCGGTTCTTGGAATGCGAGTCGCGCGGCCAGAAGTCGTAATGCCGGATCGCCTCGCAGACGGTGTGGTAGCGATACCAGTGATCCCAGTTCACGTGTGCGCGCAGCCAGTCAACGGAGCGCGAGGGCCGGAGCTGCTGGCGGATGTTCTGGAAGTCCCGGTCGTCGGTGACGGCGGTGCGCCCCTGGTTTCGCTTGACCTTGTTGCCGTCGAAGATGCCGTCCTTGAGCTTGTACAGGTTGCCGTCCTCNAGTTGGTGGGTNTCGAGGAACCGCGCGTCGTAATCCTCCATGGCGAGGTGCATGCCCCAAAAGTCGCCNGTGTATTGGCCGTTGGGATTCGTCGNGGCCTCGGTCGNNCCGGTCAGGGCGCGGAAATGAAAAAAGTGCGTGTGCGGTGCCGGCACGCCGAGCAGGTTCCAGATGAGNGAGTTGGCGCTTTCGGTCAGGCCAAAATTGCCGACGCGCTTGTTGTCGAACATCTTCCCCGTGTTGAGCGTGCGCCACTTGACTGGATACGCCTCGCCGTAGTTGTCCTTCGCGCGCAGATAGTGGCCGCGGTTGAACCGGAACCGCATCGACCGTTTGCCGCCACCACCGTAGCGGTCGTTGGCCTGGCGGAGCCGGTAGCGGATGTGGTCGTACACCACGCCGTCGTACACGAACGCGCCCTCCCAGTTGAACTTGCTGCGGGCGTCGGTCTTCGACTTGGGAATCTGGCTTTGATTTGGAGGAGGCCAGGAAGGAACTCCGTAGGAGGAACTGTAGGCGTTGCACTGGTCGAAATCCCGTTTGCGCGAGATCAGCGTGTAGACCGGCAACGATCGCATCACCTCCGCCGGGTAGGCATGGCCGAGGCCGTCCGGGTGCACGGTGCGTCGCCTTGGCTTGTAGGCCGGCACGCCGTCGTACGCGAAGGCCGCAAAGTTCAGCGACGGGTCGCCCGGCAGGGGAACCCGCACCGAGGCCGTACCGTCGGACGCGGTGATCCGGTACCGGAACAGCGTCCGGTTCTCCCGCGCGGGAACCCGCGCCGAATAAACCCCGTCCCCCGCGTCGGCGTCCCCCTCACGGCCGTCGTCGCGCATCGCGAGCTTCTGCCAGTTTTCCGCCGCCTCAAACTCCGGGTTGACGGGGAGCGGCTGGCTGGCATCGGAGAGTAGTCTCGAGTAGGCCAGCGGCAGATGAGCAGGGATATAGTCGCCCGGCGCGACCACCTGATAATGCAGTTGCACCGCAGCTACCCCGTTGGGATCCGTGATCTTTGCCGTGACGAGGAATGGCTGTCCCGACGGCGGCTGACGGGGCGCGGTGGTAACCTGCCGGATCTGCGGCGGGGCGTTCGTGGCGAAGACGGAATTGCGGCTGCCGGGCGTCGGGCTGGCCGCTTCCGGGGGCCGGGGCGGCACGAGCAGCACGGCGTCGATCGACAGGTCGCTGCTGCCCAGGGTCGCGTTGATCACGTGGATCGCGATGACGTTGTCGCCCTTCTTAAGGAAGGAACCGGGGTCGGGCAGGTCGATCAATTCCCACTCGCGCTCGTGGTCGGCGACGCCGCTGGTGGAGTCGTGCCGCANCTCGCCGCCGGCGACGTGCCGCCGCGCCACCTCTTGCCCGTTGATCCAGATGATGCAGCCGTCGTCCACGTACAGCTTCACGCGCAATGCCGGCACTCCGCCGGGATCCGGCACGCGGAACTTGTGGCGAAGATAAATGGTGGAGTAGTTGTTCCGCATGTCATCGAGCTTCGTCTGGTCGTCGTTGTCGCCGTAGCCGATGCTGGTGCGGCCGGTTTTCCAGTCCCCATTTTCGCTGTAGCCGGTCGTCCGCCACGCTGCACCTCCGGCCGGTGCCGAGGTACCTTTTTTGTAGCGCCACCTACGGTCGTTGTGGTCGATGAAAACCGTCTCCTCCCAGGGTGCTTCGCCCTGCCCCTTTCCAGTGGTCGAGAGCCTCCAGCTTCCGCCGAGGTCGTTGTCGAGGGAGGGATGGATCAACTCGATCGAGCCGCCGTCCTCGCGGCCCACCGGCCACGGGAACTCGTTGCGGTACTCCACCGCATCGGCTACGGCACCCTGCCGGTCTCGCAGCACGAGCCGCTCCCCGTCGTTGGCCAAGCGCCCGCTATAAGGGCCAAGCGCCCCGACGGAGAACACCGCCTTCAGCCTCGCGGGATTCTCGGCCACGACCATGTACCCGCCAGGCTCCAGCACAGTTCCCTCCGGGAAGGTGAAGTCGATGCCCTCCGTGAACCGCCAGCCGAAGAGATTCACTGCCACCGGCTTGCGGTTGTGAATCTCTACGAACTCCTCCGGGGAGGTCTTGTCGGCCGGCTTGTAATGAATCTCGGTGACCACCACCGAGCCGTTGGCCAAGGCGGCGACGGCCATCATCACGGTCAACAAAAACAGGCGGTTGGTCACGGGCGGTTGCATTCCCAGCAGTCCGGATGCCACGGGGGTTGTTCCATTAATTCGGCTGTTTTCATCCTGTCGCCGTCCGTTTGCGGGGGCGATTGGCGCACCGTTGCGTGGCTCCCGCGCCCGACGGGGCGGGATTCTGCCTGTCAACGGGGAGAAAGGCCAGAGTGGCTCGCTGGTGTCAGGCAGGAAACGGGAAAGCCCAACTCATGGCAGCGGCTCCCCGGCGGCGGCGGCCGTCAGGCGGTACCATTCCTCGCGGGACAATTGCAGCCCGTCCGCCCGGGTGGCGTCCCGGATGTGGTCGGGATTTGTGCTGCCCACGATCGGCACGATGCCGGCAGGGTGGCGCAGCAGCCACGCCAGCGCGACGGCGCTCGGGCTGCACTCCTCCTGCAACGCCACGACGTGCAGCGCGTCGCGGACGGCCTGTTCCTGCGTATGGTTGGCCTTGCGGAGGGAGACCGGGGTCTCGCGGCCGAGCCGTCCCTGCGCCAGCGGGCTCCACGCCAGCGGCGTGACGCCGTGCCGCTGGTAGTAGTCGAGCGAGCCGTCCTCGAGCGCGTCGTAATGGAACAGGCTGATCTCGACCTGGTTGCAGATCAGCTTCATCGAGCAGGCCGCCTGCAGATGGTCGAGTTGACCGACGGTGAAATTGCTCACGCCGAACTCGCGCACTTTGCCGGCTTGTTTCAGTTCGTCGAACGCCTTGGCCACTTCCTCCTGTTCCAGCAGATAGTCCGGCCGGTGCAGCAGGAACATATCGATGCAGTCGAGGCCCATCCGTTTGAGCGATGCGTCGCACGAGGCGACGATGTGGTCGCGTGACTGGTCGTAGCGGTGCGGCGCATCCTTGTCGGGGTCGCCCTTTTGGCGGATACCGCACTTGGTCGTGACGGTGATACTGTCCCGCATGCCGGAAACCTCCTTGAGCGTGCGGCCGAACACTTCCTCCACGAGGCCTTCGCTGTAGATGTCCGCCAAATCGAACAACGTGTAGCCGGCCTCGTAGGCGGCGGTAATGGCTTCGCGACCCTTTTGCTCGTGCTCGTCGTCAATGGGCGGATGAGTGATCACACCCGTCACGCGCCAGCATCCGTAGGCCAAACGGCTGCATTTCAGGCCGGATTCTCCCAAGGTGATCGCTTGCATGACTGACTGAGCCGAGCGTAGCACGAACGCTTGGCCAAGCCAAAGAAAACAACAAGCCGCTTGGCCAAGCGGAGTTAGTTCAAATAATCGCGGGGGTCGGCGACGTGGCCGGCGAGGGCGCTGGCGGCGACGGTGGCCGGGCTGGCCAGGTAGACTTCGCTCTCCTTGCTGCCCATGCGACCGGGGAAATTCCGATTGGTCGCGCTGATGCACTTCATGCCGCCCTCATTCATACGGCCGAAGGTGTCGACCGGGCCGCCGAGGCAGGCGGAGCAACCGGCATTCTCGGTCATCCGAACACCGGCGTCGGTGAGAATATTCCAGACCGGCTTACCGTCCCACTCGGTGGTCTGCAGGTCGTTTACGATCTCCGGTGTGGCCGGCACGCCGAAGGTGTCGATGCGCACCTCCTGTCCGCGCACCACCTCGGCGAACGCCAAAAAGTCGCTCGTCTTGCCTCCGGTGCAGGAGCCGATGTAGGCGCGATCGAGTTTCATGTCGGTCATCTCGCGGGCAAGCTTGCGGTTGCCGGGGTCGGGATGACAGGCGACAGTCGGCTCCAGTGCGCTCAGGTCGATCGTCGAGTCGTGGATGAACGTCTCGTCTTCGTCGCGCTCGACCGGCTCGTAGTCGCTCTTGGTGCCGTTGAGCTGGATGCGTTCGTCGACGAGTGCCTTGGTTTTCTCGTCGTACTCAAAAATGCCGTTCTTGCCGCCGGCCTCGATGGCCATGTTGGCGACGGTCATCCGGTCGTCCATCGACAGGCCGGCCGCGCCCGGGCCGTCGAACTGCATCGCACGGTAGGTCGCGCCGTCGAATCCGATCTCGCCGATCGCGTGCAGGATGATGTCCTTGGCCATGACACCCGGCTGCATTTCTCCTTCGAGGCGGAAGTGCATTGTCTCGGGAACCTTGATCAGCAGTTTGCCGGTGCCCATCACGAAGCCGGCGTCGGTGTTGCCGATGCCGGTGGCGAACTGGTTGAACGCCCCGGCCATGCAGGTGTGCGAGTCGGTGCCGAACAAAATTTCGCCGGGCCGAAGATGCCCCTTCTGCGAGAGTGCCGTGTGGCAGACACCGGCATAACGCGAGCCGTACTGGCGCTTGAGTAAACCCTGCGATGCGTCAAACTGCCACTTGCCGTCCTTGTCGTCGATCACGTCGTAAAAGTACGGTAGCTCCTGAGACTTCGCGAACTCGCGTAAAATGTCCACATTGCGGTTGGACAGGGAGTCGGAGGTGAAAATGTAATGGTCCGGAATGATCACGATTTTTTTCGCGTCCCAAACCTTGGCGTCCTCCCCGAACTCGCGCTTGAATACCCCGATCGTGCCGGGACCGCAGACGTCGTGCGTCATCAACGTGTCCACATTTACCCAGACATTCTCGCCGGCGGTCACCTCACTTTTGCCCGCTGCCCGGGCCAATATTTTTTCAGTCAGCGTCATTGCAGCCAAGACAATGTACCGGCACACCCCGGCTCACGCAAGGAAGCGCTCAGGGTTTAGGATTTCTAAATTAGAGTTTCGAATTTTCAAAACTAGGTGTGTACGCCGGCCACGACGTCGCGGCTTCGCAACTCGGGCGTGTATGGCTCGAGCGGCATCGACTCGGCGTGGTCGAGGTGTTCGCGGCAGATGGCAAAAAAGTCGGCCTTGGTCTGGGCGCGACGGATGTCGTGCAAGAACCGTCCATCCGGGTCGACGCCAAGCCCGAAGTAATTCATGTACTTTTTCATCTTCTGCACCTGGCTGCGCTCGATGTAATTTTCCGGGGCAGTGATCTCGAACAGGTCGGTGACTTAGTCGAGCACCTCGCGCCCGCTTGGCCAGACGGGCGTCTCGCCGCGGAGATGCTGGCGGATCTGGGTGAACAACCAGGGATTCCGGATGATGCCGCGTCCGATCATCAGGCCGCGCGCGCCGGTCTCGGCAAGCACCGACTCGGCCTTGGCCGCGGAGTAGACATTGCCGTTGGCCAACACCGGGCAGCCGGTCTCGGCGACGGCGCGCGCAATAAAGTCGTAATGCACAGCGCTGCGGTACATCTCTTTGACCGTTCGGCCATGGACGGTGAGCAGGTCGAGGTCGTGCTTCGAAAAAATCGGGAGCAACTCGTCGAACACCGCCGGGTTATCGAAGCCAAGCCGCGTCTTGACAGTGAATCGCTTATCGACCGACTCGCGCAGCGCGCCGAGGATGCGGTCGATGCGTTCCGGCTCGCGCAGCAGGCCGCCACCGGCACATTTCTTGTAAACAATCGGCGCGGGACAACCGAGGTTGAGGTCGACCGCGGCGATGGGATGCTGCTGCAGCTCGCGCGCCGTGCGCACGAGGTCGGGGATGCTGTTGCCGATCATCTGCGCGATGACCGGCCGGCCGGTGGGGTTCTCGGTGATCGAGCGCAGGATCGGTTTTTCCAACCTCGAATCGGCATGCACGCGGAAGTATTCGGTGTAATACACGTCCGCCCCGCCGCGACTGCGGATCACCCTCCAAAACGGCAGATCGGTGACGTCCTGCATCGGGGCCAAGGCCAGCACCGGCTCGCCCTGCTGCAGCAGGGCGTCAAACTGTTCAACCTGTTTGGAGGGCGACATCGCTCTCGCGGTTTCTCCCGCTTGGCCAAGCGCTTGGCAACACCAAAACGGCGGCGGCTTGCCTTGACCAAGCGAATGTGCCGACAATGTCGCCGAAGCCATGCGCAAAATAATCTGTCATTCAATCCACCGGGCAAACGGCCGTTGCCGTCGCTTGGCCAAGCGCTTGGCCAAGCTGTTTCTTCTACCAGTCATGGCCAGTTCTCAGCTTTTCGGTGCCGGTTACGACCGGCCGTACGGTGATCCCAAACTCAGCCGCTCGGTGGTGATGGCCCCCAATGGAATGGTTGCCACCAGCCACACGCTCGCCGCCGAGGCCGGGGTGGACATACTCAAGCGGGGCGGCAACGCGATCGACGCCGCCATCGCGGCCAACGCCGTGCTCGGCGTGGTGGAACCGATGAGCTGCGGCATCGGCGGCGACCTGTTCGCCATCGTGTGGGATGCGAAGTCGAAAAAACTCCACGGCCTCAACGCCAGTGGCCGCTCGCCACTTGGCATTTCGCGGGATCTGATCCGCGAACGCGGGCACGACCGCATCCCGCTCAAGGGACCACTCAGCTGGTCGGTGCCGGGATGCGTGGACGGCTGGCAGGTGTTGCACGACCGGTTCGGGAAACTGTCGTTGTCCAAGACGCTTGCGCCGGCGGTGCGGTACGCGCGGGACGGTTTTCCGGTCACCCAGATCATCGCCGGCTACTGGAGTGGCAGTGAAGGGATTCTAGGCGAAACCAAGACCGCCAGCCGGGCGTTCCTCAAGGACGGCAAGGCACCTAAGGAGGGCCAGCGGATGACCAACCGCGATCTGGCCAAAGTCTATCGCGCCATCGGCAGGGAGGGAGCGAAGGTGTTTTACGAGGGCTGGATTGCCGAGGAAATGGTGCGCTACAGCCAGTCGGTCGGAGGCCTCATCACGATGGAGGACCTTAAGCGCCACACCTCGGAATGGATCGAGCCGGTCAGCACGAACTACCGTGGCCATGAAATTTGGGAGCTGCCACCGAACGGTCAGGGCATCGCTGCGCTACAGATTTTGAACATCTTCGAGCCGCACGACATCGCCGCGATAGGGCACAACTCGGCCGACTACATCCACCTGTTCACCGAGGCCAAGAAACTGGCATTCGCCGACCGGGCCAAGTTTTACGCCGCCCCGCAGGTGGAGAAAAACCTGCCAATCGCGGAGCTGATCTCCAAGCCGTATGCCGCGCAACAGGCCAAGCGCATCGACATGGCCAAGGCCGCGCAGCGTGTGCCGGCCGGCGATCCGCAGCTCAGGCAAGGCGACACGATTTACCTCACCGCAGTGGACAAGGATCGCAACGTGGTGTCGCTCATCCAGAGCACGTACTACGGCTTCGGCTCCGGCCACGTGCCGGGCAACGTCGGATTCACCATGCAAAACCGGGGCACGCTGTTCGCGATGGATGACAAGCACCACAACCGGCTTGAGCCGTTCAAGCGACCGTTCCACACGATCATTCCAGCGATGGTCACCAAGGACGGCAAGCCGGTGCTGTCGTTTGGCGTGATGGGCGGTGACATGCAGCCGCAGGGCCACGCGCAGGTGCTCGTCAACATGATCGATCACGGCATGAACGTGCAGGAGGCAACCGACGCCGCGCGCGTGCGACACGACGGATCCGATACGCCCACCGGCGACGTGATGACCGACGGCGGCCGGTTGATCGTCGAGAGCGGCGTCAGCGAGAAGGTCGTTGCTGAGTTGAAAAAACGCGGCCACAACGTCAGCCGTGGTGGCGCGGGCGGCGGTTATCAGGCCATCCGCATCGACCACGAGACCGGGCTGCTCCACGGCGGCTCCGAGGCGCGCAAGGACGGCGCGGCGATTGGCTACTGAGCCGCCCGCGTGTACGCTTGGCCCGCGATGAATGCGCGTGAAAAAATCGTGACGCTCGAGCAACTGCCTGCCTGGCGCGAGCAACTCCGCGAGAACGGCAAACGGCTGGTGGTGACCAACGGCTGCTTCGACCTGCTCCACGCCGGGCACGTGAGCTACCTCGAGCAGGCGGCGGCGCACGGCGACGTGCTGCTGGTCGGCTGCAACGGCGACGAGTCAGTGCGCGAACTCAAGGGGCCAAGCCGTCCGCTTAACGCCGAGGCTGATCGCGCGCTGGTGCTGGCCGCTCTGGCCTCGGTCGGAGCCGTGGCGATTTTTCCGGAGAAACGCGCGGTGAATTTTCTGCGCTTGGCCAAGCCGGACGTCTACGTGAAGGGAGGCGACTACACGCCGGAGACGCTGGACGCCGACGAGCGCGAGGCGGTGGAGTCGACCGGCGGGGAGATCGCGATCATCCCGTTCGTGCCGGGCAAATCGACCACATCGATCGTCGAGCGAATGAACGATTGACCAGTGAATGAAACGATTCTTACGATGCGGATGGGCTTCGCTGGCTTGTAGCCTCTCAGGGATTGCGCTTGGCCAAGCGCCCGGCCAAGCGGCGGAGTTTGGCCAACCGCCGGAGTGGGCGCGGGAGGCGATCTGGTACCAGATTTTTGTCGAGCGATTCCGCAACGGCGATTCCACCAACGATCCCCGCCCGGAATACATGCAGGGGGCCTATCCGGGATTTGTGCCGGACGACTGGCAGATCACCCCCTGGCATCAGGATTGGTATGAGCAGGAGGATTGGGCCAAGGTCGAGGGGGAGAATTTTCATAAGCTAGCGGCCGCACGGCGTTTCGGTGGAGACCTGCAGGGGGTCCTCGACAAGCTCGATTACATGCAGCATCTCGGGATCACGGCCATCTATTTCAACCCGCTAAATGACTCGCCTTCGCTTCACAAATACGATGCCCGCCACTACCGGCACATCGACCGGACCTTCGGGCCGGATCCAGTCGGCGACACCGTAATTATCGACGCCGAAAATCCTGTTGATCCTGCCACGTGGAAGTGGACGGCAGCAGATCAGTTGTTCTTGAAACTGATCCGCGAAGTTCATCGTCGCGACATGCGACTGATCATCGACTATTCATGGAACCACACCGGCAACTCGTTCTGGGCGTGGAAAGATCTCGTGAAAAACCAAGCGGAGAGCCGGTTCCGCGACTGGTACGACATCGTCTCGTTTGACGATCCGGAGACTCCGGAAAACGAGTTTCAGTTTAAGGGCTGGCTCGGCGTGAAGACGCTGCCGGAACTCAAAAAAGTCAACGTCTCCGGCAAGCGCGAGAGGCATGGTCACGTTTTCGATGGCGATCTGCATCCGGAGGTCAAGGCGCACATCTTCAACATTACCAAGCGCTGGTTGGATCCGGACGGCGACGGCGACCCGTCGGAAGGCGTGGACGGTTTTCGGCTCGACGTCGCCACGCATGTGCCACTTGGCTTCTGGCGCGACTATCGAAAATTCGTGCGTGGGATCAACCCCGATGCCCTCCTTCTGGGCGAGGCGTGGTGGACCAAATGGCCTGACGAATTGATGGATCCGAGGCCTTTTTTGCAGGGCGACATTTTCGATTCAGTCATGCATTACCAATGGTACAAGCCGGCACGACGGTTGTTTGCGCACGCAGAGGGCGGCTTGAAGCCTACCGGCTTTATCGCTGAGATGAATCGCGTGTACGCCGGTTACAGCCCGGCGCAGACCCAAAACCTGATGAACCTCGTCGCGAGCCACGATAGCCCACGGTTCGGCACCTCGTTTCAAAACAAGCACAAGTACAAATACCGCATGGGTGCTCGAGGCAATAAAGAACTCAAACTCGGTCCCCCGAGCACTGAAGTTGTCCGTGAAATGCGGATGATGTTACTGCATCAGTTCACCTTCACGAGTGCCCCGCACATATGGAGCGGGGACGAACTCGGCATGTGGGGCGCTGACGACCCCGACTGCCGCAAGCCGATCCTGTGGGATGATGTGAAGCACCGTCCGCAGGTCTTCACGCCGGACGGCCAGCGCCACGCGCCGATCCCGGTGAAGCCGGACATGGAGATGTTTAACTTTCACCGGGAACTGATCGCCCTCCGAAAAAAACGACCGGACTGGTCACGCGGGCAATTGAACTACATCCTCGCGAATGACAACGCTATGACGCTGGTTTACCGTCGGAAACTGGACAAACGGGAAACATTCGTCGCATTCAATTTGTCAGGAGAGCTGCAGACCATCCGTTTGACGACGGGTAATTCAACAAAAAAGGAAATACTCGTCGAATCGAACCTGGGTAGTGTGGCAGGTATCCGGCATGAAAAGTCGGCGACGAACCTTACGATCAGCCCCTATTCGGGAGTGGCGATCGGCGTCGAATAGTGGTTGCGATCACTTTGAGCCACTACTGTCTGAATCCGTCGTTTGGGATTTCGTTTTTTGAAACACATATAGCAGGTTGGGCTCGCTGATTACGTAAAGCCTGCCGCGATTGTCGAGCGCGATCCCTTCGGCCTTAAAAATGGTACGGTTTAGGCCGGATTTGCCGCCACGAAGCAATAGGCGGCTGGATTCGATGCCGTATTGGTTTGTCTCAACCACACACGCAGATTCGTGGCTCAGGATGAGCAGTCGTTTACGCTTGGCATCGTAATGCAGGCCGGAGATGTCACGCAGGCCGCGCCCAGCGAGGCTCATCAGGATGGCGGCCGGGGCTGCATCACTTTCCGGCTTGGGCGGGATTATCTTGAAGACGGCCGGGGAGCGTTTTTCGCGGGCGACAAAGTAGCGCTTGGCCAGTGGGTCGTACGCGATGCCCTCGAGTCCGTTGGTGGCGTTGACCTGTATTTCGGTGTTGAGCTTGGTAGCCTTTTTCCAACTGACGCCGCCGTCCTTTGGCTCGAACTCGACGAGGACGATATTGCCGCGCGCCTCCTCGGCCACGGCGAACCGGTTTTCGCCCAGCCAGACGATGCCCTCGGTGTCGTCGAACTTGTTGAGGTTGATTTTGCGCTTGAGGGATCCGTCAAGGTTCAGCTCGACGACGCGCTGGGGTGAGTCCAGCACGACGAACAGGCTGTCCCGCCCGGCGTGGTAGGTGATGCCGGAGGCATTCTGGCTGACGCCCTCGATTGCAACCGGCCCTTGAGCCAAGGTGTACTGTTCGAGGTGAAGCGACTCCTCTGCTAGGCCAAGCGCCTGGGAAAGCATCAGCAATGTCACCATGAAAATCGGTTTCATCCGAAAAACGGTGGCAACCTACACCGTGAACCTCCCACTGTCACCCAAGTCATAAAACGAACCGACCAAGCGCTTGGTCAAGCGGGACGCGATTCGTTTCAGAAAACTCTCAATCAACATGATTAAAATTCAGTTTGTGGAGGTTGGTTTCGGATCGACCTTCCAATCCTTGTTCCGGCGCAGACCGTAGTACGGGTAATAATCCCATGGGACGTCTTGGCCAAGCGCCCGCGGGTCTTTTGTCTTTTTCAAATGTTCAAAAAGCCGGTTGCGCAGCTCCCCTTGCTTCTTCAAGTACTCGACGTTCCCCGCGAGGTTGTTCATCTGGTGTGGATCGTTTTTCAGGTCGTACAGTTCCTCCGCTGGGCGCATGCCAAACGCCAGCTCGGCGAGTCGTGCTACGCCGTGCTCATTACGATGCTTCATCATGAAGGTCTTCGTCGGCGAAGTGTCAATTTCCCCGAACGGGATGGCCCGCGCACAGACGGATGCATCCGGCGAACCAGATGGCCAGCGCCCCGGCTCAAAATTGTAAATGTACATGAATTCACGGGTGCGGATAGCCCGACAAGGATAGCCTTTGCCTCCCTTGCGACAGCCGTCGTGTCGCTCCATCGCAATGAAAGCGGCAGACTTGTCTAGATAAGCTCTTAGGTTCGGCGTTCCCGAGTTGCTGAAAATGTCCATCAGGCTTTCTGCAGTCATCATGTCCGGCACCTGCAAGCCGGCCGCCGCTAGAAAAGTTGGGGCGAGGCTGCTGAGGTTCACACAGGCATCCACCGTGCGACCGGAATCCTTAATGCCTTTGGGCCAGCGGATCGCCAGGGGCACCCTCGAACCATCATCGTACAGGCTGGCCTTGGCACGCGGGAACGGCATCCCGTGATCACTCGTAACGACGATGATTGTGTTGTCCAGTTGACCGGTTTTCTCGAGTGAAGCCATCGCGCGCTCGACCATTCTGTCAAAATGTTCCACCTCGACGAGGTAATCCAACAAGTCACTACGAACGATGTCGTTATCCGGAAAGATCGGTGGCACATTCACCTTTGCAGGATCTTTGCCACTGCGGATGCCCACTCCCGCCTCGAATCCGCGATGAGGCTCGTGGGTGCCCAACCAGAAACAGAAAGGTTGCCCCGGCTTCACCTCCGAGAGGAAGTCATCAAAGTTTGCCGCGTAATCCCGAGCGGACATTCCCTTGCGGATCGGATTCAACCGGCGCTTGTTGAACTCGAGACCGGCCGGGTTGACTGTGCGCCCACCGGCCTGCAGGCGCCCCGGACTCCAACCCTTGCCGGTGAATCCCACTGCGTAGCCGGCCTTGCCCAGTTCCTCCGTGTAAGTGGCGAACTTCGCTGGCAGTGTGCTGTGAATGTTGCCCGCCTCCTCGAGCCGCCAGATGTGTTGGCCGGTGAGGATAGCGCTGCGTGACGGGCCACAGGTTGGCGCATCGCAAAAAGCATGGATAAACCGAAGCCCCTCCCCCGCTACACGGTCAAACGCTGGCGTCTTGATTACCGGGTCGCCGTTGGCACCGGTATGGGCATAAGATTGATCATCGGAAATGCAGAACAAAATGTTTGGCCGGAGGCCCTTCGCTGCCGTCGGCACATCGAGCAGTAGGCCAAGCGACAAAACCAAGCCGACGAGGAGACGTGTTGCGCAAGGGGAACGATTCAAGCCTTTCATTGACAGGCCGCAAAGGCTCATGCCGAACAACGTTTTTTTCAACTCTTTATCGGCTTGGCTAAGTGCTTGATCTGTTTTTGTTTGCATTGGATCAGATTTCGGCATCGACTGTCCGCCGTTCAATCTGGATCAACCAATCGCAGAAACTTATGCAAACCATCGACTACATCGTTCTGTTTCTCTACTTCGCCGGGATGGCCGGCATCGGCTTTTGGCTGATGCGCCAGCAGAAAAAGCAGGAGGATTTTTTCATGGCCGGCCGCGGCTTCGGCAAGTTGATGCAGACCTTTGCCGCGTTCGGCTCGGGCACCGGCTCAGCCGACCCGGTGAACACGGCGCGCGGCACCTTCCACAACGGCATGAGCGGCATGTGGGGCGTGATGTACTGGCTGTTCGTCACGCCGGTGTACTGGATCAGTGCCGTGTGGTACCGCCGGATGCGCAGCCTGACCTTCGGCGACTGGTTCGTGGAGAGGTACGAGTCGAAAGCCATCGGCGTGGCTTATGCGTTGTTCGGCTGTTTTTTCTACATGACTTATGGGGCGATGATGTTCACCGCCATCGGCAAGGTGGCCGCGCCGCTTCTCGGGAACACACTGTTTGGGATGCCGCTGGAATATTCGCTCCTCCCCATCGTCGCGGTCGTGGTCATCACATACGGCCTGCTCGGGGGGATCTCGGCTGCGTACTGGACGGATTTAATTCAGGGCATTTGCATCATCGTACTCTCGGTGATGCTGATCCCGTTTGGCCTCTCGGCGGTGGTTGAGAAATTTGGCACCGAAGGCGACACGATGATGGATGCCTTTCGCCTCATGCATGAGCAACTTGGAGACGGGGCATTCACGATCATCGGTGGCAATGCGGCCAGTGAGTTTCCGCTGTATGCGATCGTGTCCATTGTCATCATCAACATGATCGGGATCGTGCTGACGCCGCATTTCATCGTCACCGGCGGCGGCACGGCCAAGAGCGAATGGGACGCCCGTGTGGGGCTGGTGACCGGCAATTTTATCAAGCGGTTCTGCACGATCGGCTGGGTGATCACGGCGTTGATCGTACTCACGCTATACGGCGGCAATTTGGACCTGGTGAAGGATGCCGACAAGGCGTGGGGCGTGGCCGCGCTTGAGCTACTCGGGCCGCTGAAAATCGGCTTGGTGGGCCTGATGGTCGCCTGTTTGCTGGCCGCGTTGATGAGTACCGTGGATTGTTTCATGATTGTCTGTGCCGCACTGGTGGTGCGAAATATTTATCATCCGTACATCAAGCCGGACGCCAGCGAGGCCGAGAGCCTTAGGCTGGCCCGGATCGTTGGCGCGCTGGTCGTTGCCGGCTCAGTGGCGCTCTCGCTGACGATTTACGACATGTTTGCCAACCTGCAGCTAACGTGGATCGTGCCGATGTTATTTGCCGCAGTGTTTTGGGTGGGGATGTATTGGCGGCGCGCGACAACCGGCGCGGCGTGGATTACGTTCACATTCTGCCTGTTGTTCTTTTTTGTCGTTCCGGTTGCTGCACCCAAGCTCAACTCTGGCATGGTGAACGATCCCAGCCTGACCCGCACCAGCCATGTCATCATCTCAACGGTCTCGCGTTCCGCTACGCCGCTCGATGTCTCCCGAGGCAAAGCCAAGACTGAGGGGGAACGCATCACCGAGACCAAGCGGCGCGGCGGCGTGGCCCTGTTCTGGGCCGGCAGCGTCAAGCCGGCCGGTGAAGAAAAACTCAAGGAGATCGAACGACGCAAAGTGCCCGGCGGTGAGGAGGTGGTGTACGAGTACGACTGTGCCCTCGTGGCCAGTGGCCGGTTGCGACTCGACATGCTGATCATCGACAAGCTCGGCGTGAACCTCGCCGCGATGAACAAAGCCGCCATCAAGACGCTCGACCTGCCGTTCGCCACGGTCGTGCCGTTCCTCGTGATGATCATTGCCAGCCTGTTGACCAAGCGGAACAGCAAGGAGGCGCTCGACCGGCTGTATGTGAAAATGAAAACGCCGGTTGATCCCGACCCGGCCGGTGACCGCGCGCAGATGGAGAAGAGCTACGCGCAGCCGGATCGGTTCGATGAGCGCAAACTGTTCCCTGGCAGTTCGCTGGAGTTTCAGCGGCCAACCGCGCAGGATTTCTGGGGGTTTGTCGCCTGCTTCGCCATTTGTTTTGCCATCATCGGGCTGGCGGTGTGGGTCTCCCGAATCGGCACCTGATCGCTTGGCCAAGCGCTTGGCTTGCGGGCGGGATTGGTTATCATGCCGCGCATGCCGTCTCCCCTGACAGGCGATTTCCCCAGCTACCGACCGCGCCGTTTGCGCGGCTCTGAAATGCTTCGCCGCATGGTGCGCGAGACGCGGTTGCACCCGGATCAACTGGTGCTGCCGCTGTTTGTTCGTCCCGGCCGCAAGGTGCGCAACGCCGTGCCCTCGATGCCGGGGGTGTTTCAGTTGTCGATTGACGAGGCGGTGCGCGAGGCGGCCAAGGCGCAAAAAGCCGGCGTGCCGGCGGTAATCCTGTTCGGTATCCCGTCCAAAAAGGACACACGCGCCAGCGGCGCGTACGCGAAAACCGGCATCGTGCAAAAGGCGGTGCGCCAGTTGAAGCGCGACGTGCCTGGGCTTTTGATCATCACCGACGTTTGCCTCTGTGAGTACATGAGCCACGGGCATTGTGGCCTTGTGAAAAAGAGCGGCAAGTCGGCCATCATCGAAAACGACTCCTCGCTCAAGCTACTGGCCCGCACGGCGGTCAGCCACGCCGAGGCCGGGGCGGACGTCGTCGCACCGAGCGACATGATGGACGGTCGCGTGGCGGCGATTCGCACGGCGCTCGACTCGGGCGGTTTCGGCGACACGCCGATCCTGTCGTACGCGGCCAAGTTTGCCTCGGCCTACTACGGGCCGTTCCGCGACGCAGCAGAGTCGGCCCCGCAGTTTGGCGACCGGCGCAGTTACCAGATGGATGCGGCCAACGCGGAGGAGGCGTTGCGTGAGGTAGCGCTCGATCTGCGCGAGGGGGCGGACATCGTGATGGTCAAGCCGGCGTTGGCCTATCTCGACATTCTTCACCGGGTGAAAACCGAGTTCGGCTATCCCACCGCAGCCTATGCGGTGAGTGGCGAGTACTCGATGATCCAGGCGGCGGCCAAGCGCGGTTGGGTGGATGAGCGGGCGGTGACGATGGAGTCGCTGCTGGCGATGCGGCGCGCGGGGGCGGACATCATCGTGACCTACGCAGCGGCCAAGGCAGCGCGTTGGCTGCGGGAGGGTTGACCAGAAAAGCGCGCTTGGCCAAGCGCGTCAGTTGCCCTTGAACTTCAGCCAAGCCATGGCCACTGCGGCGATTACCACGACAGCCACGACCACGCCGAAAATGACGAAGTATTTCCCGGACTTGTCTGATTTTTTGCTGAAGCCCTTGGCCGGCCCCTTGGGTGCGGCGTCCAGATTGCCGAGGCGGACGCCCTGTTCGAGGTGCTTGTCGTGGGACTGGGCCTTGCGTGGGCCGTCAATCTTCACTTCCACCTCGCCGAACGTGAGCACCTCGCCCGGTTGCAGGGGCGACTCGGCGACCTTGTTGCCGTTGATGAAGGTGCCGTTGGTGGAGCCGACATCGCGGACGTGCACATCCTCGCCGCGCAACACCAACTCGGCGTGACTCCCGGAGACAGACTGGTGCGGGAGGGTGATGTCGTTTTCATCCACGCGACCGACGGAAGTGACCTCCTTCGCCAAATCAAACGAGATCGGCTCAATTCCTTCGGTTAAAACAATCAGCTTGGGCATGCGCTCAGTCCGGGGGCGGCAAGGTAGCGCCCCAAGTTGCTAGAAGTCAACGGGTTTCTGGAAAAGCGGTATGATTCGCGGCCTGAAACGTCAGGCGGTCGCGGGGGCGGGGTCGCCCAGACCGTCGTCGAGCTTCGGCTTGCCGCTCTTGGGCGCGTCCGGCGTGGGGGTGACGGCGTCGGCTCCCGAGGGTGGATCGACGTCGGGCGGCTGGTCGGTGGGGGTGAATTTGCCGGTGCGGACAATGTCCTCGACCTGCTTGCCGTCGAGCGTCTCGTACTCGAGCAGCGCGTTGGCGATCAGGTCGAGCTTGTCGCGGTGCTTCTTGATAAGCCCCTTGGCCAAGTTGAAGCCCTCGTCAATAAGCCGCCGCACCTCGGCGTCGATCTGCTGGGCGGTTTGCTCGCTGTAGGTCTTGTTCTGCGAAATCTCCTTGCCGAGGAAGACGTATTCGTCGTTGTCGCCGTAAAGCACCATGCCGAGTTTGTCGCTCATGCCCCATTGAGTGACCATGGCGCGGGCCATGTTGGTGGCCTGCTGGATGTCGCCGGCCGCGCCGGTGGAGACGTCGCCGGTCACGATTTCCTCGGCGATCCGGCCGGCCATGGTCATCGCGATGGTTTCGCGCATNTCCTTGCTNTGGCGGTTGAGGACNTCGTCCTTNGGCAGGGACATCGTGGCNCCNAGCGCTTGGCCNCGCGGGATGATGGTCACCTTGTGCAGNGGNTGGCACTTNTCGAGCANNACGTTGACNAGNGCNTGGCCGGCCTCGTGCCAGGCGGTGATTTTNTTGTCCTCGTCNGTCATNGCCATGCTGCGNCGCTCGCGGCCCCAGCGCACCTTGTCGCGGGCNTCCTCNAGCTCNGGCATGNTGACNGATTTCTTGTTGGANCGNGCGGCCAGCAGNGCGGCNTCGTTGAGCAGGTTGGCNAGNTCCGCCCCGGANAACCCGGGCGTNCCCCGGGCAATGATGCTGAGNTCGACCNNCTTGGCNAGTTTNACNTTNTTGGCGTGCACCTTGAGAATCTCCTCGCGGCCCCGCACGTCCGGCAGGTTCACCGTGAGCTGCCGGTCGAAGCGGCCNGGGCGCAGCAGCGCCGGGTCGAGCACGTCCGGCCGGTTGGTGGCGGCGATGATTATGATGCCCTCCTGCGTGTCGAAGCCGTCCATCTCGACGAGCAGCGCGTTTAGCGTCTGTTCGCGTTCGTCGTTGCCACCGCCCAGCCCGTGGCCGCGCGAACGCCCCACGGCGTCGATCTCGTCAATGAACACGAGGCACGGCGTACTCTTGCGGGCCTGCTCGAACATGTCGCGCACGCGGCTTGCGCCGACGCCGACGAACATCTCCACGAAGTCCGAGCCGCTGATGCTGAAGAATCCTGCCTCGGCCTCACCTGCGATCGCCTTGGCCAAGAGCGTCTTGCCGGTGCCCGGCGGGCCGACCATCAAAATGCCCTTGGGGATTTTACCACCGAGCTTCTGGAATTTTTTCGGATCCTTGAGAAAGTCCACCAGCTCGGAGACCTCCTCGCACGCCTCATCCACCCCGGCGACGTCCTTGAAAGTGGTCTTGTTTTTTTCCTTGTTGAGCATCCGGGCCTTGCTCTTGCCGAAGTTCATCGCNCCGCGCCCGGCGCTGCGGATCTGCCGGATGAGCACGAACCAGATCAGGAGGAAGATGATCANGATCGGCAGCAGGTTCACGAGGAACATCGTGAGCAGCGTGCTCTTTTCGCGGGGCTGGAACCCGGCGCTCTCGATGAGAAACTTCTCCCGGCCCTCGATCAACTTGTCCTCGAACGAGAACGGCACTTTATTGCCATTCTCGATGCGGAACCCGCTGATGGTGCAGAGCGCGGAGGAGTTGGGCGGGGGATATTCGATGTAACCCTTGACCACCTCGCCGTTGGCGATCCAGCCTTGGAGAGTGGGGAAATCGACCTTTTTAGACGGCGCAGTTCCAGCGGTTTTGCCGACCTGAAACAGCATCACGACCATGAAGATGCCCAGCGCCCAAAGCATCCAGGAGCGCGGATTCGGGAACCGATCCTCGCCGTCTGCCTTGGTCTTTTTCTCCCTTATTTTGGGTGGTTTTTCGTCAGCCATTCCCTTCGAACAGCGGAATCTACCACAATCGTTTGCACTGTGGCAACCTGCAATCAAAAGTGTAAAAGCAATAATCGGGCCGCGAATTGCGCTTGGCCAAGCGGGATTATTTGCCGCTCTTGGCTGCCGGCTTGGCCCTTGGCTCGAACTCGAAGCCGACGTCGCCGTCCGGCTTGAGCACAAGGTAAGCCTTGAACGGCCGACCCTTCTTGGAGATGAAGTTCGGGATCAGGTCGGTCTTGCCGTCCTTGAGCAGTTTGACAACCTGCTCCTTTTCGATGTCGCGCTTGAGGATCGTCTTGCCGGTGCGGAAACTGCACTCCCGGGCCTTGCCGGTGTTTTTCTCGCAGACGTAGGCGCGACCGTGCTCGTACACCTGTGCCTTGCACTTGGGGCAACTGCCAACCGGTTCCTGCCCGCTGAAGTCGGCCTCCTCCTCGTCCTCCTCGTCGTTGCCGAAGTCAAACTCCACCTTCTGCTCGCCGGTCAGTTTCAGTTCCGCCGAGAAGGCGCGGCCCATCTTGCTGCGGAAACCGTCCAGCGGCCCGATGCGGCCGTTGGCCACCAGCTCGTCCGCCTCGGGCAACTCGAACTGCCGTCCGCCCATCGTCTTCCAGAAACTGAACTCGCACCCGTCCGCCTCGCAGTGGAACCGCTTGTACGTTTCCCGCACCACGCCGCCGCACTTGGGGCACGGTGTCTTGAGGACGCCGTAGTCGCCAGGGACGGTGTCGCCGTCAAACGCCTTGGCGGTGCCGACGATCTTTTCGGTCATCGAGCGGATCTCGTTCATGAACGACTCGCGGTCAAACTGTCGCCGCTCGATCTCCTTTAGCTTGAACTCCCACTCGCCGGTCAGTTCCGGCCGGGTGAGGGCGTCGACCTTGAGCGCCGTGAGCAGCGTGACCAGCGAGAATGCCTGCGCGGTGGGCACCAGTTCCTTCTGCTCGCGTACCATATACTTGTGGCGGATCAACTCCTCGATGATCGAGGCGCGCGTGGCCGGGGTGCCGAGGCCCTTGTCGCGCATCGCCTCGCGCAGTTCCTCGTCGTCGACGCGCTTGCCGGCNTGCTCCATCGCGCCGAGCAGCGTCGCTTCCGAGTAACGGGCCGGCGGCCGGGTGGCCTTGGCCTCGACGGTTACCTCTTCCGCCTGCACCGACTCGCCGTCCTTAACCGGCACGAGGTGGCCGTTGTCCGGCTTGGCCTGGTCACGCCCGTGCACGGCGAGCCAGCCCGGCTTGACGAGCACCTTGCCCTCGGTCTTGAACGGTTCGCCCGCCACGCGGGTGATGCGGGTGGTGACGAGGAATTCCGCCGACGGATAAAACACGGCGATGAACCGCTTGGTCACGAGGTCGTAGATTTTCAGTTCCTGCTCCTTGAGCGAGGCCGGGGCCAGCTTGAGCGTCGGGATGATGGCGAAGTGGTCGGAAATCTTGGCGTTGTTGAACACCTTTTTGTTGCCGCCGTGCACCCAGTCGTTTTTCAGCACGTCGCTGGCGAGCTGGCCGTAGCGCGCTTGGCCAAGCGACTCGAGCGTCTGCTTCACGGTGCCGACGTAATCCTCCGGCAGGCAGCGCGAGTCGGTCCGCGGATAGGTCAGCACCTTGTGCCGCTCGTACAACGCCTGCGCAATGCCGAGCGTGTTGCGGGCCGAGAAGCCGAACCGCGCGTTGGCCTCGCGTTGCAGGGTGGTGAGGTCGAACAGCGCCGGTGCCGCCTGTTTGGTCGGCTTGCTCTGCTCGCTCACTTCGCCCGCCTGGCCGGTGCACTTGGCCTGGATGCCGTCCGCCTTGGCCTGTTCCCAGATTCGCTCCGCCCGCTTGTGGGCGTCGTCGGGATCCTTCTTGAACGCCTCGTCCAGCCAGCGGCCGGTGTAGTCGCCGGCGGCGGCGCGGAAGGTGGCGTGCACCTCCCAGTAATCCTTCGGCTCGAAGGCGCGAATCTCCTTCTCCCGCTCGACCACCACGGCCAGCGTCGGTGTCTGCACACGGCCGACCGGCGTCAAATAAAATCCGCCGCTCTTTGAATTGAACGCCGTCATCGCCCGCGTGCCGTTGATGCCAATGAGCCAGTCGGCCTCGCTGCGGCAACTGGCGGCGCTGGCCAGCGGCTTCATGTCGTCGTCGCTGCGTAGCCGTTCGAAGCCGGTGCGGATGGCGTCCGCCGTCATCGACCGCAGCCAAAGCCGCGAGACGGATTTGCCGGCCGTTTTTTTCGGGTGCTTCGCCTGCGCGTACTGGATGATGTAGCGGAAGATCAGTTCGCCCTCGCGCCCGGCGTCGCAGGCGTTGACGAAGCGGTCGACGTCGTCGCGCTTGATCAGCCGGAGGAGCACCTTCAGCCGGGCCTCGCTCTTGGCGATCGGCTCGAGGTCGAAATGCGACGGGATGTGCGGCAACTTGTCGAAGGTCCATTTGCCCCGCTTGATCTCCTGTTCGGCCGGCACGATGATCGTCAACAGGTGGCCGACGGCGGAGGAAATCACGTAGTCATCGTTCTCAAAAAAGTCCTTCGACTTGTCACGCGGAGCCTTGAGCACGCGGGCGATGTCGGTCGCGACCGACGGTTTCTCTGCGATGACGAGTGCTTTTCCCAAGGTATTTTTCGGCGGGTTGCGGTTTCAATTCGCGCCTGGCCAAGCGCGGCCAAGTCGTGCGGCGCGGAAAATGGAGAAAAACCAAAACCAAGTCAAAGCCCAAAAAAAATCGCCCAATCCGGCCTGAATGGCGCGAAACCGGCTCAGCCGTTGGCCAGGGCGTTGATCTGGTTGGCGGCGAAACCGGCCCCGAAGCCGTTGTCGATGTTCACCACGGTCACGCCGCTGCCGCAGCTGTTGAGCATGCCGAGCAGCGCCGCCACGCCGCCGAAACTGGCCCCGTAGCCAATGCTGGTCGGCACCGCGATCACTGGCCGGCGCACCAGTCCGGCGACCACGCTGGGCAGCGCCCCCTCCATGCCGGCCACGGCGATTATGACGCTGGCCTCGCGCACGTCCGGCATGCGCGCGAGCAGTCGGTGCAGCCCGGCTACGCCGACGTCGTTCACGCGCAGCACCTCGTTGCCCATGAAGTCCGCAGTGACTGCCGCCTCGTCGGCCACCGGCAGGTCACTCGTCCCGGCACACAG
>NYYJ01000077.1 GCA_002686755.1 Verrucomicrobiales bacterium
AAGCCGTTGACAGAACATAGTGAGCCAAACGCAAAAGTGGATCGATCCGGCAAACTCAACGAAACCATTGGCTACTGCAGCGGCATCGCGGGCATCCACTATTGGCTGTTCCATTTTGCCGACGCCGTTCGCGCCGAGCAACCCGCCTTGGCCAAGCGCTGCGAGGAAGCCACCCGCGTCGTCGCCCACCGCCTCATCAACACTGCTTTTGTGGTGGATGGCAGCTATGCATGGAAAAATCACAACCCAAAGTTCGGCGGGGAAAAGGTTGTTAACATGGCCTTTGACCACGGCCAGACCGGCGTGGTCACTGCCTTGGCTGAGACCGCATCGCGAATCAAGGATCCGGCCATTACGGAGGCCGCCCACAAAGCCGCCGACTACGTCCTTAAACAGACCGTTAAGGCTGGAGACGGTATCAAAATGCCATTTCTTGTGAGAATTGACTCCACCGCCAGACCTGTTTCCCCGCGCAAGTGATGCGACTCACCGCTCTTATCGCGGTAGCTATGTTGGCCATGCCTGCTGCGACGGGCGGCGTGGAGAAGAGCATCGATTTCAACCGTGATATTCGGCAGATTCTGGCGGGTAGGTGCTTCAAATGTCATGGCCCGGATGAACAGACTCGCAAAGCCAAGCTGCGTCTCGACATTCGCTCCGGAGCCGCTAATGAACAGGGGGGCAATGGTGCGATTCGACCGGGCAATCCTGACGGAAGCGAGTTGCTGGCACGGGTTACTTCGCAAGATAAAGACCTGCGTATGCCACCGGAGGGAGACCCCCTGACGCCGTCGGAAATCAGAAAACTACGCACTTGGATTGCCGAGGGGGCCGAGTATCAGAGGCATTGGGCATACACCCGCCCAGTGCGGCCGCGTCTTCCTGAGATCAAAAGCAGACACCAGCCTCGGAACGCCATCGATCATTTTGTCCTCGCAGAACTGGAGCGACGGAATCTGGACCCTGCACCGGTGGCGAAACCGGCCATCCTCATTCGACGACTCTACCTTGACCTAATCGGTCTGCCGCCACCGGTTGAGAAGGTGAGGGCGTTTGCCGCTGGTCCAACCGATGAAATGTACGAGAGAACGGTCGACCAATTGCTGGGCTCGCCCCGGTTCGGTGAAAAGTGGGCGCGACACTGGCTCGACCTGGCCCGCTACGCCGATTCGAACGGTTATCATCACGATGACCGGCGTAGCATTTGGCCGTATCGTGACTGGGTGATAAACGCGATCAACGAAGACAAACCATTCGATCGGTTCACCATCGAGCAACTCGCGGAGGATCTGATTGCGAACGCAACCCTCAACCAAAGGATTGCCACCGGCTTTCACCGCAACAGTCCGGCCAACCTCGCTGGCGGCAGTAAAATCGACGAGGTTCGCGCCTCGATCCTGTTTGATCGAGTGAACACGACAGGAACCGTCTGGCTCGGAGCCACACTCGAATGCGCTCAATGCCACGATCATAAATTCGATCCGTACACGATGAAGGACTACTACGGACTGTTCGCGTTCTTTAACAACGACATCGCCGAGGTGAAACTTCACTCGACTGGCAAAAAACAACTCGCGGGCGGGAATCTAAGGTTACCCGTTTCCGCCGAACGCAGGGCACGCTACGAGGAGGCGCACCACCAACGGGATGCGATTCAGTCGAAACTGGATGTCGCCTCCGCGACGGCGCTTGGCCGGGTTCGACAATGGGAAGAAACGGTCAACCGCGAAAAACTTCCGCCCAATATCCGGGCGATCCTCAGGTCATCGAAGCCAGACTCACGAAATGACGTGGCCCGGAAACAAGTCGAGACACATTATCTAAACCAGCAGGCAGAAGTGCGGGAGATTCAAGCACAATTGAAGCTGGTTGACGCAGTGCAAAAGAGCCTTGCACCGCCCACCAGTTTGGTGTTGGCCCAACGACAGTACCCGCGCGAGACGTATGTTTATCTGCGAGGCATCCGCCACTTCGACGTTACCCAAAACGTTCCCCACATTTCCGCCCCGGGCAAAGAACATCATCTTTCTTCACATGACTGGCGGACCGTCCCATGTCGATATGTTCGACCCCAAATCGATTGCAATATAAGACAGCTTATGCTCCAGAGATTCAAACCCGGATCAGCCAGTACGAGATGGCATTCCGCATGCAGGCGTCAGTTCCCGACCTGATGCGAATCGATAACGAACCAAAACACATCCTCGAGTTGTACGGCGCGAAACCGGAACAAGGGAGCTTTGCCAATACCTGCCTACTGGCTCGGCGGCTGGTGGAAAAAGGCGTCCGATTCGTGCAGGTCTTCCTCGATGGCTGGGATAACCACGGCGGCAAATTCTCCAGTTTGCCGCGTAAATGCCGGGAGATGGACCAGCCTGTCGCAGCACTCATCAAGGATCTTAGACAACGCGGCCTGCTCGATGAAACGCTGGTGATCTGGGGAGGTGAATTCGGCAGAACTCCGATGAGCCAAGCGTTCACCCCAGCAGGCGAAACACAGTCGCCGGGGCGCGACCACCATAAGGATGCGTTCTCGATCTGGATGGCTGGCGGTGGCGTCAAGGCCGGCTACACGCACGGCAAAACCGATTCCTTCGGGTTTCATCCCGTTCGCGATGCAGTGCATGTCCACGATTTTCAGGCAACCGTGCTTCAGCTTCTCGGCATCGATCACACGCGATTGACATACCGCTATCAGGGCCGAGATTTTCGGCTCACCGATGTGCATGGGAACGTCGCAACCGAAATCCTGGCGTAAATATCCACCAAAAAAACACATACGATGACCGACAATAGAAGCAGACGCCAATTCGCCGGAACGTGTGTCGCGGCGGGAGCAAGCCTCCTGTTGCCTGCCTGACACCGGGCGGATGAGCCGGCCGACAATCCCAAAATGACAGTCCTATTTGATGGTAAAAGCCTGAAAGGCTGGCACCCCATGGCGCGTGTGTTGCCAAAACACTTCCCGAACTACAAGGAATCACTGGTCGACCACGCCAAGTGGACTGTCAAGGACGGCGTGTTGAGCGGTGGTCAAAACCCGCCCGGGTGTGGATTGGGCGGCTGGCTGCTGACCGACAAAAAATACGGCGACTTCGAGCTTCACGTCGACACCAAGCCGGACTGGAGCATTGATACCGGTATCTACATTCGCACGACCGATGCTGGCGAAGGATTTCAAGTGTTGTTGGACCACCGCGACGGCGGCGCGATCGGATACATCTATGGAAAAAACATAGGCAGCTTTCACGCACGTCCATACGAGTTTTGGCCTAAACGAAACTCAAACGGAACAGTTGTGGGGTTAATCCCCAAGGCAGTTGCAGTGAAAGATCGCATCCCGATGAATTATGCAGCCTCATCAGACACATTTCTCAAGACATGGATATTTGGGGGTTGGAACACATTTAAAATACGCTGTGTTGGCAAATACCCTGTAATCACAACTTGGATCAATGGGGTGAAGATTTGCGAGTTCGATACCGGCACATTGAAAGGACACCGCTACGACCGCGAGAAAACGGCCAAACTCCTCGGGCGCAGCGGTCGTATCGCTTTTGAGTTTCACGACGGAACCGGGGTTCGGTGGGCCAAGGGTGCGCTTTGCCGCTGGCGAAACATTCTTCTGCGTGAATTATAAACACCACAATAACATCCCGATAAAACAACCAAGAGGCTGAAACAAGAAATACTCATCCTCCTAAGCCTTAACTATGCCAGCTCTACTTTTTACCGGTGAAGTTTTTTTGGAGAAAGTCGGTTATAAAGGCGGGGGAAGAGGAACCGCGAATGGACGCGAAGGAACGCTAATTCTGTTCGACACGGATTTCACGGATTCGCACTGAGCGGATTCCGTTTTTTGTTGGCAGCATTCTGTTCACTTCACCTCGAGCCATTGGCTGGCGCTGTGGCTGTTGAACTCGCGGGCGTACATGCCCTGGATGTTCGCGAAGCCGGATTGGTAGCGGCCGCGGTGAAACACTTTCACGGGGTACTCAAACACGTAGGTGNCCTTGGGCAGGTAGTCGATGAAGAAATGGCTTGAGGCGTCACGGGTCGATTCGTAGTAGGCCAAGCCGTCCCGGTAACGGTGGCCGGACAGCACGTTAACCGGCTCGGTGCCGCTGCCGCGCTGGTCGTTCAGGTGGACGAATTCCATGTCGCGATCCGTCCGTAGCACGAGCCGCACGATCAACTCGTCGCCGGGCGCGAGGTCGCGCTCGATCGGCTTGAGCACCTTGCCGGCCTTGCTGTTTTCGCGGACGTAAATCTCCTTGGCCAAGCGCAGCGGCGTGGCNNNGTGCGGNGTNANCTTGGCCATGTCCTCGAGGTATTGCCAATGCAGGCTGCCCCACGCCACGCCGGGGTCGTGCTTGGTCATCTCCACTTGGCCAAGCGCGGCCGTGATCTCGCCGCGCCCGAACCTGTGCTGATAAAACCCGGTGCCGGCCTCGGCATTTTCCGGCTTCACCGTCCCACCGCCGAGCGACACCTCGACGAGCCGGGTGGAGGCCAGCAGGTTGTCGCCNCCGAGCAGGATCGAGTAGACGGCGTCGGCGGTGGCCTTGGTGGTGCGCCACGCCTGCGTCTGCTTTTGCTTGATGAGCCAGATCTGGCATTCGCGCACGGCGTCCCTGTCGGCGGTGATCTCGTTGAACGCCTCGATCATCATCGCCTGCGTCTCGATCGGCGCACGATGCCACCACCACGAATGCTCGGTGTCGCGCCAAAACATCCCCAGTTCTTCGTCGGTCACGCTGTGTTCGAGGATCGACTTGATCACATCGCCCGGCACCTGCCTATCGCCCAGTCGGTGCAGCGCGATCGCGACATGCGCCTGTGACTGCCGGCTGCCGACCTTCTGCCAATGCTTTTGGGCCTGGCCGACGAAGTAGTCGAACGCCTTCTTGTGCGCCTGGCCAACGGGCCGGTCCTTCAAATAAAAACTGCGGCAATAGAGGTAGAGCGCGACGGTTGAACTGAGGTGATTGCCGTCGAGCGTCTTGTTCTCGACGATGCGGTCATAGCGTTTCTTGATCCAGCCATCGAGCCGGCCAAGCGCCTTGACCGATTGGCCAACCGGCACACCCTCGACGCCGAGATTGCGCAGCCGCGCAAAGCCGGTCGTGATGTACAGCGTGATGTAGTCGTTGCTGCGGCCGCCGGGCATCCACGGCCAGCCGCCGTCGGCGTTTTGGGCGCGGCCAAGCTGCTGGAGCAGCCGCTTGGTTTCGGCGTCGAGCCGGTTTTTGTCGAACAACACGCCGACGTTGCGGCGCGCCTGGCTTTCATTTTTGGCCTCGCGCACCCACGGCGTCTCGAGCAGCAGCAGGCTCTTGAGTTCCTCGTTTTTCTCGAGTGGACTGTCGAGCGCGTCGGTGCCTTTCCACAGGTCGAACACGCGGCGGATGCGCGGGTCAGACTTGGCGATGTGCGCGGCGAGCGTGTTGGCGTATAGCCGGTTGAACGTCTGCTCGGTGCACTCGTGCGGATACTCCATCAGGTACGGCANNGCGAGNACCGCGTACCANGCNGGGTTNGACGCNACCTGCACGGTGAGCGACTGGTGGCGCAAGCTGTCCGACTCGCCGGACGTGATCAGTTTTTCAAAACGGAATTTCCGCGTGCCCTTGTCGCGGACCGGCAACGGCAGCGACTCGGTGACGAGGATGCGCCGCGAGAGGACGGGGAGGTAATTTTCCTCGCCGTCCGCCTGGTCGCCGGCGGAGGCGGTCACCTGATACACGAGCGTCGGCGCACCGTCCGGCACGGTGAGCTGCCACGAGAAACTACGCGACTCGCCGGCGGGGATGGCGAACTTCTGCTCCGGCGACGAGTTGCCAAGCAGCGCGTTGGCGACGTCCCCGGTCTCGGCGTTTTGCAGGTTGAGCTTCACGCTGCCGACGCGTCTGGTTTCGCCGGTGTTGATGACGCGCGTGGTAAATTCCAGCGCATCGCCCTCGCGCAGGAATCGCGGCGGGTTCGGCCGCACCATCAAGTCGAGCGACGTCACGGCCTTGTCGTCGAGATAGCCGGAGCGCGTCTTGGCATCGTGCGCAAAGGCCATCAGCCGCCACTTGGTCAGTGCCTCCGGCATCGTGAAACTCAGCTTCACTTCGCCGGCCTTGTTCGAGACGACGTGCGGGAAAAAGAAGGCCGTCTCGTTGAGGTTTTTGCGGATGGACACCGGGGCGTCCCCGGTCGGCGTCGACGGTTCGCCGAGCCCTCCCAGTTTGTCCTCGCCGGCGAAATAGGCCGCACTTGGCTCGGCAACATCCGCAACGGCCATCCCCGCCGCAAGCCCCAGGTTCATGGCTCCTTCCTTGGCGAGTTCGGCGTCAGCGAGTTGGACAACACTCCCGCCCCGCCGCATCATTGATTTGCTCCTGATGCCAAAGCGGGAATGCCACCGTGTGATCTCGGCGGGGAACGCCCGGTAACGGTACGGCGGGATTTTGATGGTGGTGCGTTTCCAACTGCCGAGCAGGCTGCTGAGGCTACGGCCGGAGTTGGCGAATGTGAACTGGGCGCTCGAGTAGTCGTGGCGATAGATGCCGAACTGCCGCTGCCAGTGATGGGGCGCGAAGGCGTCGAGCGAGGCGTCGTACAGCGTGGCCACCATCTCGGCGACTGCTTGCTCGGCACCGGGGCCGGTGATCGTCGCCGTCCACGTTTCCTCCTGTCCCGGACGGAGCTTGGAGACGAAGCGCTCCCANTTCACGTNGAGNTTCATGTTCGACCACGGCACGGTGACNTGNTGNGTNCGNTGCAGCATNCGGTTCTCGCGNACCTGCGTCACGTGNACNNTGAANCCGCCGCGCATCGCCTCNGTGACNGGCACTTCGAGCAGCCGCTGCGTGCGACCGGGTGCGGTCCAGAATCGTTGCGTGATCTTGTGCCGGTGCTCGACCTCGACGAAGGCGCGGCCCGTGTCGTAGCCGGTTCCCCAAAGCAGCCGAAACGTCCCACCCGGCTCGAGGCTGTTTTGCTCGGCTATCACCAATTGCGGCAGGCGAATGGCCAGGCGCTTGGCCGCCGGGTCGAGTATCTGAAGCGAATGGATCGCCTTGACCGGTTTGCCCAAGCGATCCGTGGTTTCGAACACCGCGCGGTACACGCCGACCGGCAGCTTGGCCCCGACCTTGGCCAAGCCCTTGGCATCGGTCTCGACTTCGTGCGTGGACACCGCTTGGCCAAGCGGCCATGTCTCCGGGTTGGCGCCATCGACCTCCGGCTTGGCTGCGCTTGGCCAAGCGCGGCCGCCGACGAGCCGCGCCCGCTTGACCGTTGCCGGTGGCTCGAGCGCGTGTACGGTCAGCGTACCGTTTGCTGGCTCCGGCACGCCGGCGAGTGACTGGGTCGTGATGCGAAACTCCGCCGGCTTGGCCACGGTTTGCCACGCGTCCGCCGTCATTGTCGCCTGCAACGTGGTGTAGCCGACCGGTACGCTTGCGGTGTCGCTGCGCGTTTCGCCGCTGCCGTCGGTCACGTCGGCGGCGACGCGGTAATGAAAGACCGGCTCGCTCTCCTCCGGCACGCTGGCATCCGGTACGGCGTCGAACTCAATGACAAACGATCCGTCCGGCTGAGTCTCAAACGTCCCGTGCGCGACCTGCTGCTGCTGCGACCGAATCGGCCCGCCGCCCCAGTAATGCCATCGCCACCAGACCGGCCAACGCGCCTGACGCGTGACGCTGAACTTCCCCTTGGCCAAGCCGATCGGCGCGCCGGTGTAGTCGGTTGCCTTGCCGTTGAGCCGGACGGTCTCGCCGAGCTTGGGCGACTGCCCCGGCTTGCCCAACTCGACGAGAAACTTGGGCCGCTTGTATTCCTCCACGCGAAAGTAGCCCTGCCCGTGCGGCGCCTTGGCGGTCGCGATGTGGTATCGGCCGGTGAGCCGGTTTTTTGGCGCGGTGAAACTGCCGGAGAACGAGCCGTAGCCGTTGGTTTTCACGTCGAGCCGCTCGACCTCCTCGTTGTTCGGGTCGCGCAGCATAACGCTCATCGTGCGGCCGGGGATGGCCTTGTAATCGTCTCTCGTTTGGTTCCACGCGAGGGCGATGCCCTTGAATTGAACCGTTTGGCCGGGCCGATAGATCGCGCGGTCGGTAAAAAACATCACCGACTCCCGCGGTTCGGGTTCGTTGACCTGGCCGCCCCAGTAATTATTTCGTCCGGTCGTGCCGACCTGCCGCCCGTTGTGTTGCACGAGGAAAAATCCATAATACTGGTTTTTGGATTTTTGATAACTGAACATCCCTGACTCATCCGTGGCGTCCGTTTTTTTCACGTATTTGCCTCGGTTATCCCGCAGCCAGGCGTTCACTTGGGCAGCGGCGATCGGTTCGCCGGAGTTGCCCTCGACGACAAAGCCCTCGAGCCGGTTTGCCCGCGAGCGGATCACCAACGCCAAGTCGCTGATCCACACGGTCGAGTAATTCGTCCGATTGTCGTTCTCGGAAAACGCGGCGTCCGCGCTGGAGATGAGAAAATAAAATCCCCGCTTCACGTCGCTTGGCACGGTGAAACGATCCGTGCGCGGCTGGTAATCGGCGGTCGGCGGGAGGTCGTGCCGCCATGTCTTAACCGGTTCGCGCTTGAGCAACGCACGGCGATCCTCCAGCCGCGAAACGCGAAAGTTTTTTTCGCGCAGTTTATTCCAGTCGGCCGGCACGAGCCGGAAGTGCGCCTCGGTGATATTGCGGTACGTGACGGCAAGCTCCGGCCACGGCGCGTTCCAGACCGACTCGGTNGCNACAGAAATCGACTTGGCCTCNATCTGCGCGACAAGGTTGTGGCAATGGTTGCCGCCCCGGGATTCGGGGAACGCATCACGCCCGGCGATCGCCACGCGGCGTGCCTCCACCCAGTCGCCGTCGGTGTGCAGGGTCTGCGCCCAGTGATACCGCGCCCAAGCGGAGAGCGGCCCCGGTTCGCGCCCGGCGATCGATTGCATCGCCTCGACGAAGCGGTCGTTCGCGCCGTCGCCGGTGGCGATGTTTTTGCCGTGCAACAGCCGCAAAATATCGACGTCGATGAGCGCGGACGAGTCGGCGTCGTCNNGGTGAAACCGCAGCACGTCCTGAAACAACCGNANNGCNTTGANCNNNGGCGACNCGGTGTCGGTCGTCTGCGGNTNCCANGCNAGAAACNNGTCCAGNGGNCCAAGCAGCGGGTCGCNNNCNCNCACNTCAAANGCNTCNTCCGGCTTNGCCGCCGCGAACTCGCCGGACGAGTAAAAGCCAAGTGCTTCATGCGCGATGAAGTCGTACAGCGTTGGCCGATAATTCTCCGGCAGCGTCGGCTGGGTCAGCAGGTCGCCGAAGTCGGTGGTGGGGATCGCCTTGAGCCGTCCGTCGGCCAGGGCGTTGGTGAAGTGCAGATCGATTTCGCGGTAAAGCCGGGGGAGATCCCACGTCGTGAAATCGTCGCCGAGCGGCTGTTCAGTGGCGGTACGCTGCAGGAAGCGGTACCGGTTCGCGCGGAAATATTGCCAGTACCAATGGCCGAGGATCGTCTGCAGCAGCGGCTTGGCCTCGGCGGGAGTCTTGTCTAGCTCGGCCCGCAGCCGGGTGATTTTTTCCTCCGGCTTGTTGCCCTGCACCGCGCCNNCGTGCGTGATGCGCTTGGCCAGGGCCTTGATCGCCTCGGCGTGTTTGCCGTCCTTCAACGCCGAGTCGTAAATCAACTGCAGCTTGGCCGCCGCCGTCTTGGGCAGTCCCTTTTTCTCCGCCTCGGCGACCTCCTTCCACAACGCCTCGCGGTCGGCCGGCTGCGCCTGCGCGAACGCCAGCCCGGCCGCCAACGCCAAAAGTGTGCCTAACAATCTCATCATCTGTAACCCAACAGTAACACGACGCCGTCCCGGCGGAAATATTAGGAATTAATTCCACGCTTGGCCAAGCGTTTGGTTTTGATTTGTGCNGGGATGTGGTGGCAGATAGTTTGTGGGTGTTTTTGTGGAGAGGTTTTTCCAANTTTTAGTCCGGCGTTTAAANGGTTTGCCACATGACTCNGTGATGATTGTGCGCTCTCCCTCTCCCCANCCCTCTCCCGCTGGGAGAGGGAGCTTGGCCAAGCGCGTCCCNTTTGATTCCTTCTCNCTCAGGGAGAAGGTGGCCGCAGGCCGGATGAGGGTGAACCGCCGGATGATTTTTTGCCAAGGTCACTGTTTGATCGCTGTTGTTTTNNTNCTTGGGTTNACCGGCANGGCGACGGAGTTNGGGNAGAGCGTTGGCCTCGGTGCGGTGGATGATTCGGCCGCGCTGGGATTCGACTCAGCCAAGCTCGATGCCGTGTTCGCCGTGCAGAAGAAGCTNATCGCGGANAAACTCGCNGCAGCCAACGCTGCGATCATCGCNCGCGACGGCAGGGTGGTTTACCACCGCGCCGCCATGTCCGGGCTGGCTCACGACAGGCCGATCACCGACGACACGGTTTTCCCAATTTGGTCGATGAGCAAACCTATCACCAGCGTCGCGGCGATGATCCTGTTTGATCGCGGCGCGTTCAAGCTGGACGACTCGGTGGCGAATGCGCTGCCGGAGTTGGCCAAGGTGCGCGTCAANGCGGGCGACGGCAAAACCAAGCCGTTGGCCCGGCCGATCACATACCGCGACCTGCTCCGGCACACGTCCGGTTTTTATGGCTACGACGGGGCGTACAATGAGAACGGTTTTTGGGCCAGGACGGTCAAGGCCAACGGCTTGGCCAAGATCATCGGCGAACTGGCCAGAGAGCCGATCGAGCACCAGCCCGGTGTCCGGCACACCTACGGCATGAGTACCGCCGTGATGGGGCGCGCGATCGAGGCGCTCTCCGGCAAACCGCTNGACAAGTTTTTGTGGGAGGAAGTATTCCGGCCGCTTGGCATGANGCACACACGNTTTTATTTGACCAAGCGCGACCGNAAGTTATTCCAACCATTGAGCGTGCTCGAAAACGGCAAACTCCGCGCCGGCAAACCGGANGAGGATGANNTGCCGTATGAGGTGGACAGCGCGCTGCNTCTCGGGGGCGAGGGGCTGGTCTCGACACTCGGCGACTACGCGCGGTTTTGCCAAATGCTGGTTGACCGCGGCAAGGTGACCGACGGCAAACAGCTCATCAAACCGGCGACGCTCGACCTCATGCTGGCCGACCAGATCGAGGGCATCCCCGGCTACGACGACCGGAAAAATGGCTACGGTTTTGGTCTTGGTTTTTACGTGCTGCTGGACACAAAGATGGAGGGCNTGAACTCCCCCAACGGCATCTATGGCTGGGGCGGTTACCACACGACCCATTTCTGGATCGACCCTGAGAACAGACTGTACAGCGTTTTCATGACGCGCCGCCATCCGTTCAACAACGAGTCGCTGGTACAGTTCCGCGAGGCGGTATACGATTCGCTCAAGGATTAGGAGATCCGCAGGCCAAATTTATCGATTCCCAAGCGGCTGTGCTTCGACCGGCGTGGGAGGTTTCGGCATGGTAAAAAAACAGTTGAAAAACGCCCCGGTTGGCATGACGATTTCCGGGTTATGAAATCACTAATCGTTTCAATCGTCGCAGCCGTGATGTTGGTGGGATGTGGGACGACAACCGCGATGTTGATTCACGAGGCCGCCTTCGACGGAAACATCAAGGCTGTGCGGCGACACCTGAATGCGGGTGTGGATGCGAACACACAGACCAAGTCGGGTAACACTCCTTTGCACGCGGCCTCTTTTCGGGGGCACGCCGAGGTGATCGAACTGCTTCTTGCCCACGGTGCCGATGCCAACGCGAGGGATGTTCGCGGCTGGATTCCGTTGCATCAGGCCGTGGATCAAGGGCATGCGCTGGCCGTCGAGTGGCTCATCGCAAATGGCGCGGACGTGAACGCAAGGATGAAGGGCGGCGGCTTTACCCCGCTCGACTTGGCCTACATGAGGGAACAAAATGGACTCGCCGCCTTCCTCCGCGAACACGGTGGTAAGACGGGCGAGGAATTGAAAGCTGAAGGGAAATGAAAAAAATACTAATCACGACTTTACTATTGGTCAGGATGGGAGTGTTTACGTGTTATGCAC
>NYYJ01000078.1 GCA_002686755.1 Verrucomicrobiales bacterium
AATCGCTCCCCAAACTACACGTTAAAACCGGTGGACAAGTACAAGAGGGATTCTTGGGACGCGGTCGGCAGTTGGAATGCCTCCTTCAAGCATGGGAGCATCTCTAGGGAGTCCATCCCCACGCGGGCGAGCTACGGGAACAACAACTGGCTTTACAACGCGCCGAGGGACATACAGGGCCGTAGCAAGGCGTGGCATTGGCGCACGATCAATCCCTCCGGCCACGACCTGAACCAGATCCCGATGTTCATGGACATGATGTGGCGCGGCGGTGGTCCGATGAGGAGCCGCATGGCGCCGCCTCTGTACAATGGCGAGTGGAGCGGCTACAATGCCGAGATGAAACATTTTGCCATGGACCGGCACAACGGCGGCATCCAGGGCGTTTTCATGGATCACTCCGTACGGCGTGTGCCGATTAAGGGACTGTGGAAACTTCAATGGCACCGTAATTGGCAGCGGGATTATGGCGGCTACAAGCCGGCTTGGCCAAGGTGGATGGCCGACTTCCCGGAGCATTGATCCTTTACCCACACCAACCAAACCAAACAAAGTCCGGGCGTCTTGCCCGGGCTTTTTTTCGCGTGCTTGGCCAAGCGCTTGCCTTGTGCCGCCCGGTGCGTTTCAATCGCCCGAACAAGCCAAATTTACCAATGAACGCCCATCCCATCTCCCGCCGGGGCATGATCAAGGCCGGTGCCACCGCTGCGCTCGCCGCGGCCACCATCCCCGCGCGCGCGCAGACGAGCCGCAACGCAGCCACCCCAGGCTACAGGATAAAGAACAAGCGCATCCGCCAGTCCATCATGGGCTGGACGTTCAACCCGATGCCGACCGAGAAGCTCATTACCACCTGCGCGGACATCGGCCTGACAGGTATCGAGGGCATCGGCCGGCAGTTTTACCCGGCAGCACGCAAGGCCGGGCTGGAGATTTCGCTTGTCGGCAGCCACGGCTTTGCCAAGGGGCCGAACGATCCGGCTAATCACGAGATGTGTGTCGCGAAATTGACCGACGGCATCGACGTGGCCAAGCGGTTCGGGGCCAAGCGGGTCATNACCTTCGTTGGCATGGAGACGCCCGGCATCGACCGCGGACAGGCCTTGGCCAACTGCGTTCAGGCGTGGAAACAGGTCGTCGGCCACGCGGAAAAAAACGGCATCACGATCTGCCTNGAGCATCTTAACTCGGTCGACGACAGCCACCCGATGAAGGGCCACCCCGGCTATCAGGGTGACGATTTGGATTTTTGCATCGAGGCGATCAAAAAGGTCGGCTCGCCCAATCTGAAGTTGCTGTTCGACGTCTATCACGTGCAGATCATGCACGGAGATATCATCCGCAACATCGGCAAGCTCAAGGAGTACATCGGCCATTACCACACGGCCGGCAACCCGGGCCGCGCCGAACTCGACGATACGCAGGAGATCAACTACCCGGCCGTGATGCGAGCCATCCTCGCCACCGGCTTCGACGGCTTCGTCGCGCAGGAATTCATCCCCAACTGGGACGACAAGGAGGCCGCCCTCCGCCATGCCGCCGAGGTGTGCGACGTCTGACCGCGTGCCAGTCACTTCCGAACTTTCACTCCCGGTGGGTTTTCTTTAGCCTTCGGCGCGGATGCGATTCATTCGAGACATTCATTCCGAAAAGGCGGCAGCGGGAAAACCAACGATCTCGTTCGAGTTTTTTCCGTTCAAGACGCCGGAGGGCGAGGCCACGTTTTTTGGCAAAACTCTGCCGGCTCTGATGACGGCCGAGCCGGACTACGCCTCGGTCACCTACGGCGCTGGCGGCAGTACCCGCGAAAAAACCCTCGAGATCGTCGAGCAGATTCAAAATGACTTCAGCCTCACAACGATGGCGCACCTCACCTGCATCAAGCACACGCAGGACGAGATCGACGCCATCCTCGACGAGGCGAGCAAGCGCGGCATCCAGAACATCCTTGCGCTGCGCGGCGATCCGCCGCCGGGGGAGGACTGGTCGCAGACGGAAGGTGGCTTCGAGTTTGCCTCCGAGTTGGTGACGCACATTCGCGGTCGTGGCGATTTTGGCGTCACGGTGGCCGGTTTTCCCGAGGGACACATCGACTGCAGCGAAGGCCGAGAGGTCGACTGGCAGCATCTCGTCCGAAAAATCGGCTGCGGTGCGGACATGGTCATTACCCAGATGTTTTTCGACAACGCCGACTATTTTCGGCTGGCCGATTATCTGCGTGCGGCCGGCGTGGAAGCGCCGCTATTCCCCGGGATCATCCCGGTGGCCAACGCCGGGCAGATCAAAAAATTCAGCGCCATGTGCGGGGCCAAAATCCCCGAGGCGTTCGCTGCGAGGCTGGACGAACTGGGCGACGACGCCGAGGCNGTCCGCGAGTACGGCATCGAGTACGCCACGGNGCANNGCCNNGAACTGCTCGATCGCGGGGCGCCNGGNCTGCANTTTTACACCCTCAACAAAAGCAAGGCGGTGTTGCAGATTCTCGGNAACCTTGGCTTGGCCTGACGGACAACACGGGATGAAAGTTCGGTATCTGCCGACCCTGATCGCCGCGCTCGCTTGGCCAAGCGCTTGGCCAAGCGCGGAGGATGCCCCGGCGTTGCAGGACGGCTTGGTCGTCAAATTTCAATCCATCTCCGGAGGTGCTGCGGATCACACCGTGCGTCCGCATTTCATGCTGTACGTGCCGGCCGGTGAGGTGCCGAGTCCGTTCGTTGCGCCCGGGCCATTTACGGCCGAATGGGAGGGGGTGATCCATCTCGATCTGCGTGACCGGTTCATTTTTCAGGCCGAACTCAACGGTAGCCTCAAACTGGAACTCAACGAAAAGCTGGTGATGGAGGAAACTGGCACGGGTGGATTGACCGAGCCGACAAAGCGCATCCGGCTCAACTCCCGAAGCAACACACTGAAGGCGACATTTACTGCACCGGAAAAGGGGGACGCCTTCTTTCGGCTATACTGGTCGACGCCCGACTACGGCAACGAGCCAATCCCGCCGAAGTACCTGAAGCATGCGCCGGACGAAAAATTGGCCGAAGGCGCGGCGTTGCGGCGTGGGCGGCAGTTGGCGGCGGAGCATCGTTGTTTCAACTGCCACGCCACTGACGCACCGGGGAAGGGCATGCCGGAACTGGCTATGGACGCGCCGGCGTTTGAGCGGATCGGCTCTCGGCGGGGAACCGACTGGATGGCCGACTGGGTGCTGAACCCGAAAAAAATGAGGCCAAGCGCGAAGATGCCGGCGATGCTGCACGGAGGGACCGCCGAGGCGGACGCCCGGGCGATCGCCGCCTATCTCGGTTCGCTGAAAAGCGGGCAACTGACCGAGCCTGTGCAGGTAGATGCCGACACCATCTCGGCTGGCCAAGCGCTGTACAAGCAGTTGAACTGTACGGCNTGCCACACGCTCGCGGAGAAACCGTTGGAGGCGGGCAAGCTGGCGCTTGGCCAAGCGCGGCGGAAATTTGGCCAAGCGGAGGCGCTGTCGGCGTTTCTGCAAAATCCGCAGGCGCATTACGAGTGGATTCGCATGCCAAACTTTGCGCTGAGCCAAGCGGAGGCAAATTCGCTCGCGGCTTATCTTTTTTCAGTGGCCACCCCGGCCAAGGGGGCGCCGTCGGCGTCTGATGCCTCGCTGATCGCTGCGGGTAAAAAACTGATCGCCTCGCAGGGATGTTTGAACTGCCATTCGCTGAATCTTGAAAACTCGTTTTCAGTAGCGGCGATGTCGGACTTGGCCAAGGGCTGTCTCGCGGAGTCGGCGGAAGCGTCCGCTGTGCAGTTCGGTTTTGCGCCGGAGGAGCGCTTGGCGTTGCGGCAGTTTTTGGGTTCGGGCAGGGCATCGCTTGGCCAGGCGAGCCTCGCGGAGTTCGCCCTGCGGCAGACCGCCGACTCGAACTGCCACAACTGCCACGGCCAGATGGCGAGCGTGCCTCCGGTCGATGTGCTGGGCGGCAAGCTCAAGCCGGGCTGGGCAGAGAAATTGTTGAGCGGCAGGCTGGGTGAGCGGCCGAGGCCGTGGCTGCACTCGCGCATGCCGGCATTTCCGGCCCGTGCCAGCGGCTTGGCCAAAGGCTTGGCCATGCTAAACGGGCATCCGCCAGTGACCCAGGAGGAACCACAGGTCGAACCGGAGAAAGCGAAGATTGGCCGTAAGTTGGTCTCGGCGAACGGCGGTTTTTTCTGTTTCAGCTGCCACGCCATCGGGCCGCTGAAACCGGCGCAGGTGTTTGACGCACAGGGGATCAACCTCGCCAAGATCGGCGACCGGTTGTTGCCGGAGTTTTATCGGCGCTGGATGCGCAACCCGCTCCGGATCGACCCCCAAACCAAGATGCCGGCCTATTTCAACCAGGGCCGAAGCGCCCTTTTTGACGTGCTGGATGGTGATGCGGATCGGCAGATCGAGGCCCTTTACCACTATATTTTAAAGGGTAACGGGATGATCCCGCCGGAAGCGCCGGGAAAGTAGACTTTTTTCTAAAGAAATGGCTCACATTGCCGAGTTATACGTTGGAGCGAATCGAAGGGATTTGCATTCCTGCTCCGCCGGTTGTTTCTCAAGCCGGTTAACTGGTTGCCACCCAGTGGCTTGCCGGTCTTCGACACACGGAGGTGTCACACCCAAATGGCGCATTTTGCGTCTGCAGTCATGCGTGTGTCGAACGAACATTCTGGCGATGGAAACCGGCTGCCTCCGTTCCGCGGGACGGTGGATTGGGCTTGGGCGGAGGCTCAGGCCGAGGCCGAGTTTGCCGCCCAGCGTGTCCGGTTGCGCCACCGCCTTCAGGACCGCGACTACCCCTATCCGCGAGTGATCCAGCAACTTGCCAATTTGATCACCGGTAATTTCGATTGATTTTCCAGTTGCTGCACCGTATCCCCGCTGCGGCTTCAGATGAATTTACAAGGGAAAACAGCTTTGGTGACCGGCGGTGCCCGGGGGATCGGCCTTGCAACAGCGAAGCGCCTGTTGCGCGAAGGCGCGCGATGCGTGCTCTGGGATCGTGATGCTGCTGCGGTCGACGCTGCCAAGGCCCGGTTGGCTGATGATGGCGAGGTGACGAGCGACCTCGTCGAGTTGGCCAAGCCGGAGTCAGTTGAAGCTGCGGCTGGCCAAGCGCTTGGCCGACACGGCCAAATCGACATCCTCGTTAACAACGCCGGCATCGCGGGCGTCAACAAGATGCTTTGGGAATGCACGCCGGAAGAGTGGCGCGACGTGATGGACATCGACCTGTATGGCGTGTTCCTCTGCTGCCGGGCATTTGTGCCGGGGATGCTCGAGGTGGGGTGGGGGCGCATCGTCAACGTCGCCTCGATCGCAGGCAAGGAGGGGAACCCGACGGCGTCCCACTACAGCGCCGCCAAGGCCGGTGTGATCGGCCTGACCAAGTCGCTNGGCAAGGAACTNGCNGACACNAACATCCGGGTNAANTGCATNACNCCNGCNGTGATNGAGACGGANATNCTCGAGCAATGNACCCANGCGCACATCGANTACATGGTGTCGAAAATCCCAATGGGCCGCGTTGGCCAGGCGGAGGAGGTGGCGGCGCTGATCGCCTGGCTTTCGTCGGACGAGGTGTCGTTCAGCACCGGGGCCGTGTTCGACATCTCCGGTGGTCGGGCAACGTATTAAGCTTTGGCGGCCACGACGCGCTTGGCCAATCGGGGAGCAGAAATCCGAAATTACGCCTTCTTGCTTTTGTAGCTGGCAACCACGCGTTCGCTCAGGGCGGTGTCCGGATCCTCGGCAAACGACTCGTCCAGTTCGAATTCCGTCGTTCCCGTGTTGCCGGAGATCAGCTTCAGGCCGAAATGCAGGTCGCGGAAGTGGGACTTGCAAAAGTCATACACCGAGAGGGAGGACTCCCCGGCCAGGCGGGCCAGCCGTTTGCGTGCATTCACCGTGAAGGCAATGGTCAAACCGTGCTGTTCGGTGAATGCGTCGGCGAACTGTTGCAGCGTCTCGTCCACCTCGGCCGCCTCCTGCTCGGGCGCGTTCTCAAGCAGCGTTTGCAGCACGGTCTTTGGATCATCGACCAGTGCGTCATCGACGGCGAACTCCCGCACGCGCGAGCTGGGTAGCTCAAACTTCAGGTCTCGGAAGATTTTTTCGCAGACGGTCATCAGGCCGCGCGCGCCGGTCTGCTCGTCGATCGCCAACTCGGCGATGCGCCGCAGGCCGTTGTCATCGAACCGGGCGCTGATGCCGTAGGCGGCGAACGACTGCTTGTACTGGCGGATGATGCTCCCCTCGCTGGTCTTTAAAATCTGCTCGAGGTCATCGACCGAGAGCGGGTGGCAGACGACGCGCACCGGCAGACGCCCGATGAACTCCGGCTCGAAGCCAAACTTGATGAAGTCAGGTGTCTTCGCGTGCTCCAGAATCCGCCCGCCCTCGACCTCCTCCTGCGAGTTGGCGGCAAAGCCGATGGCCGACTCCTTCAGTCGCCGCCCGACGATCTTGTCGAGGTGGGCGAACGCGCCGCTGACGACGAACAGAATGTGTCGCGTGTTGATCGTGTCGCCCTCCTTCTTGCCGCCGCGCATGCCCTCCATCATCGCCTGGATCTGGCCGGCCATGTCGTGCTGCGAACGGGCCGGTACCTCGGTTTCCTCCATCAATTTGAGCAGGGTGGTCTGCACGCCATGGCCGCTGACGTCGCGGCCGCCGTGCTGCTCCGAGGCCGAGGCGATCTTGTCGATCTCGTCGATATAAATGATGCCGTAGCGGGCGCGCTCGACGTCGCCGTCGGCCTGCCGGACGAGGTCGCGGACGAGATCCTCGACGTCGCCGCCGACGTAGCCGGTTTCGGAGAACTTGGTCGCGTCGGCCTTGACGAACGGCACGCCGATCAGCTCGGCGATGCTGCGGATCAGGTAGGTTTTGCCGACGCCGGTCGGGCCGATGAGCATCACGTTTTGCTTCGTGTAATGGCCCTGTTCCTCCCCTTCAAAGGCCTGCCGCACGGCGTTGTAATGGTCACACAACGCCACACTCAACACCTTCTTGGCCTCCTCCTGCTTGATGACGAACCGGTCGAGGTGTGCCTTGACGTCACGCGGCTTGTGGGNGAACTCGAACGCGTCCCGCTTCGGCTCCGGCTCCGGCTCGGTGTCCGTCCCGGACGGCGCGGCCCCGGCGAAGCCAGGCGCACCGAAGCCCTTAAACTGCTTCTGCAGGAATTCCTGCATCTGTTTCTGAAATTCCTCGGGAGATGTGGGGCCACTCATTGTTTTATTCTCCGGCGTCGTGTCAACCGCTGTCCAAACATTAGCACACGCCCGGCCGATTTGAAGGAAAATGACAAACCGGAGGGGAGCCGCTACATTGGCCGGGCCAGCGCTTGGCCAAGCGATGCCGGAGTTTTACGACACACACGCCCATTTGGACTTCCCTGATTTCCGGGGTGAGGAAGATGCCGTGGTGCGGCGCGCCGCCGATGCCGGCATCTCGCGCATCGTCACCATCGGNACGGAGCGGGAGAGCAGCCTGCGGGCGATCGGCTTGGCCAAGCGCCTCGATGGCGTGTTTGCCGCGGTGGGGTGGCATCCCAATGACTGCCTCGCCGCGGCGGACGATGTGACTGCCGATCTCGAGCGCTTGGCCAAGCAGCCCAAGGTGGTGGCCATCGGCGAGATCGGCATTGACCATTACCGACTGCCGAGCACACGCGGTGGATCGGCGGCGGAGGATGAGGCGTTCAAGGCCCGGCAGGCCGCGCTGTTTCGGCAGCAGCTCGAGGTGGCGGCTGCGCTTGGCCTGAACGTGGTCGTGCACCAGCGGGCGGCGTTCGAGCCGTGCCTCGAGGTGTTCGAGCCGTTTGCGGATCGAGTCCGGGGGGTGTTCCACTGTTTCGTGAACGACTCGGCAGAGGCCCGACGGGTGATCGAGCTGGGGTCGCTGGTCAGTTTTACCGGCATTTGCACCTACAAGAATGCGGCGGAAGTGCGCGAGACGCTGGCTTCGGTGCCGCTGGACAGGCTGATGCTGGAGACCGATGCGCCATTCCTCGCGCCGGTACCGTTCCGGGGCAAACGGTGTGAACCGGCCCACGTGCGCGAGATCAGCCAAGTGGTCGCCGAGACGCTCGGAGTAGGGCTGGAGGCGCTCTCCGAGGCGACCTGCGAGACGGCTCGGGACTTTTTCAAGGAGCTGGATTAGCCGATTTTTCCGCAAAAAACCGCGTGATTTTTTGGGGAACGGGGTATAGCTTTCGCCGCCATGTGGATTTATCTGCTCATCGGCCTGATTTTCCTGATCCTTGCACTTGAGTGTTATTTTAAGGGTGGGGTCAACGCGTTGGTTACTCTGATCGGCGTCTTTTTGGCCGTGAACGTTGCGGCTTCTTTCGGCCCGATGGCTTTCCAGTGGATGGGCGACAAGTGGTGGTCGATCGATACGCACCCTTTCTGGAACCGTGCCGTGCCGGTGGTGGCCGGCTTCATCACCCTCGTGGTGCTTTTCTCGATCCTCGGCACGGTGGCGAGCATCATGTTGCGT
>NYYJ01000079.1 GCA_002686755.1 Verrucomicrobiales bacterium
CTGGTCGCCGAGATGCCATTTGCCGACGATGCCGGTGGCGTAGCCGCGCGCCTTGAGCACCTCGGCGACGGTGATCTCGCTGGGATTGAGGCCACGCTGGTTGCCGGGAAANAGNACGCCCNNCCCNTTNTCGTTNACNTGCAGGCCNACCCGCTTGGGATAGCAGCCGGTCATCANCGACGAACGCGANGGCGNGCAGACNCCGCTCGTCACGTANAAACTGGTGANNNTGCGCCCCTCCGCCGCCATNCGGTCGAGGTGGGGCGTGCGATGCTTNTCCGAGCCNAACGGCCCGATGTCCGCGTACCCCAGGTCGTCGCAGAAAATAATGATGAAGTTCGGCCGCTCCACCTTCGCAACCTTCGCCACCTTCGCCACCTTCGCCGCCTCCGCCGCCTTGGCCAACGGCAACGCCATNCCAAGCAGCGCACTTGCAATCCCCAAACGATACAAAATCAAAAACGCCTTCATGAGCCGGCAAAACCGTTTCATCGCCGGGCCGCCGGGTCAATNCTCATCGNTTGGCCAAGCGTTTAGTCGTCGATGAGAAATTCGCNGATCCACTTGGCCGGTATTGAGTGAAATTCTCCATCCCTTTTTTTNTATCNGAAGAGGAGCCTATTNCTTAAGTAAAAAAGGGGNCAATTCAGAGAGTCANAAAATACCGACTNGTTTATTTNACAAAGTCCGAACGGNAGAAAACCTATCGACTGATTAATTTTCTCGTCAATCCTTTTATGAATCCTTTTCTCCCGATGGAAAAATGTGTTGAGTTGGCATACGCTTGGCCAAGCGGGGCGGCCAAAGGCAAAAGGCTTGAAAAACCATCGCGAGGCACAGACTTTTTGGCCGCACTTTTTGGCAATATGTTGTTCCACAAAACTCAATTCCTGAAGGCTGCACGACACGAGGGCGGTGTCAGCCGCCGCTTGTTCCTCGCCTACGCCGCCGCACTCTACGGCATTCCAACGCTTGGCCAGGCAGCCAACATCAACCGCCGGATGAAGTTCGCCAGCAACCCGTTTTCGCTGGGCGTGGCCTCCGGCGATCCGGACAGCAACAGCGTCGTGATCTGGACACGACTGGCGCCCAAGCCGCTCGATCCCACCGGCGGTATGCCCAACGCCGCCGTGCCGGTGAAATGGCAGGTCGCGACTGATGACGGTATGAAAAATATCGCGGCTGCCGGCCAGCAGCTCGCCACGCCGCAGCTGGGCCACTCGGTACACGTGACTGTCCCCCAGCTAAAGCCGGACACGTGGTATTGGTACCGCTTCAGCGTCAATGGTGAAGAGAGTGCGATCGGCCGCACGCGCACACTGCCTAGGCGCTTGACCAAACCTAGGCAAATGTCGTTTGCCTTCGCCTCGTGCCAAAGCCTCGAGCAGGGCTACTACACCGCGTATGAGCAGATGGCGCAGGACGAACTCGACCTCGTGTTCCACCTTGGCGACTACATTTACGAGTACATTGCCGGCAACCAGGGGAACATTCGCAAGCACCACGGCAAGGAGATTGTGACGCTCTCCGAATACCGCGTCCGCCACGCCCAGTACAAGATGGATGCGTCCCTGCAAAAAATGCACGCACGCTGCCCGTGGTTCGTGACATGGGACGACCACGAGGTGGATAACAATTGCGCTGATGAAATCTCCGAACAAAAGAATGTCAAGCCGGTCGATTTTCTCATCAGGCGTGCCGCCGCGTATCAGGCTTATTACGAGAACATGCCGCTGCGCCGCACCTCCCTCCCCGCCGGACCGGATTTGCAGCTATACCGCAGAGGAGCATTCGGCCAACTGGCGGAATTCACCGTACTTGACGGACGCCAGTACCGCAGCGACCAGCCCAACAACGACGTACGTTCACCGCTCAACGAGGCCGCGCTCAATCCGGAGACCACCATGCTCGGGGCCAAGCAGCGCAACTGGCTCAAGCAGACGCTCATCGAGTCCCGCGGTACTTGGAACATCGTCGCGCAGCAGGTGATGATGGGCATGGTCGGCATGCCCAGCGGCGACGTTCCCATGGCCTACTCAATGGACCAGTGGCCCGGCTACACTCACGAGCGGATGGACCTGATTCGCTTCATGGCCGACCGAAAGATCAACAACCCGGTTGTACTCACCGGCGACAACCACATGAACTGGGCCAATGAACTGCGCGTCGATGACCGCAAAATGGATTCGCCCGTCGTTGCCACAGAGATCGTCGGCACCTCCATTGCCAGCGGCGGAGACGGCGAGGATCGGTTCAGTGGACACGACAAACTTTTGTCCGACAACCCGTTCATCAAGTTTCACAACCGCCAGCGCGGCTACGTCCGCTGCACGCTCACTCAAAAGACATGGACGAGCGACTACATGGTGGTCGACAAGGTGACCACGCCCGACGGCAAGGTGACCAAGCGCACCTCTCTCGTCCTCGAAAACGGCAGCCCAATCATCCGCCAGGCCTGACCCGATATTGCACCGCTACCGCCGTGCGACAACTACTTGGCTGTGCTCCACGTGGTTCGGCGTCGAATGAAAAGCGCTTGGCCAAGCTGTTAAGGCTTGAACCTGGGCCGTTATTCCGGGCAGGTTGGCGCCACGCAAAAGCAATCCTGAAACCCTCCGCTCGGCCAAGCGCTTGGCGAAGCGCGGTCCGCACTGACAATGAATTTCAGACAACAACTCAAAAGCCGCAAAACCCTGCTTGGCACGATGGTGACGCTTCCCACGGCGGCCACGGCGGAAATTCTCGCCGACCTTGGTTTCGACTGGCTGTTCCTCGATGCCGAGCACAGCGCGCTGGGCTACGGAGACATTCAAGACATCATCCAAGCGGTCGGCGATAAAGTCGCCTGCGTGGTGAGGCTTGCGGCCGCCGAGGAGATGCCGGTCAAGAAGGTGCTCGACCTCGGCGCGGCCGGCATCATCGCGCCGCAGGTCAACTCAGTGGAACACGCGCGGGACATCGTCTCCTACGCACGCTACTCGCCGGAGGGCAGTCGTGGGGTCGGGCTTGGCCGCGCGCACGGCTACGGCATGCGCTTCGCCGAGTACATGGAGACCGCCAACGACTCGGTGACTGTGCTGGTGCAGGCGGAACACATCGACGCGGTCAACTGCATCGAGTCGATCGTGCAGATAGACGGGCTGGACGGCATCATGCTCGGCCCGTACGACCTCTCGGCGAGCATGGGTAAGATGGGACAGATCAACGACCCCGAGGTCACCGATGCCATCGACCGGATTCATCAGGCCTGCCAATCCGCCGGGATCGCCATTGGATACTTCGGCGTCAGCGCGGAGGCGGTTCGACCCTATCAGCAGAAGGGGTACAATCTCATCCTTGCCGGGGTCGACACGCTGCACCTCGGCGGTGCAGCCAGGCAGATGCTGAACGAACTGCGTTCGGCACAGGGGGATCAACAATGAGCCAACACCTATTCTCCAATGTCAACGTACTCGACTGCACCGGCGGAGAACCGTTCGCCGGCGAGGTTCGGGTGGAGGGCAACAAGATCACTGCCATCGCCCGCGACGGCGAATCGCTCGACCGTGAAGGCGCGGAGGTACACGACGGCGAAGGCCGCATGACGCTCATGCCCGGGCTGGTCGAGTCTCACGCGCACCTGAGCATCAACAACACGGACGACCTCGCGGCGCTAGGCCGCATCCCTCCCGAAGAGCACACGCTGCTGACTATGCACAACGCCCGGCTTTATCTCGACCACGGTATCACCAGTTGCATCAGCGCCGCCTCGGCCAAGCCACGGCTCGACGTGGTCATCCGCAACGCCATCAACAAAGGTGAGATCCCCGGCCCGAGACTGCTCGCGGCCACCCCCTGGTTGACCGTCACCGGCGGCCTCGGCGACATGCGGACCCTGCACATGCCGAAGGTCGATTCCATGGCACTGATGGCCGATGGCCCGGAGGAGTACCGACGGTTGACCCGCGAACTGATCCGCGAGGGGGTGGACATCATCAAACTAGTGATTTCGGGCGATTCATTCGTGCCGCATGCCGGCTCGGAGACCACCATCATGAGCGAGGCCGAGGTCGCCGCAGCCGCCGAGGTGGCCCACGCACACGGCAAACGACTCAGCGCCCACGCCCGCAGCGCGGAGTCGGTCAAACTCTGCGTCCGGCACGGCATCAATGTAATATACCACGCCAACTACGCCGACGAGGAAGCGCTTGATATGATCGAGGCCAACAAGGACTGGCTGTTTGTCAGCCCCAACATCGGCTTCACGGCGATCGCCGCCTTCGAGGGATCCGACTGGTTTACAGAGGAGCAGGTTCAGGCGATGGGGTTCCGCGAGGAACTCGACAGTGCCGTAGCTGGCATTCAGGCTTTGATGAAGCGTAAAGTCCGCATTCTCGGCGGAGGTGATTACGGTTTCATGATCACACCGCACGGACAAAACGCCCGCGATCTTGACCATTTCATCAAGCACTGCGGCATGACTCCAATGGAGTCCATACTCACAATGACCCAACACGGTGGCGCAGCCATGGACATCCCAAATAAATTGGGCCAAATTAAGGAGGGTTTCCTAGCCGACCTACTGCTGGTCGATGGCAATCCTCTGGCAGACACAAAGTTGCTTTTAAGGCGCGAAAACCTCCGGCTCATCATGAAAGACGGAGAATTACATAAGCATTTGAACTAAAAACAATCTATAGCTTATTACGCTTCCAAAAAAACGGAATACTCGCGGCTATAATAGCAAAAATTAAACAAATTAAAGTTGGAGTGAAATATTCCTCAAGTTCTCCTATTCGAAGAGACCCGATTAAAATGATCATCCTAAAATTTTCAATAAACCCCTTGGCAATTTCAGAATTCGGCAAGTTATGTTCAATCAGATAAGCGACTCCGCAGGAGTACAAGAAGAAACCCAAAAAACCTCCTGCAACAAAACATATTAAAGTCATTAAGGCCCTGATCATCATGAATCTAGATTAAATTTTTTAAGTTCTTCCTGAAAAGAGACCAAAAAATTGATTAGATTTTGTTTCAATCATGAATAAAGGTAAATTCAGCCCAGATAGGTCGATGGTCTGATAACGGCTTTCCATATTTAAGCCATTCTTTTTTATACCGGCTCATATCAATCTCCTCTTCTGCAGAATTAAATGCTGTTTCGATTATACCACCATTTGTAACCTGCACTTTGAATTCTTTACTTCGATAAAAAATGTGATCGATCACTCCTGATTCATTACCAGACTCAATATGCCTATGGGTGCTAATATTGGCCGTATCAATCGAAAGCCCATGCCAAATTGATTTCATCCCAGCTTCCTTGAAGGCTTTAAGAGCACCTCCATATAGGAGATTATTAAAATCTCCCAAAACAAAAAGGTTTTCATTAACTGAATCGCTAAGCATATTTTTTGCAATGAAAGATGCCGCAGATTTTTCAACAACTGGTTGTCCAGGTATATGAGTCGAGTAAAGTGTCAGTGGCACACCCTTTATGTTTGTCCTTGCAGTCACCACGGATGCAGGCTTCCACCCTTTCGAATTAAACACAACTTCACCCTTATCAAACAATGGAAACCGACTTAATATCGATTTGTATTTATCCTTGTGATTCGCAGACGAAACTTTACCTACGTGCGCATGTTTCATCCCCAACTCCCTGCCAACACGCAATGTCCAGTTGCCGTGAGGCACCTCGTTGAAACAAATCACATCCAAGTTATACGGTTTAAACATTTTCCCTACAGATTCCGGCTTGGCCCACAGACCAAACAAAACGTTGTAGGTTGCAAATCGTATCTTTGTTTTGGCAGTTAAATCTCCTTTGTTCTTGTTGTTCGCATAATAAGTACTTTCAGAAGAGACAATTGAGAAAGCGGACACTTCTTCTCTTAAGGCGCGTTCGGAGGCAGGAGCCTGTTCAGCCTTCAGCACGAACAACAGCATCAGTGCGATTCCCGAGATTGGTTTTTTCACAGTATTAGAGTTACCGGCAAGTCTGGAGGAAGGCGATCAGGTCCAGCAATTCCTGCCGAGACAATAGCTGGTCGAGTCCGCCCGGCATCACCGAAACCGGAGACGTCGTGACCCCGCGGATTTGACTCCGTGAAACTCTGACGTTCCTCATATTCGCATTTTTCAGGTAGATGGCATCCTTGGTTTCACGTTGAATGAGGCCGCCATGCACCCCTCCTTCGTCCGTCTCCAGCACATAATGCTCATAGCCGTTGACAACCGTCGCACTCGGGAATAGCACGGCTTCAATCAGGTCGCGCGGTTGCCGAATACTACCGATCCGGGTCAGGTTCGGACCCAACTGCCCACCCTGACCCTGGATGCGATGGCAGGCGCCACACGACACCCGTTGATCATGAAACAGCACGCGGCCGCGTGAGGCATTGCCGTCGGTCAGGCCGTCCAGTAGCGACTTGATTGCAGCCTGCTGCTCCGGCCGCCCGGGGGATTTCTTTCTCAACACGGCTGTCAACGCCGCATGGGCACCTGCGTCCTCTTCGGTAAACGCCTTGATGATCGCCTCCCGCTGGCCGGCTTGGAGCAGGGCAAGGCCGGGATTGTTTTCCAACGCCGCAGCCAGATCATTTCCGATTTGAACCCACGCTATCTTGGTCAAGTCTTCATCGCCGGATGCCTTTGGATCGTGCCTTTGTGCGAAAGGCCTGACCAGATTCGGCAGATGAACTGAGCGCGCCTTGGCCACGGCTCGGATCAACAAATCCGATTGGGGTTTCCCAAGCGATTGAAGTCGCAGTGAGCCAAGCGCCTGGGCGGCCTGGCGGCCCAGCAGAACCGGGGCATTTTCATCGGTGACGAGATCCGACAGGAAGGCGAGCGAGGTGTCGGGCAGTGGTTTCTGGTGATTTACGAGAACCTGAATGGCACTCGCGCGCGACGCAGCCTGTTCATTTTCATTTTTTGCGAGCGATGAAACGGCGTCCAAAATGGGCGGACTCATTTTGAATCGCTGGGCGATGTTCAATGCCTCCTCTTTCAATTCTGACACCCCGCTGTTTAATCCGAGCAGGACCCCGTCGCGAAGCGGCCCGGGAAGGTCATCCAGAAAACTCAGGGCAGCCAATACCTGAGCCCGGTTTTCAGTTTTCACTCCCCCGGTTTTCAGGGTCTCGATCAGGACCGACTGAAATGCGGCATCCTGCGCATTGGCCATCACGATCTCCTCGATCAAATGCCCATTCGCCTCCCTAACGTCATCTTCGGCAATCAACTCACGGAATAGTCGTACCATTTCCTCTTTCAACTCCTTGCGCCCGGAAATCACCCGGCGCGCCTCCTGACGAACATGGATGTCCGGGGATCGCAATAGCGGTACAACCTCCGCGGCATCCAACTCACCACCGAGTTCGTCCAGCACCCTGAGGGCGATGCGCTGCCGGTGCGGATGAGAGCCGTCCGCTAGATAGGCACTCACGCGGGGCGAATCCCCAATTTCAATAAGCGCATACACGAAAGCATGACGCGTGTGCTGTGAACCGCCTGCGTTCAGGTTCTCGAACAACGCCGGGATCGCAGTCTCGCCCTTTAATTGCCCGATCGCCGTTGCCGCTGCAGCCTGGACAAATGGACTCGAGTCATCGAGAAGCCCAGTTAGTTTCTTAACCGCAGATTCATCCTTCAATCGCCCGAGCGAACGGGCGGCGACCTGGCGCACGCCGGGATCGGAATCGGTCAACGCCTCCCGCAGCAACCCCAAGGCGCGGCCGCCCCCCAGTCTGGATACCAGCCAGAGGCATCGCTTCCTGAAGGACGCATCGCTCGAGTTCAAAAAGGCACTCTCCACCTCATGCATCACGACTTCGCCCTGCCCGATGAGAGCATCCATTGCCCTGTCCCTGACAGCCGGTCTCGTCTCCCGCAGAAGGCCAACCAACTCCTCGGGCACAAGCGAATCCCAATCGATTGTCAACCCCCGCGGATCATCCGGAACTGACCCTCCCTTTTTTTGGATGCGATAAATGGCGCCCTTGATTTCAGGCTTGGCGTTCTTTGAGAAAGGACAGCCCCAACTCAGCCACCCCCCGGTGTCCAGCAGCAGCAGGGAACCGTCGGCATCCTCGAGGATGTCGGCCGGGTGAAACCCGACGCTTTCGGATGAAAGAAAATCACTTTCGACCGTCGCGAAGGTTCCGTCCTTCGGTTCCAGCCGGACGTGAACCACCTTGTGCGTGTTAAACTGACAGGCGAACAGCGTGTCACGATAGGCCGCACCAAACGATTGCCCGCGATAACGCACCAGACCAGCCGGAGCCACCTGCCCCCAGCGACTGACCGCCGGAAGGCGTAACCCCGTCTCCGGCACCAGCGGACTGCCGTAAACCCGCTGCGTGAGCCCACCCCACATCCAGTGAATCAAGGCGTCGTGCCGCTTCCCGCCGAAGCTGTCAAAGATCGCGCAGGTGGATAGCATGTCGCCGTTCGCGGTAAAAATGATGTCAACCGGGTTGATTCCACCCTGTCCTTCCACCCGGACGTCACTCCCGTCCGGCCAGCAGGAAAAAACACCGGCCGCCCGGCTATGCCCAGAGCGGCTTCCATCTGTGCCTATGAGGTCGTAACCGAAATGGCCGCCGGTAAAATAAAGCCTCCCGTTCGGACCAAGGTACGGCCCGTGCTGGTTCGCCCGTCCATCGAACTCCATGCTTCCGAGGATTTTCTCACGCTTATCAGCGACCCCGTCATCGTCCAGATCCTCCAGCCGCCACAGGTAGGGCGCCGAGATAATATAAAGTGCCCCTTCATGCCACAGTCCTCCCTCGGGCATGGTCATCCGATCTGAGAATATCGTGCTCTGGTCGTATACCCCGTCCCCGTCCACATCGACCAGACGCCTGACAAAACGGGGCAACTCCCGCTCGATGGCCTGTCGCGTGGTCAGGTTGCGACCGTCGCTTTCCGCCACGTACAGCCGCCCGCGATCATCAAGGCACGCCATCATCGGATACCCGACCAAAGGCGGAGACGCCGCAAGCCGTACCTCAAATCCCTCCGCAACCTTAATATCAGACCGCGTAAACCGAACGTCAGCAGCCCGGGCCGAGACTGCCCAGACAAAAAGACAGGCCACACATGCAATCAACCACGAACCGTGTCGAAAAAAAACGGGCATCAACCGATTCTCTACTGTCAGATTCATGTGTATTCCCCAGGCGATGATTTTATTTCAAAAAAGATGATGCGAAACCGACGCTAACAGAGTACCTATACCCGTCCAACACCAATTGGCCCCTTGACGGTATATCTTTTATATAAACTCGGATGACGCCTCTCCTGCGGGTTAATCAAGTCTGATCGAGTGATCTTGCGGAGGGCCTCGTGGACTACGGCACGATGTGGCCTTTCCAGCCGGGGCCGCGGACAACGCGGCCGGGGGTAGCGCCGGTGTGCTCACCGTCCTTTAACACCTGCACGCCGTTCACGTAGACGTGCATCACGCCGGTCGAAAACTGGTGAGGCTCCCGGAAGGTCGCGTGGTCGGTGACGGTCTCCGGATCGAACACGACAACGTCGCCGAAGTAACCTGTTTTCAAACTGCCACGCTTTCTGATTTTCAGGTTGGCGGCCGGGAAGGAGGTCAGCCGTCGGATCGCCTCCCGCAGCGGGATGATTTTCTCATCGCGCGAGAATTTCCCCAGCACGCGGGCGAAGCTGCCGTAGGCGCGCGGATGGGTCATGCCGGTGGCGTTGGCCGGGTCGAGCGAGGCGGCATCGGAGCAGAATGATACCCACGGCAGAGCGATTTTTTTGCGGATGTTGTCCATCGACATGCTGAAGTAAACGCACTGGATGCGGCTGTCGTCCTCAAGCACGAGGTCGATGATGGCCTCCTCCGGCGACTGGCCCCGGAGGCGCGCCGCTTCGGCAACAGTTTTGCCCATGAATTGTTTGCCCAATGCCTCGTTCTTGAATCCGACCATCAGGATTCCCTCCGGCGGCTGTTGGGCGAGTTGCTCGCGCAGATCGCCGAGCAGCCGCCGGCGCGCCTCCGGTTCGCGCATGCGATTCATCCACGCCTCGTGCCCACCCTCCTGCACCCACGTCGGGATCACGCCGGTCAAGCCGGTGGAGCTGGCGTTGTACGTGTACATGTCGGCGGTGATTTTCAGGCCGTCCCTCTGCGCCTGCTCGACGCGCCGGATCAACTCGTCGAGCTTGTGCCAATTCCCCCGGCGCGACGCCTTGAGGTGATAAATCTCCGACCGAATGCCGGCCTCACGCGCGATGGTGAACAGCTCGTCGAGCGCCTCCAGCAGTTGCGACCCCTCGCTGCGCATATGGGTGATGTACAGCCCGTCGTACTCCGCGACCGCCTTGGCCAAGCTCACCAGTTCCTCCGTCGGCGCGTAGTCGGCCGGGGCATAAATCAACGCCGTGCTGATGCCCACCGCGCCCTCCTCCATCGCGGCCCGGGCCAACGCCTGCATCCGCTCCAGCTCGGCCCCTGTGGCCGGGCGGTTTTCGTAGCCGACCTCGTGTATCCGCAGCGTTGTCGCTCCGACGAACGACGCGATGTTCGGCGACACGCCGAGGCCGACGAGGTGCTCCAGCCCTTGGCCAAGCGTGGTCCACGGCACGTCCGTCCCGTCCTTGCGCCGGCGCATCTTGGCATTGAGCGGCCCAAGCGACGACCCCTCCCCGAGCACTTCAAGCGTGACGCCCTGCCGAATGTCGCTTTGCGACTTGCCGTCGCGCCGCAGTGCGTTGGCCGTCCAACTCAGCATGTTGATGAAGCCCGGCGCCACGGCCAAGCCTTTGGCATCGATCACCGTCCCGCCGCGCAACGCCGCTGGCGGGCCGATGTACGAAATCCGGTCACCCCGAATCGCCACCGTCCCGGCAAACGGAGCATCGCCGCTGCCGTCGTAAACCGTCCCGTTTTGAATGACCACATCGTGCGTACCCGCTCCCGGTCCAGGTACAGGACTCGCACAGGACGAAAGCACCACCACGGCTGCAACTGTTATGGGCAGGAGATGTTTCATTTTCCTTCAGGTTTCATTTCTTGAAAAGAATTACTGTTGCTTCTTTGCAACTGAGGCCTTGCTCGACATGTAGACCATATCCTGATTGTGAGCTGAGGGAACAACCAGCCGCAATGATTTGTTCGTCACGGGTGGCGTCGTGCGTTCATCGAGCCACTTGTGAGGCTCCGCGTGACCGTCAGCAAAAGAGATCGTGCCTGCCCCGTTGTGGTTGCTCGCTGGATAATCGATGATGTAAATGCGGGTGCTTGCGACTCCGTCATTCATCGCTACAGCCAGATCACCGAAGTTGATGCTGTCTGGATGTTCGTTGATGAAGTTATAGGCGTTTGACGTTCCCATCACATTGATGTCGGAGAGTTTTCGGAAGACGTGATACTGTCGCTTCGTGATGAAACTGAGCCAGTCGTTCCGTGAATTCATCGCCTGACTAAGTGATACGCTCCGAACGCGCGGCACATTTTTTCCACGAATTTTCACCGTGCTTTTATCTGCCGGACAGCGGTAGATACCGGGCGACTGGGTGTAAGGGGCCAACTTGGCGTACTTCGGGTCCATCAAGCCTTCGAGGTTTGTGTTGTGTGGGTTGCCGGGGTTGTAGTCGATGATACCGCGCACCCACCCGCTACCGTTTGAAGTCAGGTCATTCCACACCAGGTTATCATCAAAATCCCCGGCATAAAGAAGCCAAGCCAGATCAACTTGCTTAAGATTGGAGAGGCAGACCGCGTGTTGACCCTTGCTTTTTGCCCTGGCCAAAGCCGGCAAAAGCAACCCCGCAAGAATTGCAATGATTGCGATGACCACAAGTAACTCAATGAGCGTGAATGCCCGTCTTGATTCGGCCTTCATTTCGTTGCTTCAGTTTTCAATTCTTCACCTGTCTTGGCAATGTATTTCCGGATGGGGTTACTGCCGGCTGTGATTGGATTTAGCAGCAAATTTGTGTGCTCGTCGAGATGTTACCCTGTAATGTCATTTATCGTTCATATGCCTGCCTTCTTGACCAACTTAACACTGTAGAACTGATGCTTGAAACTACTTCGTTGTAATGGCTACGTCATCGATGAACCACCCACTCTGGGGACCGTTATCTTGTTCGCTATCACTAGAGAAGTTGAATTCCAGCCTTATCTTTCGACCAAGCGCCTCAACTGGAATTTTACTTTTCTCGAGACGCCATTGCTTCGACTCCCCACCTCGAAGCCAGATGGGATCATCGACCAAGTATTCATCATCCTCATCCAGGATCATTATCTGGCACCAATCGTACAACTCACCGTCAACCGCCGGTTCACAATCGCGGTAACTCCAGAACTCAAGGCGTGCATTGTCCAAGCCGGTAAGATCAATTACCGGAGAAACTAAATAAATGTCCGTATAGTCCTCGTAATCTTTGCCTAAGCCGGTTCCATAAACGCGTGTTGGGCTGTGAGCCTCACTCGGACCATTGGTTGGCTTGCCAAGTTCCCACTCGGTGCCACTATTACCTAGGTTAGAAGTGGACCAACCCGTTGCTCCGGACTCAAAATCATCGAAGAATAGAGGCGGCGCTGGAGTTTCAGCCACACGATAAAAAGCGGTGCCTAAAAGATCTGCATCAGTGAATGATATTTGCTCACCGGGTGCTCCACCATCGGGATAGTTTTCGGCGATAACTTTCCAGACGGTATCTAGAGTTTCCATGCGTTCGACCTGATAGATGCTGCCAACATTTGAATTCCAACCAAAGCTGAATCCTGCCCCGTTTATTCTATTGGAATGAATAACGATGTCCGACGCTTGCATGGTATCAAGAATGCGAAAGTTATCGAAATAGGCGACCACCTCGCCGCTGTATCCACCATTGCCATAGAAGGTGATACGAGGCGAATCAGGATCAAGATTAACCAAACCAAGATTCGCTGAATAAGTGGAACGATCATTAGGGGTGCGCGCAGTATCCGACGGCGAAAAAGAAGTGGAGAACTTGTAACCCCAGTTGCCGCCACCCCATCCCTCAGGTGGTCGCTCCTGAAAAACCATGTCAAAACGCAGTACGTAGCGCGCACGCTCTTCTAAAGGCAGTTGAAGTAGTTCCTTTAGGGTTTCAGAATCAGAAAGATCCAGATGCCAATCAGTGCGATAACCTTCAGGCTGAGCCAGAACCACTTTGAGACTCTTAGAACCATGGGTCACGTTAAAATCCTCTAGATCAGCAGCCTTATAATGTTCCAAACTCACACGTTCTCCCTGGGATGTAACTACATCAATATTATTCTCAAAAGATTCGATGACAACGGTTGTCGGCGGTTTATCCGTGGCCCATTGGTCGACAAGGCGTATGTTGTCGATGTAAAATTTTGGGACGTTCCCATCAGGCCAGTCTGCATTATGAATAAAACGAAATGCGGCAGTTCCATCATCGTTGACAACAAGATCTCCCTCAATCAGATCAAGAGGGATTTCAGCTATCACAGGAGCATCATTGTTATGCGGTGTGTTCAATTCTCGCGAAGCTTCCCAGTGATTGTTAACTGTTTGATTCATCCAATGCACTACTCCGGCTTCTGGAAACGTGATGTCATATTTAAGAACATAACGAGCTTCCGGTTTAAATCCTAACTCCGGATCAACATTCCATGCTGCCTGTAGTTCTGCAGTAGCATCCGGATCCAGATAAATGAGAAAATCAACCGCCCACCATTTCTGATCGTTCAAGAACTCTATTTGCAAAGCCCTTTTACCCTGTGTAACCCAAACCTCCTCTACATCTGTTACTTTAAAGTGAGTCAGCTTAACATTTCCGTTAGCACTTCTTGAACCATCGTTTGTCGCAAGTATGACATTATCGATATTATCCTCAAAACCTTCTAGTAGAATTTCTCTTTGGCCATAAGCGCAAATATTTCCAAACGAGCAAATAAACATACAAGCTATTATTCTATTCATTGTCTTTGTTGTGATTGGTAAGGGTTTTGGACTAAATTTTGCTAGACAGCGACTCACCATACCCCACCAAGAGCACCGCTGCGATTGTGATTAGTATGTGTTTCATTTGCCTTCAGCTTTCAATTCTTCACACCGGTCTTGGCTCCGTGTTCACGCAGGATGTCGGCGATCTCGGTGTGTTCAAATTCGATGGCTATGTCAAGAGGTGTCCATCCTTTAGACTTGGCATTTACATTCGCACCATTTCCGATCAGCAGTTCAACGACTTCCTTGTGGCCGCTATAAGTTGCAGGATGCAACGGAGTCGCTCCACCTCCCAGGTTCACATCCGTACCAGCGGTCAAGTGCTGTTTAACGGCTTCGATGTTTCCTGACTCGGCAGCATCGTGAATTGAGATGTCTGGCGCTTTGCCTTTCGGTGGTTCTGGTGTTGCAGCTTTGGGAACTGGTTCACCGCCTTTTAATTCTTCACCCGTCTTGCCTCCGTGTTTGCGGAGGAGGTCGGCCAATTCATTTTTGCCTCCTATGATGGCCCAGTCTAGCGGTGTTCTGCCAAGCAACCCCTTCGCATTCACATCCGCCCCCCCTGTTATCAGGGATTTTGCCACATCCTTTTGACCTTTGAGAATTGCCAATTGCAAGGTCACTTCACCTGCCTTGCCGCCATGCTTTCGTAGAATCTCCGCGATCGCGCTGTGACCTCTTTGCTCCGCACGCTGCAAGGGAGTCTCACCTGTTATGATCTGCGGATTAATGTCCGCGCCACTGTCAATCAGCAATTCGACCATCTCCTTGTGGCCTAGCAGAGCTGCACTGTCCAAAGGAGTCGTGCCAATTAATCGACCGCTTGTGTTTACATTCGCCCCTTTGGCGATCAACAGTTCAGCTACCTTATTATGGCCTTTCTGGGCCGCCACATGCAAGGGTGTGAATCCCTGCTGATTTCTGAAGTCCACTTCCGCACCGGCCACTAGGTGTTGTTTGATGGCTTCAATGTTTCCTATCTGGGCAGCATCGTGAATTGAGATGTCTGGTGCTTTGGCGGTTAACGGTTCTGGCGACTGCGTTGTAGCACACCCCACAACCAGCACGGCGGCGATTGTTGTGAGTAATAGTTTCATAGTCCTGATGTGCGCCAAACGCTAGCAGACCACCCATAACCGTCCAACACCAATTAGCCGCCATTGCCGGAACTGTGTCTATTGCAGGCACGGTTTTTTTGAACCGGGAAAGAATCCTAACTTGCAGGAATAAGCATGGCAGAAGACGTAGCAGAGGCAACGGAAAGCCTCCCTAAAGAAGCCGGACTAGTGGGACTTGANNGTCCCTTGGATCAACTGGACNTGACCAAGATGTTGGCCGAGTCNNTGAATCCACAGGAACAGGAAAGGTCCGAGGAGACATCGCCGAGTGGCGATGCGGTGGAGGAAGCCGAGCCGGTTGAGGAATCAACCGAGGAAGCGGGGGACACATTGCACGGGACGCCAACCCCGCCGAGAAACTGGCTGAAGGCATCCGCCGTTTCGCCGCCGACACCGGGAAACTCGACAGTTTTCTATCTCAATCCTGAACATCCTGCCCATCACTGTTCCGTTCCTGATTCTTCCGGCAAGGCCACCTGCCGACTGCCTCGCAGATAGGCCACGAGGTCGCGCAGTTCATCCTCCTTCAACGCCAGCACGAGGCCTTCGGGCATCATCGAAAAACCTTGTGGTTCAACCGCCGCCACGTCGCGCTTGGCCAACGTCACCACCTCGGCAGGTGTGGCGATGGTAACCGACTGCCCCTCATCGCGTAGGATGACGCCGACCAAGATCCGCTTGTCGTTCGTGTGCAGAATCGTCGTGCGGTAGTCGTTGGGGATCTCCGCGTTGGGGTCGATTATGTTGGTGAGCAGATAATCGAGGTTGCTGCGATCTGAGCCGGTGATGTCCGGGCCAATTTCGCCGCCTTCGCCGTACAGCTTGTGGCACTGCCCACAGGTCCGCTGATAAAGCGCTCGTCCGCGCGGCAGATTTTCGGGCCGGCCCCCTTTCGTCTCGAGCATTTTTTTGTACTTCGCAATCTCCGCCAGCTTCTCCGCTGGGCTGGAGCGGCTCACGCCCCACATTTCGTCGAGTTGGACATTGATTTCCTTAACGCCATGTGCGCGCAGTTGTCTCACAATGTCCGCCGGCAATTCGTTTGCCTTCACCGTGCCACGGACCACCGCCGCCATCAGCGCGTTGGCAAAACTCACTCGCGAAGCCAGCGTCGTCAGCGCGTCGCGCTTACCCTCCGTGTTCAGCTTCGCGAAAACCCCAAGAATTGCCGGCGGCGTTTTTGCATCTTCAAACGCTCCCAAACCCCGCAACGCCTCCCGTCGTAACGCTACATTTTGCAGCAATCCTCGCAGCACCTCCGGCAATTTCGCGTCCCTTGCCACCACCAGCGCCTCCAGCGCCTCCCGCCGGTCGGAAAGCGTTGCATTGTTATCCACCAAAACTCGTCGCAATGCGCCCAGCGATGTTTTACTCCCAAAGGTCAGCGACAACTGCTCCGCCAACCGCCGCACCTCCTTGTTTGAACTCTTGGCCAGGCGCGGAGCCACCGCATCCCAGCCCTTCGGCGCGCTCACATCCCGCTGTCCCTTCAACGCCGCGCTGATGCCTTTCAGCAAGTCCAATTGAAACGCAGCGTCCTCCGACTCCATCAACAATTCCACCAACGCACTCATCGCATCCGCATCCTGCGCACGCGCAGATTGCGAAAGGAACAAAATCATCCCAAGGCAAATGGTAAAAATACGTTTCAAATCAGGGGTGGCTTTCGGGTACCGTGGCGAATGCGAATGATTTCCACAAGGTGATCGTTCGGAATGAATTCGTAATAAATCAGGTACGGCCCCTCGACGAGCTTGCGGGTGTTGGCAAATAAATCTGCCCGCACCATTCCGCCCATCTCAGGCTGTTGCGCCAAGACCTCAACTTTTCCAAGGATACGATCGGCCATCGCGCCGGCGGCTTCGGGATTATCCTCGGCGATGTAACGGACGATGCCATTCAGGTCTTCGAGAGCAGGGTTCGACCAGATGATTCGGCAATCCATTTGGGCACCATCTTCACAACCTCCTCATGAGGCACAACCTCGCCGCGCGCGATCGCATCCCTGCCTTCGCGAATGGCCTTCATCAACTCCAGCGTCTCGATGATCTCTTCAAACGACGCATCGTCCGGCGCCTTGTCGATGACCTCCATCACCTGTTCCTTGCCGCTCATCGGTGCAGGGTAAATAATTCTGCCAAATTCGCAAGGCTCATCGCTCCTTTGTCGCCATGCGGCGGGTGATGAATTGGCGCACCTTGGGGAGTTTGCAGGCGGCGAGCAATTGCACCGCCGCTTTGTTGTCCGCCGCCACGACCGGCTCAGTGGCGTACCAATACATGAGCGGGAGGTTTGCGTCGGTGGCATCCTCCGCGCGGGCCAGCAGGGCCGTGAGAACGGGAACGCGCTTGACCAAGGGCAATCGCTGCATCGCGCTGGCCAAATAAAGGCGGATCACGGGCGACTCGTCGCTCTTGGCCAGGCGCAGAAACTCGTCAAGCACGGCTCCGCTTGGCCGCTTGTTTTCGCACAGCAACTGGATCGCCCACGCGCGCAGATGTTCGTCCGGATCACGGAGCAATTCGGCCAAGCGCTTGGCCGTCAATTCACCGATACCATGCAGCACCCACAGAGACCGCAGCCGTTGGATAGTGTCGCTGCTTGAGGACAGCAGGCGGTTGAGCTCCGATTGAATCGCCGCTTGGCCAAGCGTTGAGTCAGCGCGCTCCTGCAGCACGCGGCGGGCGTGGCGCACAAACCATTCGTTGGAGTGTGACTGCAACTTGGCCAATTCCACTGAACCCAACTTGCCGATGTCACCGCGCCACGGCTTCGGCTTGCCGTAGGTGATCTTGTAAATGCGGCCAGTCTGTTTGCGGGTGTTGTGCCGGTGATGGCATTCGCCGGTTTCGGAGAAGTCACTGACATAAACACCGCCATCGGGGCCATAGGCAAGCGTCACGCCCACGAACCACGGGTCAGCCGCGCGCATCAGGTCCGGCGCGTGGCTGGCGGTGTAGCCGCTGCCGTTGCGCGAGAGGCGGTCGTGGTTGATGCGGCGACCGTGGATGTTGTTCATAAAGACATCGCCGCGATATTTGACCGGCCAATTGTCGCCGAGGTACACCATCGTGCCACTGTGGGCGTGGCCGCCTCCTGCCACGTCCTCCTCCGGCGTGCCGATGCCGGCGCGGATGGTCTTGGTATTCGTGAAATGCAAATGATCCGCGATGGTCGGGATGCGCTCGTAGGCAAACCGACCTGTCGGCCGGTTGCGGTCGGGCTCGTAATGCGCGCCCTGAATGACGTGAAACAAATGTGGGTTCACGCAATTGCTCACGAAGGCGTGGCCGTACTCGTTCCAGTCTACTCCCCACGGGTTGGTCGTGCCGGTGGCGAACGCCTCCCACTCGTGCCGCACCGGATGATACCGCCACGCGCCGCCCTCGAACCGCCGCCGCTTGGTCTTCGGCGTCCCCGGCTTGCCAGGCAGCGACCAGTTCGTGATCCCGTGCGTGCCGTACAACCACCCGTCCGGCCCCCAGGCAAAACCGTTGGCGATGGTGTGCGAGTTGGCATGCGTGCCAAAGCCGTCGAGCAACACCACCGGCTCCCCATCCGGCACGCCATCGTAATCCGCGTCCGGGATGAAATAAAAATTCGGAATCGACATTACCCACGCCCCGCCAAACCCGACCTCAACCCCGCTCACGTATTCCAGTTTGTCGTAAAACACGATGCGCTTATCGTGCCGCCCATCCCCATCCGTATCCTCCAGGATAACAATCCGGTCCCGCTTCCCTCCCTCCTTGTCCGGATAATTATTCGCCTCCGCCACCCACAACCGTCCCCGGTCATCAATGCAAAACCCAACCGGCTGCCGAATATCCGGCTCCCCGGCAAAAAGCGTCACCTTGAACCCCTCCGGCACCTGCATCGTCCGCGCCGCCTCCAATGGCGCGAACGGCTTCTCGATGACCGGCTGCGGGTTTCTTTTCGCACCCCAAAGATTGATCGATACCAGTAGCAGAATTGAAAAAGCAACTCTCACTATTTGGATGCCAGCCGGCGGGTGATGTGTTGGCGGATCTTGGGGATTTTGGTCTTGGCCAACAGTTGGATTGCTGTGGTTTTGTTGGCGGCCACAACCGGCTCGGCGGCGTACCAGTAAAGGTGAGGGAGGTTCGGGTCTGTGGCGTCCTCGGCGTGGGCGAGGAGGGCAGTGAGGACGTCGGTGCGCTGATTTACCGGGGTACGTTGCATGGCTGCGGCAAGGTAGAGGCGGACGACCGGGGACGGATCCTCTGCGGCCAAGCGCGCGAACTCGGCCAATGCCGCGACGCTGGGTTGTCTGGTTTCGCAGAGGAATTGGACGGCCCAGGCGCGCAGCATCGGTTCGCGATCCTTGAGCAGGGCAAGGAGATCGCGCTTGGCCAAGCCGTCGATGACGTGCAGACACCACAGGGCGCGCAGGCGCTTGGCCGTGGGGCTGGCCTTCGCCAACTGGGTTTTCAAAATGGCATCCGCCTCGGCGAAGACGGAGTCTCGGGTCTGCTGCCAGGCGGCTGCGTTTTCCGCGGTATCAGACGAGACGGGTGACCATTGGCGGCGCAGCTTGGCCAAGCGCTCCTGCAGGGCGCGGCGCGCGTGGCGGGCCTGCCATTCGTTGGGGTACGCCTGCAGCTTGGCCAAGGCGCCCGGGGCGAGCTTGGCCAGGTTGACCGGTGTCCGTTCCTCGTTTTCGTAAACGATCTTGTAGACGCGGCCGTTCGAGCGGTCGTGAACATCGGGGTCGTTGCGGTGGCATTGGTTTTTGTCGTACCAGTCGATGAGGTAAACGCTGCCATCCTGATCGTAGCGGAGGTTGATAACTTGGCTCCAGCGGTCGTTGAACTCCACGAAGTCCGGCCCGTGGCTGGCGGTGTAGCCGCTGCCGCTTGGCTTGAGGATGTCCATGTTAAGGCGCGCGCCGTGGATGTTGTTCATGAAGGCGGCGCCGCGATACTTCGCAGGCCAACTGTCTCCGAGATAAATCATCAAACCAGCATGGGCGTGACCGCCGCCAGCCTCAGCGGTGGCACTGGGGACGCCGGGAGTTTTGCCCCAATGTGCGTGGTCGCGGATGTTTCCGGCGTAGTGAAGGTGGTCAGCAATGGTCTTGATGTCGTCGTAGGTGTGCGGATTGAAATGCTGGCCGCCCTGCCGCTGATAGCGTCCGCCCTGGATCATGTGGAAAAAGTGCGGGATCACACAGGCCTCGATGAAGCACTGGCCGTGCGCGTCGAAGTCAACGCCCCACGGGTTGCTGGTGCCGTGCGCGAACGCCTCAAAAATATGCCGCGTGGGATGATAGCGCCACACGCCGGCGTTGAACGGCACGCGCTTGGCCTCCGGTGTGCCCGGCTTGCCGACCTTGCTGTGGGTGAACACGCCGTGACAGCCGTAAAGCCAACCGTCCGGCCCCCAGATGAAACTGTTCATCGTCTCGTGCGTGTCCTGATAGCCCCAGCCGTCGAGCAGGATTTCCGGCTTGGCGTCCGGCTGGTCGTCGCCGTCGCGGTCGGGGATGAACATCAGGTACGGCGCGGCCCCGACCCAGACGCCGCCGAAGCCGACCTCCAGTCCACTGACGAGGTTCAGTCCCTCGACGAACACCTTGCGTTTGTCAAACTTGTGGTCGCCGTTTGTGTCCTCGAGAATGATAATGCGGTCGCGCCCCCTGCCCTCCGGCTGGCGGCGCGGATAGCTGTGCGCCTCGGCCACCCACATCCGACCGCGATGATCGAGCGTGAAGGCAACCGGCTGCATCACGTCCGGCTCGACGGCAGCGGCGATCGCGCGGAAGCCGGCAGGCAGCGTCATCGCCTTCGCCGCGGTCTCGGCGGCGGCGCCCTCAAGCAGCGGCTTTTCAAAAACCTGCGGCTCGGGCGGTTGCACGGCATTGGCGAAGCGGGGGCGCTTGGCGTAAAAGCGGAAGTCGTCAAAGTTGACGTGGCCCCAGCCGCCGGTGTGTTCGTCGATGACGCGAATGAAAACCGACTTACCCGAGTGCGCGCGAAGGTCCACCACCGTTGGCCGCATCGTCTCGCTGTCCTGGCCGCTGATCTTGAAAATCACCTGCCGGCTGTCCGCCCGCACCACCTCCACGCGCGTCTCCGCGTGGCTGCCGCCGCCAATGCGGAACGCCGCAAACGGATGCGTCACCTCGAACACCGCGCTGGTCAGCGTGCCGGTCGGCTCGTCAAACAGCTTCTCGTAGCCGCCCAGCCAATAATCCCCCTGCGGCTTGGCCACCTTGCCTTCGCCGAACTTGCGATTGGCATCGATCTCGCCCTTGATCGGTTGGCCGCCCCAAGCCTTTCCCTTGGCCGTCCAGTCGGCAAGCGTTCCTTTTTCAAAATCAAGATTCAGCGCTTGGCCAAGTTTGCCCTTGGGTAACACGCCCTTGGCCAAGCGCGCCGGTGTGAAGCGCTTGGGTTGCGCCTTGGCGAACTCGGCGGCGGCCACAATGCGCGAAGCATGTCGCAGCACGTGAGTGCCCTTCATCCCGGCGGAGACGATGTCCGGCAGTCCGTTACCGGTCACGTCACCGATGGAGACCTGCCGGCCAAGACCGGAGTCGGTGTCGGCGCGTTGCGGCACGAACTCCACGCCGTCCTTGCCGCGCGTGAGTCGGAACCAATACACCACCGCGCCGGCATCCCATTGCGGCGATTTTTTGTGATGCGACCAGTATGTTTTGCCGGTGACGATGTCCTTGAGCCCGTCGCCGTCCATGTCGTGCAGGCCTGTCGCGTGCAGTTCGCTAAAGACAACGCCGTATTTGTTCTCGCGGCGGGTACTGCCCATGATGAGGTGTTTTTTAAACGTGATGCCACCGCCCTCGGCTTTCATCTGCTCGAACCACGCAAGGCCAAACTCGTGCGCGGCGAGGCTGGTGATGATGTCGTTGTCGCCGTCGCCGTCCACGTCGTAGGCGAACATCTGCGCGCCGCCGCGTGCGGTGAAGGTAAACTTGCGCGCCCTCCACGTCTCCTTGTCGGTGGACGGTTGCTCGAACCAGCCGCCCTTGTGGATGATGTCTTGCCGCCCGTCGCCGTTCACGTCGCCCACACCCAAGCCGTGTCCAAACCGCTGCGAGGCAATCGCGCCGGACACCGCGTGAAAGGTCCATTCGTCAAACGGGTTTTCCCAGTCGACTGTCACGTAACCAAACTGCCCGCGCCGGGTACAAACCAGTTCCGGCCGAGCGTCGCCGACGAGATCGGTCAGCGTCGGCGACTCGTTGCTCACCCAGTCAAAAACCTGGTGCCGCTTCCAATGCCCCTGTTTGCCCTTCGGGTTTTCAAATACCAACGCCGGCGTCCCGGGGAAACCAATCCGCAACACATCTCCCCAGCCATCGCCGTTAAAATCGTAAACGAAGGAGAAAAAATTGTCCGCGTAACGATTTCGGTTCTGCGGTTTCGGAGGATAAATCTCGTGCTTCGCCTCGAAACTCGGCCCCGCGTACCAGTACGGCCCCGCAACCACATCCGGCCTGCCGTCGCGCGACACATCGCCCAGCCCCGCCCCTTCGCAATAATACTCCGTGGAGAGCGTCTGGCGCTGGAACGAATGCAGCGTGTGCTCGGCGGCTGCGACGGACATCGTGGCAATCAGGAACAGGGCGAGTCGGTACATGCCGTGAGTATGAATGAGGGCAGCGTGATGGGCAAGTTTCACGTTGCCCGTTTTTCAAGACGCGGATTATACGATTAATTCATTGGCGAAAGCCGTGCTGCCCCGCCTACGAACAGGAGACACAGGTCACCACGTCCGGGAACACCTCGAGCCGCGCCTCGTCGATCGGTTTCCTGCATTTCCCGCAAACCCCGTACCGCCCCTCGTCCATCCGCTTGTATGCGTTTTCAATACGCAATAATTGGTTCTCCCGTCGCCGCTTCAACTCGAGAGCCATCTGCTGGTGTTGCATTGCGTCCATTCGGGAAAGCCGGCCGATGGAGGAGTCCAGTTCCACGATGCCGGCGTCGTCGCTGTTCGAGGCGAGATCAGACTTGATCTCCTTGGCCAAGAACTCGAGGCGTTCACGAAAATGCTCAATGCGGTCGGCGTTCACGGCCAAAAGGAAGTGTCGTTTGCGGAGAAAAGAAAATGGTCGGGATGGCGAGATTCGAACTCGCGACCTCCTGACCCCCAGTCATTGCGCTACCTAAAATTGCCAAAATTGCACCTCATTTTACCCCTGTAAACAAAGGCGAAAATAAGGCGAGTGTAACTGAGTGCAAGGTTCAATTTTGGCTTCTGCCATTTCTTCTGCCAAAAGTCAGAACCCGCTACTCCCCACCTTGCGTTGTTTCCAATCACCCGGCGTCTTCACGCCGTCGAGCAAATCATCCCACGAGGATCGGATGACCGGCGGGTCGCTCCGTCTGCGGACATCCGCCGCCGGTTCCTCGCCCAGTACGCACGGCAAAATGGCGTTCAGGAAAACGCAGACCACCAGTAGTTGTGTCCTCATCGCCATTTCAACGGGGGCAGGGATTCAAGGTCGATCAAGGCTACTGTCTCGTGGGTGTTGCCGGTGTGAAACTGAACGTAGCGCCCCAGTCGATCAAAGGAGGCGTGGGCGTGAATTTTTACCTTGTCCCGCAAGCCGGTAGCCAGTAGGCGGATGTTGCCGGTGGCCCGCTCCATCAGCCAAAGGCGTCCCTCAAAATCGTCCAGCACCAGATATTTTCCATCCGGTCGTGCCGCCGCATGCCAGTAGTGGCCTTCACGAATCATTTGAGATTTGCCATCCTTGCTGAGAACCATGACGCCCTGTCGATCATTGATCATGGTCATCTCGCCGGTGTCCCTGATCCACGCCTCATGGGTGACCCATTCCTTGAGCGGCGTGAACCAGGAATCGGGTTTTGTGCGGACATAAAACGGCCGGTTGCCGGTGCCGTCGGTATTAACCAGCCAGCTTCGCTGCGGTGCGTAACCACCTGTTTCCCAGACGTAAAAAATGACTGGATCGGTCGGGCTGTGCTGAACATGACCGATTTGAAATCCCTGCGTGATCACCGTTTTGTATTTCCCGGTCTTCAAGTCGAGCAGGCCAATCTCCCAGTTGGCAGCATCCCGTTTTTTCATGAGAGCCATCCACCGTCCATCATCACTGAGGGTGGGCTGTTGGTAACCGCCCATTCTGGGTGGAGGAATTTCCCCGACCTTGGTGGTCGTGAAATCGATGATATCCACGGCGAACACCTCCGGCCCGCGCAGGTGGTAAACCCGTCGCGCCACGTTGGGATCCGGGCAGGCGCCCCTGCTGTTGATTCCGTCACCCTCGGTCAGTTGAAACAACCGTCCGGTATTCACATCGACCCGAAAAATCTGGGTGCTTCCCGAGAGATTGCAGGCAAAAATCAGATGACGATTATCTGCGGTGAAATTTGAAAAATGATAATACAGGTTGTCGCTGGCCGCAGGCGGCTTGGTCAGTTCCCTGATTTTTACTCCGGTGACCGGGTCGTTGTAAATCCTGCTTTGGATTCCCCAATCACGACCCACCTGTGCGGTGACGGTTGTCCACCCTGACAGGATGAGCATGAGACTGCCTGTGACGATGACAAGAATATTTAAACGCATGATCCCGTTCAGCATCCAACAAATCGTTGGTCTGTCAAATCATTACTGGCCAATCACACTCGGCAGGACGCCTCCTCTTCAGATCGCAAATTTGGGCCGTCCTCGCTTCTGCCATTTCTTCTGCCAAAAGTCAGAACCGTAGTTTCACGTTCCCTAGCATTCAGTTACATTCGGTTACACTCACTTGAAATCAGCAAAGTGTACAGGCGGTGTACAGGGCGCACTTGTTTTGAATGTGTTCGTTAGGAAACGTTAAGAAAAGCTAGGAAAAGAAGTGGTCGGGATGGAGAGATTCGAACTCTCGACCTCCTGACCCCCAGTCAGGCGCGCTAACCAGGCTACGCTACATCCCGACCCGGCGACCGGCATCGTAGTGGCTCCCGGCGTGAATTCAACGAAAAAGAGCCAAGCGCCGGGCCTAGCTACTTTTTGTTCCCCTTTTGTGGCTCCGGCTTGGCCTTGACGGTCAGCCAAAGATGGTCGATCGCATTGATCAACCGCTCGCCGCCGGCCTTGTCCATGCCGATCGGAACGGTGGCCGTGTGGTTCACGGTCGTGCCCGGCTCCACGACGAGCAGGGTCAGCGGGACGTTGGCCGGCTTGGCCGAGTCGTCGGCCACCAGCTTGATCTTCACCGCGCCGCCCTTTTCGGTCGCGGGAATCTGTGCGCTGACACCGTCGGGCAGCCCGCGTACCACAACGGCAGGGTTGCCCTTGAAGCCGTCGGTAAAGCTGATCGTCACGGTCGCCTCAACACTTTTGCCGGCCTCCACCACGAGCCGGTCCGGCGTAAAGGTGGCGTTGAGGCTTGGAGTGACCCGGTCGATTTCCAACCTGTAAAAATGGGCGCTACCCCCGGAGCGGATCAGGTCGCTGACGGCGAGGTGATACGTCCCGTCGGCCGGCGCGGTCCAGTCGAGTTTGGCATCCTGCCGCTCTCCGGAATCGTCGTCGCGGGCGAGTTGTTTCCCGGTGGCATCCTCAACGCGCAGCACCGGGTCGAGCGCGGAATTAAACTCGGAGGCCCGCAGCCGCAGCCGCAGCCGGTCGCCCTTGGTCGCGACGATACCAAACCGGTCCTCGTCGTCCGCCTCGCCGATGCGCCCATGCACCGCGCTTGGCCAAGCGATCGTCAGGGCCGTCTCGGTGGAGTCGTTCGGCTCGGTTTCCCGGTGGCCGGGAAGGTGCCCGAGCAGCACCGGCACCGGCGCGGCCAAGCCGTTGGCCCCGACCCAGGCGGTGTCGCCTACCGGTGCGGCGTCCACCATCGCGGCCTGGGCAGCCTGCTGCCTTTCAAAGCCCCAGCCGACCAGATGCACCGGCGTCTTGACGCCGCGCGCGACGCCAAGCGGGTAGGTATTTCGGGCGAACGGGCCGGTGCTGATCGTCATACGGTACACCGTGTGCGGACTGCCGTGGAAGCGGGCGCTGGCATTAAACGGAAACACCAGCCCGGCAAACGTCAACGTGTGCGTGCCGGTCCGCTTGGCCTGCCATGCAAGGAGCGGGTCGAGGTTTTGCGTGTCCGGCGCGAAGGCGACCTTGCTGCCGTGTTCGTCGTGCAGATGCAGAAAGGCGTCCACCGGCGAATCGAGGGAGTAGGCGTGGCACTGCGCCACGATCCAGTCGCCCTTGTTGGCGCGGAACGCGAACGCATCAACATCGCCGGTCTTGTCGAGGCGGCCGTTGACGACCACCGGCGTGTTCTCGAGAAACTGCGCGGCGTCGAGTTTGTCGTTCGGTTCCGCCTCGGCGGTCTCCCCGGCCAGGCCGACAAAAAAAATCCGGGGCTGCGACGCGCCGTCCGCATTGTAAAACCGAACCAGGTGCGGCCCCAGCGGCGTGTCGGCGGCCACGTTGGCGTTGTAAACACCCTTCCTGTCCTTGAGCGGTTCGAGCCGGATGCCGGGATGACTCGTCCACGCGGCGCTTGGCCAAGGGTCGGGTGCATCGGCCGCGGTGAGTTCAAAGTCAGAGCCGCGCTGTCCGCCGGGTGGAAAGATGCTGGTGATCGCCGGCGGCTTGGCCAAAGCGCTTGGCGAGGCGGAAAAGAAACAGGAAAGCGCTGCCAGCGCCGCGGCAGAATGAAGCCGACTCACCCGAACAACTCCTTGATCGGCGCGCCGCCGTTGACAATCGAAAACGGGCGGCCGGTATTGGTGTAAAGAATCTTGTGCGGATCGATGCCCATCTTGGTGTACAGCGAGCAGGCGAAATCCTCCGGCGAATAAATTCTGTCCGAAGCGTAGTAGCCCTTCACGTCGGTCGAGCCGATGACCTGTCCCGGCGGCACGCCGGCCCCGGCGACGAGCACCGACATCGCGTGCGGCCAATGGTCGCGCCCGACGTCCTTGTTGATCTTCGGCGTGCGACCGAACTCGCCAAGCAACAGCACCAGAGTGCTGTCGAGCTGGCCGCGGTCGTGCAGGTCGTTGATCAACGCCGCCATGCCGGTGTCGACCCGCTCGACCTTTTTCCGGAACGGCTCCTTGAAAATGTTGGTGTGATGATCCCAGCCGCCGTTGTACACGGTGACGAATGAGACGCCGACCCCGGCCAGGCGGCGGGCCAGCAGCAGGCGCTGGCCGAAATCGTTCCGGCCGTAGCGGTCGCGCACCGCCGCCGGTTCCTGCTCCACGTCGAATGCCGCCTGCGCCTTGGGTGACGAAATCAAATCGATGCCCTGCTGGTAAAAGCTGTCGAACTCCACAGCCGGGTCGGCAGCGGCCGCGTCAGCGATCCGCAGCATGCGGTCGAGCGAGCGACGCAGCTTGAGCCGGGTGTCGGCCCTCCCCTCGCTGATGCTCCTGGGCAGCACGACATCGCGCACGCGGTAGCCCTTCCGGTTCGGGTCACCATCAATGACAAACGGCGCGTGCTGACCACCGAGAAAATGCGGCCCGGCCGAGCGCGACTTGCGCGGCAGCGTGGCGTATGCCGGCAGCCCGTCGCGGATGCCCCGCAAATGCGACACCGTCGAGCCGAACGACGGGTGGAACGAGACGGATGAGCCGCAGTTCACCGGCACCGGCGTCGGCGCGCCGGTCATCATGTAATGGTTGCCGCCGCCGTGGTTGGGATCCTTGTGGCAGATCGACCGGATGATGGCCATCCTGTTGAGGGTCTTGGCCAGTTTCGGCATCGTCTCGCAGAACGACACGCCCGGCACGGTGGTCGGAATTGGCTTAAACTCACCGCGCACCCCGGACGGCGCGTCCGGCTTGGGGTCGAACGTCTCATAATGCGTCGGGCCGCCATCGAGCCAGACGAGGATGCAGTTCACGTCATCCGGGCTGGCCTTGCCAACGGCCCGGGCCGTGTCGGCCCGCAGTCGGACGAGATCGCCCATTCCAAGGCCCAGCACGCCGCCGACGCCAAGCTGGATGAAATCCCGGCGCGCGACCCCCGCACAGTTTCTGTTTAACGCATTCATTCTGTTTCAGTGATTAAAGACAAACTCGGCCGAGTTAATCAAGGCCCACATGAGATCCTCGACCACCTGCTGGCGCTTGGCCCCGTCCACGGCAAACGCCGCCGCGGCCACGGCCTTCTCATCCGCGCTTGGCCAACGGGAGTAAGCCGACAGGTACAGCTCATCGACGATCCGCCCGGGCGGCCGTTCCGCTTGGCCAAGCGACGCGGCGCGGCCGTTCTTGTCGGCCAGCTTGGCCTGCAACGCCTCGGAATTCATCAGGTGCAGCGCCTGCACCATGCTTGGCCGGTCGTCACGCTCCACGGGACAGTTGCGGCTGGCGTTGGGCAGGCCGAACGACTCGAGCATTGGCGAGTCCATGATCGTCGTCCACAACTCCGCCGCCCGGGCGTCACTGCGCAGGTTGTTATATCGACTCCCCACGCCGGTGACCTGCACGACGATATCGTGCAGGTTTTCCGCCGAAAGCCGACGCCGATAGAAGCGCGAAAAACTGCGCGTGTCATGCGCGTTGGTCCTGTTGGGGATCGAGCTTAGCTGATAGAGGTGCGAGTTCATGATCCGCCGCATGAGCTGCTTGAGATCAAACCCGTTTTTGGCAAAGTCGGCCGCCAAGGCGTCAAGCAGTGCCGGGTTCGTCGGTGGATTCGTCGCCCGAAAATCATCCACCGGGTGCACAATGCCGCGGCCAAAAAACTGCCCCCAGACTCGGTTGGCCATCGCCCGGGCAAAGAACGGGTTGTCCGGCTCGAGCATCCAGTTGGCCAGGGTCTCCCTCGGATCAATACCGGTGGCTATTTCAATCGGCTCGGCTGCCAGCGGCGTGGGCGTCATCACCTCGTTGCTGACCGGATGTCGCACCATGCCCCCCGGCGCATGGTAGATGTACTGGGTGCCGGCCGAGATCGGCGGCGAGATACCGGTGCCCTTGCGCTTGGTCTCGGCGAAGAAGGCGGCGAACTGGTAAAAATCGCGCTGGCTCCACCGCTCGTTCGGGTGGTGATGGCAGCGGGCGCACTCCATCCGCACGCCGAGAAAGGCCTGGCTGAACAGCGTCGTCAACGTCGCCGGTTCGCGGCGCGTGCGATAGATTACCGTCGGGCCGACCCGGTGCGTGCTGCCTTTCGCCGTGAGGATTTCGCGCACCATCCGGTCGTACGGCTTGTTGACGGCGAAACATTCGCGAATCCAGTTGTCGATCGTGTAGGCGCTCTTGAGCCCGACACGCGCGATGTTCGGCCGGAACAGGTCGCCCCAGCGGTTAGCCCACGTGTCGGCATACGCCGGGTCATCGAGCAGCCGGTCGATCAGCCGGGCGCGTTTGTCCGGCGACGCATCGGCGAGAAACCGGCGCGCCTCGGCCGGCTCCGGCAGCAGGCCGATCGTGTCGATGAACGCGCGCCGCATGAAGTCCGAGTCCGTGCAACGGTCGCTTGGCAGCAGACCCAGTTTCTGGAACCGTGCATACGCCAGCTCGTCGATGAAGTTGTTGCGCGGCAACGCGGCATACACCCCGTCACTGTAACGGCGGTCCGTCGGCACCGTGACCCGCGCCTGCGCCACCTCCCCCATGTAGCGAACGACGATCACCCCCTCGCCGCTCAGCGTCCCCGTCCGCACTAACCCAGTTTCGTCCACCTCGGCGATCTCTTTTTCGTTGGCCGAAAAATCCGCCAAGTGCGTCACATCCCGGGCCGTCCCGTCGGCAAATCGCGCGGTCACCACCAACTGCTGCACCGCCGACTTGGCATACCGCTGCTCCGCCGGAAACACAGAGATTCCCTCCAGCGCGGACTCGCCCGGCGATCGATACGGCATCCCCTGCCCGATCCAGTCGTGGATGACCTGATAAAACGGCGAACCGATCTCAAGCCGCCTGCCGCCCTCGTGCTCGACCGCGAGCGTCGGTTTCTTGATCAGCAGGCTCTCCGCCGGGAATGCCGGGAACACCCGGCGACCGCGCGCATCTTTCACGATTTCCCGGTAATCGGCCGCCGGGTCGAACGAGAACACCGAAAGCGAAAACCCGTTCTGCCCCTTCGGCTTGGCGTGGCACTCCCCCGCCGTGCAGCCGGCCCGGCCGAGCACCGGCAGCACATCGCCCACGAAACTCAACGCTGAATCGCCCGGCTTCGTGCCGACAAACAGATCGACATTGACCACCTGCCCGGCGGCCTCCACGCGCAGCTTGGCCAAGCCCTCGCCTCGTGCATGCACCACCCCATTCTCCACCACCGCCACGGCCGGATTGCTGCTGGCAAACATCACCTCGCGGGTCCGGTCCATGGTCAACCCGTTGGCCAAGCGCTGTTGCACCACGACCTGCTGCCGCCCCTTGGCCAAGAGGTTGAATTCCGGCGGAAAAACGACGAGCGGTTCCGGCTCAAGCGCTTGGCCAAGCGACCCTGTAAGGGACAGCAAAACCGTGAGCCCAAGCCGGCCCGAAAAACCGTTGGCTGAAACGCGATACACTCCTAGTCGGCGAAAATCTATGCCCCTCCCGACACCTTTGCAACCCTCAGTTTGGGCGTTGCGAAGAGACCGGAACGCCCCGGCACTTGACCGGACGAAGCCGGATGCGGTAGGCTGCCCGGCCTTGGTGGTGGCCGTAGTTCAATGGTAGAGCCCCAGATTGTGATTCTGGTTGTTGCGGGTTCGAGTCCCGTCGGTCACCCCATTTCTTCCTTATCAACGACTTACGATTTTTTGGGGTCAAAGAACCACCAAAA
>NYYJ01000080.1 GCA_002686755.1 Verrucomicrobiales bacterium
GACTCCGCGCTGCGCAACGCCCACTTCATGTCGGTACTCGAAACGAAAGATTTCGACCTCAGCCAGCATGACAGCGTGCACCTCGGCTTTTACAGTCACTACTGCCAAAATCAGGACAACTCCGCCAACGTCGAATACTCAATCGACGGCGGTGAAACCTGGTTGCCAATCATTTACATGATCGACCAGGCCGACATTGTCGCCGGTGAAAACGGCGAAGCGGATGCAGTGGCGACCTTTGAAAATGCGCAGGGCGACGTGGCTATGGTTAATAATATCCTAATTCAGGATGAGGATGACTACTGGGACATGGAGCCACTCGACGAACCGATCGGCGGCAGCTACGGGGCATTCATTGGAGCAGCCATCGACGAGTCGCTTGCTCCACACATCAGTGGGCGAGTCAACGACAGCCAGACAGAGTCCAAGCGCTACGAGTTGCACCGCCTGCCCCAGGCCGACAACCAGGCCAAAGTGCGCATCCGGTTTGCCATGAACGGTACCTGGAGCTGGTACTGGGCCGTCGACAACTTTGGCCTTTACAGCATCGAGGAGGCACCCACGACTACCCCGGCGATCGAGAGCATCTCGGCGAACGGCGGGGTCGTCACGATCGCCTGGCCGGGCGCGGCAGGCGTCCGCCTGCAAAAAACCTCCAGCTTGGCCAAGCCGAACTGGGCGGATGTGCCGGATTCCGGGGGCAAATCGTCCGCCAATGAGGTTGCCGACCAGGCCGAAGCGTACTATCGTCTGATCCGCGACTAGCAAAAGCCGCTTGGCCAAGCTGTACCATGAAAACAGGACAACCAACCGGGCACCCGCAGCGGTGGGGATTCACCCTGATCGAGCTGCTGGTGGTCATCGCCATCATCGCGATCCTCGCCTCGCTGCTCCTGCCGGCCCTTGCCAAGGCCAAGGGCATGGCCCACAAGATCAGCTGCCTCAACAACCACAAGCAGCTTGGCCTGGCCGTGCAGTATTACTCGAGCGACAACGACGATTGGCTGAACCCGATCCAGGAACGGCTTAGCAACGGTGCCGAGTCGAGCTGGCGCCCCTACCTTTTCCGGTATCTCGGCGCAACTTGGGATCGGGACAAGAATATGTTCATCGGCGGCAGCAAGCAGTCGTACGACTGCCCCACCGAGAACGCGAAGGGCAAAAAGGGCGACGTCTATCACATGGGCAACCCGGCGGTCGTCGGCCAGTTTCGCGTCGGCGAGATTGGCATCGCCAGCGGCATCGGCGCGGTGAACGTCCACTGGATCCGGGGTGGCGCGCAGCCGCCGTTCGGCCGACCGGCCGGTTACGAGAACAACCTCTGCAAGTGGGGCATGGTCGAGTCGGCCTCCGAGATGATCCTGCTCGGCGACGGCCACAGCAACCTCGGCGGCTGGCCAAACGACGCGTGGTGGATCTGGAAGGACCTCGGCAACGCCAACTCCGCCGGCTACAATCGCTTCATCCAGAACGACCCCGGCGCGATGCGGCACGCCGGCAACTCGAACTACGTCTTCGGCGACGGCCACGCCGANACTCGCGACCCCAATCTCATCCCGTGCGACGAGTCGGCCTGCTGGTGGTCCGCCCCGCAAAGCCCGCACTGACGCGCCGATGCGAGCCGACGAGAGAAAAAAACTCACCCTCGCCGGCGTGTTGTTCGCGCTGGCCATTCTTTTTTTCGTCCTGTTCGCTTCACCAAAACGCGAGGCGCTGCAATACTTTTACGACGAGAGCGAGCAGCAACTGTTCACCGCGCCGGCCGACTTCATCGCGCCCATCAAGGGCATCAACGACGATCAACTCGACGGCGTCCGGGCCATCGTCATCGCGCCCGAGGGCCAGTGCGGTGACAAGTCCGCCCGTCGCATCGCCTATCTCGAGAAATGGTCGCCGCAGTTCAAGCAGCATTTGGAGGCCGCCAAACGGGCCAAGGCCGCCGGCCAGTCCGTGCCCAACATCGTCGATCGTTCCCAGCGGAAATTTCACCGATTCGTTCGGCGGGAAGACTCCCCCCAATGGTATTCCTTGAACACCGATCAGGCCGCGAAGATCATCGCGGCACTGCGAACCAAGGATGCCCAGGGGAGAATCCCGAAACCGTGCACGCCGAACCGTTGAGCGTTCAACTTGAACTGGAAACCGTCAGCAACGCTTGCGGCACTCGTTGTCGCATCCCTTCCCGCTTCAGCCGAGAAACCGTTGGCCAAGCGGCAGGCGCCCGCTCCGAACTCGGCGGCTGAGCCGTTGGCCAAGCGGCTGTCGGTGGCCAAGGCGGTGACGTTCATCGACAGCGCCTCACTCCATTGGCAGCGCTCCCGCGGCTGCGTCACTTGCCACACCAACGGCGCCTACCTCATGGCCCGCGCGCGGCTGAACGCCGATCCCGAGCCGCACGCGTCCGTCCGCGAGTTTGTCGAGCAGTACGTCGCCGGCTGGGCGAAAAAAAAGCCGGATCCGGAAGGCATCGTGGCCACCGCCGCCGCCCTTGCGATGGACGACGCAGCCAACGGCAAACTCACGCAAGCCACCCGTTCCGCGTTCGATGAAGCTTGGGCGGCCCAGCGCCCCGACGGCTCGTGGGACTGGCTCAAGTGCGGCTGGGGACCGTTCGAGTCGGACGACCATTACGGCATCACCCTTGCCGCCATCGCCGCCGCCAAGGCACCGGGCGGTTACGCGCAAACCGGCCAAGCCGCCGCCGGCTTGGCCAAGCTGCGGGGCTGGCTGGAGAAGCATCCACCCCGACTGCCGCACCACAAAGGCATGATGCTGTGGCTTGGCCGCGAGTTGCCCGGCTGGGTGAAAAAGGAGTCCCGGCTGCGTTGGCAAAAAGAGCTGCTTGGCCTACAGTTGCCGGACGGCGGCTGGGCCACCGCCACGCTGGGGGATTGGACGCGAAAGGACGGCTCCGCGCAGACCCTCGACAGGGGCGACGGCTACGGAACCGGCTTCATGGTTTTCGCCCTGCGCCAATCCGGCCTGCCGGCAAGCCACCCGGCGATCCGGCATGGCATCGACTGGCTGAAAACCCACCAGCGCGAAAGCGGCCGGTGGTTCACCCGCTCGCCCTACAAGGACGGCCGGCATTACATCAGCCACGCCGGGACGGTCTTNGCGCTGCTGGCGCTGGCCGAGTGCGGCGAACTAAAATAATCTGGATGGACACAACCTCATTTAACTTCCCGACAGACACCCGGGTCGGATCGGGCGTCATCTCGCAACTCAACGAGACGCGACTCTCGCTGGGCATCCACCGGCCGCTGGTCGTGACCGATTCAGGGCTGCTCGAGACCGACGCTTTCAAAAGGCTCGCCGCCGCCCTGCTCCCCGGCGAGCCGGAGCGCGACTGGTTTTTACACTCCGACGTGCAGCCCAACCCGACCGAGGCCAACACGCGGGGCGCGGCCGAGCTGGCTCTGGCCAACGGCTGCGACGGTGTCATCGGTCTTGGCGGGGGCAGCGCGCTCGACGCCGCAAAGGTCTGCCGCATCCTGATTAAGCAGCCGCAGCTCAAGCTCGCCGACTACGACTGGGAGGCTGACTGGAGCGGCCTGCTGCCGTTCATCGCCATTCCGACCACCGCCGGGACCGGCAGCGAGGTCGGCCGCAGCGGCGTCGTCACCCCGGACGGCGGCGAAAGCAAAGGCATGTATTTTCACCCGGAGCTGCTGGCCAAGTGCGTCTTCCTCGACCCTGAGTTGACCACCGGCCTGCCGCCCGGCCTGACCGCCGCCACCGGGCTGGACGCCCTCACCCACTGCATCGAGTCGTACACCTCGCCGGTGTTCCAACCGCTGTGCGACGGCATCGCGCTCGAGGGCATCGCGCTCATCGTCCGCGCACTCCCGGCGGCCATCACCGATGGCTCCGACCTCGAAGCGCGCGGCCGGATGCTCGTCGCCGCCGCGATGGGCGGCGTGGCGTTCCAAAAAGACCTCGGCGCAACCCATTCGCTGGCGCATCCGCTCTCGGCCATCTGCGGAGTGCACCACGGCACCGCCAACGCCATCTGCCTGCCGCCCGTCATGCGCTTCAACGCCCAGAAAAAACCGGGCGTCTACCGGCGCATCGGCTTGGCCTGCGGACTCGACGTCGTCTCGTGCAGCGACGCCGACGCCGACGAACAGACGATTCATTTCATCGACGACTTCATTCGGCGATGCGGCATGCCGCCGTCACTCGAGGAGGTCGGCGTGGAGGATCAGCACATCGAGGCGCTGGCCAATCAGGCGTGGCTCGACCCGTGCCACCAGACCAATCCGGTCCCGGTCACGCGCGAAGATTTGAAGGAACTTTTTTTGAAGGCATTGTGAGCGAATTTCCCACCCAACTTTTGATCAACGGCCAATGGCTCGACGGCTCCAAGGCCAAGCGCTTGGCCGTCGTCAACCCTGCGACGGAAGAGACGTTCGCCGAGGTCAGCTCCGCCACCGCCGATGAAATTGGCCAAGCGGCCGAGGCAGGCCAAGCGGCGTTCGAGTCCGGCTGGCGCGACATGCCGCCGGGCGAGCGAGCCGAGTTGCTGCACGGCTTGGCCAAGCGCATCCGCGAAAACGTCGAGACTCTCGCGCAACTCGAGACACGCAATGTCGGCAAACCGATCGGCGACGCCCGCTGGGAAGCCGATGCCGGGGCAAAGGTGTTCGACTATTACGCCGGAGCGATCGGGCATTTGTGCGGGCAAACGATCCCCGTGGCGCGGGGCGGCTTCGACTTCACGCTGCGGCAACCGATGGGCGTCATCGCCGCGATCACGCCGTGGAATTTTCCGTTCCTCATCGCCTGCTGGAAAGTCGCCCCGGCACTCGCCGCTGGCAACTCGGTCGTCCTCAAGCCGGCATCGCTCACGCCGTTGACCGCACTGATGCTGGGCCAAATGGGGAAAGAAGCTGGTCTGCCGGACGGCGTGCTGCAGGTGTTGCCGGGGAGCGGATCGGAAGCGGGCAACGCGCTGGCCACCCATCCGCTCGTCCGAAAAATCGGATTCACCGGCTCGACTGAGGTGGGCGCAACGATCATGAAACTGGCCGCGGACGACATCAAGCGCGTGTCGCTCGAGCTCGGCGGCAAGTCGCCGAACATCGTCTTTGCCGATGCCGACTGGGAACGCGCAGCAGCCGAGTCGCCGATGAGCGTCTTCGCCAACACTGGACAAGACTGCTGCGCTCGCAGCCGCATGTTCATCGAGCAACCGATCTTCGACGATTTCGTGAACCAGTTTGTCGCCGCCACCGAGGCGCTCAAGATCGGCGACCCAACGGACGAGGCCACGCAGGTTGGCCCGATGGTCTGTGCGGCGCAGCGCGAGCTTTCCGAGTCATTCGTCGCCGAGGCCCGGAACGCGGACCGTGAAATTCGCTCCGGCGGCGACCGACCATGCGAACGCGGATTTTACCTGAATCCCGTCGTGATCACCGGCGTCGAGACAGGTGATCGCGCATGGCGCGAGGAAATTTTCGGGCCGGTCGTTTGCCTCCGCCCGTTCGATGATGAAACCGAGATGCTGCGCGAGGTGAACGACACGAACTTCGGCTTGAGTGGCTCCGTCTGGTCGAACGATCTCAGCCGCGCGCTGCGCGTGGCGCGCCGGGTCGAGAGCGGTGTCATCAGCATCAACAGCCACGCAAGCGTACACACCGAGGCACCGTTCGGCGGGTTCAAGCGCAGCGGCCTCGGGCGCGACCTCGGCATGTCCGCGATCGAGGCCTGCACCGAGGTGAAAAATATCTACATCGGCGAATAGCCCATGGAGTCCCCAGTTTTCAGTTTCAAGTTTCAAGGCACCGCGACGGCCCCAAGCCGCCTGGCCAAGCGCGTGTCCGAATGGGCCGCTGTTCGATGCTTGCTGCTGGGTACACTCGCGCTTGGCCAATCGGCCCGGGCGGGGTGGGTGGCTTACAACGACTTCGGCGCGCCAAGCCGCCGGGACGAATCGATCTCCCGCATCGGCGCGACGCTGGCCGAGTTGAAAGCCGGCACCGGCTCGGTCGTGAAAAACGATGCCCTCATCGACGCCACCACCGGCCAAGCAGGAGGCGTGCGGCTGAAGTTGACCGTGACCGGTTCGCCGCTTGGCCAAGCGGAGATCGGTGACGACGCCCCCGCCGGAACCGAGGCCGGCACCGTCTTCGGCGACAGGGTCAACTGCGCGGGCGGCACACCACTCCCGACCGGCAAAGTGCATTTCATCGACTTGTCCGGACTCGACCCGGCCAAGCGCTACGAGCTGGTGTTGTTCGCGAGCAGCCCGGGCGGTGGCGCGGCCAAGCCGGTTTCGATCACGCTGTGGGATGTTTCGTCGTTCGAGAATCGCAGCGCCGTCGCGACGGGACGCGTCACGATCGACGGCCAGTTCGACCGCACAACCACCATCGAGACCGCCGGGAATGATCACGNNGCACGCGGNGATNTCTGNCGGTANGAATTCATCCNGNCCGGCNACGACGGCGACNTGCGGGTGATNNTCCAGTCGCCGAACGGCNGCCAGTTGAACGCNCTCATGCTGCGCGAACAGACGCCGCCNGTGCTCGCNGCCAAGCCGGTNGTCGCGCTGGGCGANGANCACGCCGTCATCAACGGCACGATCGCCNACCCGGCCAACGGCGCGGTCGAGTTGCGCTGGCGCGAGGCCGGGAGCGGCGCGGCGTGGCGGTCAAAAATTTTGACACCCGACACCGGTGGCGCGGTCGTGGCCCGGCTCGATTCACTGCCGGTATTCGTCGAACAGGAATTCGTTTTTGTGCAGCAAACTGCGGATGGCGAAATCGTCTCCGAGGCGCAGGTCATCCGGCCACAAAAGCTGGGTGTGATCTACTCGACCGGTTTCGAGCCGACCGAGCCGGTGGCGTTCCTGCCGGGAGCGATCACGGCACAGACCGGCCCGTGGCGCGTGGCCAAGGGTAGTGCCGAGGTGCAGACCAGCCGGGTCGCGCACGGCGGCCAGGCGGTGCGTACCGGCGACTGCGTCATCGAGATGACTCTGGAAAACCCGGAACCGGTGTTGTGGGCCGACGCGTTCATCCAGGACCCCGGCATCAGCCAGACGCGGCGGATCCCGGACGGCAAGGCCAGCAGCGTGCTGCTGTTTCACGACGGCAAACTCCTCGCGCTGGACGGCAACGGCTCCGGCAGCGGCGACTTCGTCACGGCGGCGGAATTGCCGGGCGACCGCTTTACGCGGCTCACCATCCGCACCGACTACGGGGCCAGGCGATTCGACGTCTGGGTGGACGGCAAACCGGCGTTGGCCAAGCTCGGCTTCAAGGACAACTCGGTGACACGCTTCCACGGGGCCAAGCGCCTGGCCGGGGCGAACAGTTACCTTGACGACTTCAGCCTCTCGACCTGGGGACTCGACCGCGACAGCGACGGCGACGGCCTGATCGATCTCGACGAGGCCAAGTTCTACGGCTCCTACCCGCTGCTCGCCGACAGCGATCGTGACGGCGCGAACGACGCGCACGAGATCGCCGCCGGAACTCACCCGGCCGATCCCGGCTCGATTTTCGCCGTAAAGATCGGCGCGACAGCCGATGGCAAAACCAAGCTGTCGATTCCGACGCTGACCGGCCTCGAGTACACGCTGCAACGCCGTGCCGCTCTTGGCCAAGGGCGGTGGCAGAGCGTGGCCGGTTTTGAGAGCGTGCCGGGCGACGGCAGCGTGCAGTCGTTCCTCGAGACTCCGGACGGGCGCAACTACTTTTACCGCGGCGTCATCGTCAACCGCCTGAACCCAGTGAACCCATGAGATGAATCGGCGAAAAAAAATTTGGCCAAACGCATCAATTCTCACGGCCGGGCTGTTGCTCGGTTGTGTTTCCGGGGTTGCGCAAAGCCCGGTGAACGAGTGGGTGCTTTCGCCGGACAACATCGACATTACGACGGTGAAGGATCTGGCCGGTGACGAGGACGGCCTGCTGCACGGCCGGAGGGTGCCGACTCAAAACCCACCTGCGCTTTACTTCGACGGGACGGACACCTACATCGAGTTGGCCGGCAAGGACGAGGCCAAGTCGCTGCCCACAGGCAAGCTCACCGCCGAGGCTTGGGTCGCCGTGAACTCGCCCGCCGAGTGGGGCGGCATCGTCGGTTGNCTGCAGGACAACGGCAGTTTCGAGAAGGGCTGGGTACTCGGCTACAACAACGACGAGTTCAACTTCGCACTCTCCACCGGCGGTGACCTCACCTACCTGAACGCCTCCGTCNCGTTCCAGACTGGCCGCTGGTATCATGTCGTCGGCACCTACGACGGGTCGCGGATGCGCATCTATGTCAACGGTGTCGAGCGTGGCAACAGCAGCAAGCGCCGNGGATCGATCGACTACTCGCCCGCCACATTCGTCATCGGCTGCTACCTCGATGACAACGAGTTTTATCCGCTGGAAGGCTTCATCTCCGGGGTNCGCCTTTACAACCGNGCACTCACGAGCCAGCAGGTTCGCAACCGCTACAACCGTACCCGGGGCAACCACACCACCCGGCCCAAGCCGCCGGTCGTCGTCACCAACCGCGAGTTGAGCACCGGGCCGTACCTCACGTTTACCTCGCCAGGCGAGGCAGTCGTCCGGTGGGA
>NYYJ01000081.1 GCA_002686755.1 Verrucomicrobiales bacterium
GCACATCGACTGGCGCGGTAGGCAGGCGGCACTGGATTTTCTGCACCCCCACGGCGCTTGGCAGGCTTGGTTGTCGAAGCTGCTGCTGATCCTAGGGGCGGTACTGTCCTTGACCGGGGTCATTTTCTTTTTCGCTGTGAATTGGCAGTCGATTCCTCCTTGGGCCAAGTTCACCATCGTGGAGTTGGCTATCGCGGGATGTTTGGTGGGTGCATGGCGACGGTCTCTTGAACGGCTGACCGGCAAGATGCTGTTGCTCTCGGCCGGTGTTTTGGTCGGGGTGTTCCTCGCGATCTTCGGTCAAGCGTATCAAACCGGCGCGGATTCTTTTGTCCTGTTTCTGGAATGGGCGGTTTTGATTTTTGGTTGGGTGATCATTTCCCGCTTTCGAGCGTATTGGGTCTTGTGGGTCGTGCTCGCGAATCTCGCGGTGTGGCTCTATTTCTTCCGAGGGATCGATGCCTTTGTCGCCTTTGAGTTTATTTTTTCGCCGACGCGAGAGATGACGCGATTTCTATTCGTCGACATGGCGCTGTTGAACGGAGCAATCCTTGCGGCCCGCGAGTGGGCGGTTGCCCGTGGCGTAGAATGGTTAAAGCCAAACTGGACGCGGATCGTCCCCGCCTTCTGCACGATTCTTCCGCTGAGTTTGCCGATTTGGACCTTAATTGTCGCGGCGGACATCGACTACAACACCACCATCACGATCCTTGGCCTCAACATCCCAATCTTCGCCAAGTTCGTCATCAGCTCCCTGCCGCCACTCATCATCTATGGCGCCGTGGCNGGAATCCTCGGGCTTGGATTATTNTACGCCTGCTATCGACTGAAGGCTCCCAGCCTGGGNGTGCTGACGCTTACNATGCTGTCCGTTTGCTTGTCGCTGGAGCTGCTCTGCATCCGNGTACTCATNGAAATGNATCTGGATATCGAACCGNTCCTGTTGATTNGTTTTTTGTTTACGGTGGTGAACTTCGGATTGGCAGTAATGTTTCTCCGCAAAATCCAACTGCAATGGAAGGAATCACATGAATCGACCCAATGAACCCATCACCACCGGGGCCTTGCTAGGCAGTTTAAACGAGAAAGGGATGCTCCATGATCCCGAGGAGGCCGGCAAACAATTGGCNNCNNGNAGNGTTGGCGAAGAGGTGCCNNTTTANCTCCGNATCCTGACGTTGATCGGCGCTNTGATCGCCANCNGTTTCTTTTTTCTNTTTCTGGCAATTANNGGGNTTCTTGATGAGGACGGCTTCCTAATCCTGGGTTTGGTGTTTGTTGCCGCAGCCTACGGCCTTTTGGTTGCAGCGAAAAAAAGCAACCCAATCCTTCAGGTGTTCTTCATCACCTGTTCATTCACCCTTCTGGCCGTTGGAAAAATACTGTTCGTGATCGGTTTTGTGGAGATGTTTGACGACTTGTTTTCCCTGAAGTCGGAAGGTGAAATATGGGCGGCAACCCAAGCTCGACATCAGCGAGTCGCTCTTCTAGGTATTGGTTTGGCAACTGTACTGACCTATAAGCTTTTCCCATTTGTGCTGGATCGATTTATTTCTAGTTGTTTCTTCCTTGGATTCTTCATCGCGACCGTCATTGCCCTGCCAGATTCAGATAGTGATTTGATGCCCGTTGTCACCGCTTGGATCATGAACTTCTTTTTCCTCGCCTATATGATTTACGCCGGGTTTCTGCTGCTTCACGAGAAGGTCAAAAAACTTTATGATCCAGTTGCGTATGCCTTGATTTGCACACTTCTTGGCTTGGCAGTGATGCAGTCGGGGTTGATGAGTGATCCGAAACTTGAACCCGTTTTAGGATTTGAAATCTGGCTGCCTAATTTTATCGCCGGTTTTGGTTTGTTATACCTCCTGTCCCATGCCGTTGGTGGGTTTAATAAACAGATGGACTCACAAGCCATCGTGATCGCTGNGGGNGTCNTNTTNCTNNCNNTNTTCACCAANGCGGGGATTTTACTTTCGATTTTGCTAATGGTATTTGGGCGCATGAATCATCGCCCGTTGGTTGCATTCATCGGCTGGATTTCCCTGACTGGATTTCTTATCNACTACTATTATCAACTGGATTTCACATTGGAGACGAAGTCATACGTCCTGCTTGGCAGTGGCGGTTTGCTGCTTGGCATTCGTCTCATGCTGAATGCACTCGTTACCAGAAAGGAACAAAACTCATGCGCATAAAACTGGCACTTCTTCTCCTGCTTCCGGTGTTGGGCTATCTCAACCTAGGAATTCTCAGCAAAGAATCCCTGAAGGCCAACGGCGAAATGATCCTGTTGGAATTGGCGCCGCGCGACCCGCGCTCCCTGTTGCAGGGGGATTACATGGCACTGAATTATCGCCTGCACAATGAACTGAATAGAAAGAAGGAACTACGCAGCCACCGGGGACAGATCGTCATTAAAAAAGACGACAACGGCGTGGCAACGTTGGACCGTATCTACAATGGCGAAGACCTGGCTGAAAACGAACGGCTGCTCCGGTTGAATTTCAGCGGTCGCCGTCCCGAGGTGGCCACGCACTCCTTCTTTTTTCAGGAAGGTAAAGCCAAGGCATTCGAAGCGGCACGCTACGGCATTTTCAAGCTCGATAGTGACGGCAACCTGATGCTGGTGGACTTGGCTGACGAAAACCGCGAACCCATCAGCCCGAAGGCCTACGCCGAGGAGCAACCCACAACCAATGCACAGTAGCCGCTTGGCCAAGCGGTAATCGGCGGGGATTCGGGGCTGGACTTTTATCCGTCGGGGGGGATTGTTCCCTGAAACAAATCGTTTGAGACAAATGAAATCCAAAATCTTCCCCTTGTTGGCACTCGCATTGGGCTTGATGGCGCAAAATGGCCAAGCGGCCGAACTCACCTCCGGGCCGCCGACCGGCTCGCCGCTTGCCCCGGTCAACAGCTACGCCCTGCACGGCCCGCACAAGGGGCAGGAGTTCGACGCGGCCAAGGCGCTTGGCCAAGACCCCGGCGCGCTGCTGTTCATACACGAACTGACCCGCAACATCATCCCGGTGTTGCGCGGCCTCGACGACCTCACCTCGGAGTTTTCCATTCTCGGATTCCAATCGCACACGCTGCTGCTCCACGACGACCGCACCGCGGCGGAGAATCGGCTCAAGGCCATCAACGGGTCGCTCAAGCTGGCGCACCCGATCATCCTGAGCCTCGACGGCCTCGAGGGGCCGGGCGACTACGCGCTAAACCGCCGGGCCGCGCTCACGCTCGTCCTGGCCAAGGGCGGCCAAGTGACCCGCTCGATCGCGCTGACCGACACCGGCCAGCACAGCCTCCCGCAATTGCGCGAATGGGTAGAGGGCGTCGCCGGAACCATCCCGGCGGATCCGGAGACGCTGAAACGGCTGGCTGCCGACCGCCTGCCCGTCGGGCCGGATGCCCTCCGCGAACTGGCCGTCAACCAGGCGGTGCAGTTGCAACGGCTCCGCACGCGCCTGGCCCGGCTTGACGGCGGGCAAATGAACAAGCGCATGCAGTCGCGCCGCCCGCAACGCATGAAGCGCGACGCGGCCGACACCGCCCGCCGCCCCGCCGCCGAGAGCGCCCCGGCCAAGCCGGCGGCCAAGCGCGAAGGCGCGCCGCCGGAGGATGCCGCGCTGCAGTCGAGCCTCCGCGCCCTCATCCGCAAGACGAACAGCGACGAGCGCATCGACGAGGTGTTCGCGGAGATCACCGCACGCGCCGCCGAGAGCGCGGAATTGACGCGACAGGCGCGGGAGATGTTCCGGCTCGTGCTCAGCCTCAAGGACCGCTACGGCACGCCGCACGCCCACGCGTTGGCCGAGGGGTTTTTGGACAAGCACCCGGCCAAGCGGAGCCGATGAAATGCGCCGCGTTTGGGTCATCGCCGCCGCCGTTGCCACCCCGTTTTTTGCCCGGGCGGACGATCCCAGGCCGTTTCATTTCGCGCACGAGATTTCGCCGCTGCTGGTGAAGCAGGGCTGCGCCTCGGCCGAGTGCCACGGCGCGGCGACCGGCCAGGCCGGCTTCAAGCTGTCGCTCTTCGCGATGAATCCCGCCGCCGACTTTGCCGCGCTGACGCAGGAACTGGACGGCCGCCGGATTGACCTCGCCCGGCCGGAAGCCAGCCTGCTGCTCCGCAAACCAACCCGGCAACTGAAGCACGAGGGTGGTCGCATTTTCAAAAAAGGCAGCACTGACTACGAGGCTCTGCTCGGCTGGATTCGGCGCGGCGCGCTGTTCACCGCGGACAAGCCGGGCCGCCTGGCCAGGCTGTGGCTCGAGCCGCGCGACGGCGGCTTCGCGGCGGTGGCGGAGTTCCGGTTGGCCAAGCGCTTGGCCAAGCGCGATGTCACCCGGCTCACCATGTTCTCAAGCACCGACGAATCGATCGCGCTCGTCCACGACGACGGGTCGGTGACCCGGCGCGCCCCCGGCGAGGCGTGGATCATTGCCCGCTACGCCGGCCACAACGCCCGCGCCGTCCTCCGGCAATCGTTCAACGAAGACCCGCCGGACGAGGCGCCGCCCGCTCACCCGATCGACGCCGCCTGGCTCGCCGGTCTCGAGTCGCTTGGCCTCCGGCCCGGTGCCGAGGCGGACGCCACCGTGCTCGCCCGCCGGTTGCACATCGACCTCGTCGGGCGCCCGCCGACGCCGGACGAACTGGACACGTTCCTCGCGCTGCCACCGGCCAAGAGCCTGGCCAGGACGGCCGATCGCCTGATGCGCTCGGAGGCATTCGCGCGGGTGTTTGCCGATCATTACCGGCGCTGGCTCGAACTACCCGAGGCCCGCGGCGAGAAGGATTTCGAGAAACCGCAAAACACGAAACTGCGCCGATACCTGCTCGAGGCGGTTCGCCAAAACAAGTCGCTGCCGCAACTGGCCCGCGACATTCTCGGCCGCGGCGAGGCGGCGGGATTCGTCTCCCGCCACAACGACCCGCGCGACCGCGCCGAGTACGTCGGCCGCACGCTGCTGGGCCTGAGCCTCGGCTGCGCACGGTGCCACGACCACCCGATGGATCGCTGGCAACAGCGCGAGCATCTCGCCTTCTCGGCCCACTTCGCCGACGCGCGACCGGACCCCGGCGGCGGCATGATGGCCGGCAAGCTGTTCCTGCCCGGCACCGGCAAGGCGGTTCAGCCGGCGCTGCTCCGGCTTGGCCCGGCCGCGCCGCCGCCCGGCGACGCGCTGGTGTGGAGCATTCTCGACGGCGGCCACGACCAGTTCGGCCGCAACGTGGCCAACCGGTTCTTCGGCATTCTCGTCGGCAAACACCTCGTCGACGCGCCGGACGACCATCGGCTGAGCAACCCGGCGATCCACGGCGCGCTGCTCGACGCCGTCGTGCGGGAGTTCGGGCGCACCGGCGGCGACCCGCGAGAATTGATTCGGGCGATTGTCACCTCGCGCGTGTACGCCCTCGCCAGCGAGCCTCGCGCCGGGCAGCCGCTGGCGACCGACCCGGCCGCGCGCTACCTCGCCCGCCGCGAGGCCCGTCCGCTGACGCCGGCCCAGTTCAAGCGGGCGGTCGAGTCGGTGATCGGCGACGCACTGCCGCACGCGCCGCCGCCGGAGTCGCCGCTCGCGCGGCAATTGTACGTGCTCAACAGCGGGCTGATCCGGGACGGCTTGGCCAAGCCGGGCAACGCGGTCGCCGCCATCGGCGATTTCGTGAGCGGCCCGGACGACCAATTGCGTGCGTTGTTTCGCCTGGTTTTGTCGCGCGACCCCAGGCCAGGCGAGGCTGAGGCGTTTTTGCCCACGCTCGAAAAACAGGGCACCGGCGGTCTGCGCGACTTGGCCTTCGCGCTGATGGCCGGTCGCGAGTTTGGCTCGCTGCGTTGACGAACGACCCAATCCGATGAACCCTTCCCAAATGCTTCGACGCCGCGACTTCCTGATGACGATGGGCGCGCTGCCGTGGCTGCCCGGCCTGCTGCAGGGCGCGCCGCTGCTCCGCAAGTCGAACCGCTCGCTGATCGTCCTGTGGATGGACGGCGGCATGTCGCACATCGACACCTTCGACGGCAAGCCGGAGGCGCGGCCGGACATCCGCGGCGAGCTGGTCGCGCGAGAGTCGAGCCTCGACGGTGTATTCCTGAGCGAGCACCTGCCGCGCCTCTCCGGCATCATGGACCAATGCGCGTTGGTGCGCTCGGTCACCAGCCCGGAGGGCAACCACGGGCGCGGCTCGCACTATATGCTCACCGGCCGCCGCCCGTCGCCGGTGCTCGACTATCCGTCGATCGGCTCGGTGCTGACGCCGGAAACCCTCGGTGACGGCAACCCGATCCCGTCGTACGTCGCGATCCCCGACGCCCACCCGTACGCGAGGCAGGGATTCCTGCCGCTGACACGCGGACCGTTTGAGGTCGGCGGCGACCCGTCAAGGGGCGACTTCCGGGTGCGCAACATGGCCGCCTCGCCGCAGGCACAACGCGCCTTGTCGCTGCTGCAAACCGTCGATGCGCTCGACGGCAAACCCCGCTCCGAGTCGGAGGCGGCGCGCGACCGGTTCCTGTCTCAGGCGCGATTCATGTCGCTCTCGCCCGAGGCGCGCGAACTGTTCGACCTCTCCCGCGAGACCCCGGAAACCCGCCAGCGTTACGGCCGCAAGCTGCTGGGCCAATCCGCCCTGCTGGCGCGGCGGCTGGTCGAGGGCGGCGTGCGCACGGTGCTCGTCCGCTACAAGGGTTGGGATCATCACCAGGGCATCGCGCGGGCATTGACCTACGGCTTCCCGCCCAAGCTCGAGGCGGTCGACCAGGCCGTCTCCGCGCTGCACGACGACCTGACCCAGCGCGGGCTCGACGAGCGCGTCACCGTCGTGTTGGCAAGCGAGTTCGGCCGCACGCCCCGCATCAACCCGCGCGGCGGGCGAGACCATTGGGCACGCGCCAGCTCGGTGCTGCTGTTCGGCGGCGGGCTCAAGCGCGGCGTGGTCGTCGGCAAAACCGACGCCAACGGCGAGGCCCCGGTCGAGCGGCCGGTCTCACCGGCGGACCTGTTCTGCACCGTGCTCGGCGCGCTGGGCGCGGACCTCGAGCAGGTGCTGCATACGCCGGATGGGCGGCCGGTTCGCACGGTCAACGAGTCCGCCAAGCCGATCCGCGAAATCCTGCAAAGCTGACGATGCGCCCCCTCCCGATCGCCGCGATCGCGCTGCTCGCCGCGCCGCTTGGCCAAGCGGAGGAAACGTCCGCGCACCTTGGCCCCGTCACCGGCGTCGCCTTGGTCGGCGGGCAGGTTTACTCCGTCTCCCAAGCCGGCATTTTCAGCGGGGCCAGGCGCTTGGCCAAGCCGCCGTTCCGCGTGACGTCGATGGCCGCGAGCAAACCGCTGCTACTGGTCGGCGGCGGTCAACCGGCGGCAAGCGGCGAGATCGCCGCTCTCGAACCCGACGGCCATCGCTTGGCCAAGTTGCGGCTGGGCGACAACCTGGTTTACTCCGTCGCCGTGGCGCCCGACGGCAAAACCGCCGCCGCCGCGATGGCCGACGGCCGCGTGCTGACAATTGATTTTCCCAGCCTCGCGCCGGCGAGCGTCGCCGAGGCCAACCGCCATCAGGCGATCGTTCGCGCCGTCGCGTTTTCGCCGGACGGCCGATGGCTCGTGACTGATGCGCCGCAGTTCTCCATCGGCGATGTCAATGGCCTGCACCTGATCGACCCGCGAGGCGATGTGCTGCACCCGCTCTGCCGGATCAATTGCTCGTGGACGCTGGAGTCACCCGACGGCGGCCC
>NYYJ01000082.1 GCA_002686755.1 Verrucomicrobiales bacterium
CCGCGCTCGTGGCCAGGCGGCCACTCGACATCGTCCTTTACGGCAGCGGCGAGGTGGCGGACGGCCCGGAGATCGACTCGCAGCTTGGCCTGTTTAATGCGCTTGGCCAACTGGGCTTCCGCACGCCGAAACACACCTGGCACTGCAAAACCGCCGAGGAAATTCTCGCGGCAATCGACGAGCTGGATCGTGTCCGCAGCGGGTTCGACTACGACACCGACGGCGCGGTCATCAAGCTGAACCGCTACGATCTGCGCGAGCGCGTCGGCGCCACGGCCAAGGCACCGCGCTGGGCGATGGCCTACAAATATGCGCCGGAGCAAGCGCAAACCCGACTCAACGCCATCACGATCCAGGTGGGCCGCACCGGCACGCTCACACCGGTGGCCGAGCTGGAGCCGGTGTTCGTCGACGGCTCCACCATCAGCCGCGCCACGCTGCATAACGAGGAGGAGATCGGCCGCAGGGACATCCGTGTCGGTGACACGGTCATCATCGAGAAGCGCGGCGACGTGATCCCCGGCGTCATCTCCGTGGTTCGGGATTTGCGGCCGACCGACACTGAGCCGTTCGACATGCTCGCGGCCACCGGCGGCCAATGCCCGGAGTGCGGCGGGGCAATCCACAAGGACGAGGAATTCGTCGCGTGGCGCTGCGTCAACACCGACTGTCCCGCGCAGGCGGCTCAGCGGCTCGAGCATTTTGCCGCGCGCACCGCACTCGACATCGACTGCCTTGGCGACATTGTCTCGGACAAGCTGGTCGAGCGTGGCCTCGCTGGCAGCCCGCTTGATTTGTTCGACCTTACGGTGGAACAGCTTGGCCCGCTCAACCTCGGCACCGACGACGAGCCGCGGATGTTTGGCGAGAAAAACGCCACCAAGCTGGTCGACTCCGTTGAGAGCGCCCGCACGATGGGCCTCGACCGCTGGCTCTTTGCGCTGGCCATCCCCGAGCTGGGCCGGACGATCGCCGGTAGCTTGGCCAAGTTTCACGACGATCTGCCGGCCGTTGCCGCGTCTTCGTTGCTGCGGGATGTCATCGCGCTGGAGGAGAAGGTCGCCGAGACCGTCCGGATCAATCCGCGCTCGCGAAACAACCGGCCCAAGTCGGACGCCGACAAGGCCAAGCGCGAGCAGCAGTACGCCAGCTTGGTTTCAGAAATCCGCGGGACGCTCGATGGTCTGGTGGCGCTTGGCTTCGCAAAAATCTCAAAGGAAAACGGCGACCACCCGCCCAACTACACGACCGAGGTCGGCCCCTCCGCTGCGCGCTCCGTGCTTGGTTGGTTTGAATCGGACACCGGTCGGGCCACGCTCGAGCGCCTGGCCAAGCTCGGCATCAACCCGCGAGGCGGCAGGCCAGGCGGCGGCGGGGTGTTCGACGGGAAGAGCTTCGTCATCACCGGCACGCTGCCGACGATGAGCCGCGACGAGGCCAAGGCCAAAATTGAGGCCAATGGCGGCAAGACCGCCGGCAGCGTCAGCAAAAAAACCGACTACCTCCTCGCCGGCGAAAAAGCCGGCTCCAAGCTTACCAAGGCCGAGTCACTCGGCATCGCCATCCTCGATGAAACCAAGTTCCTCGAGATGTGCGGCGGGTGAAAAAAAAGAAGTGGCGGAGAGAGAGGGATTCGAACCCTCGATAGGCGTTAACCTATACTCCCTTAGCAGGGGAGCGCTTTCAACCACTCAGCCATCTCTCCGAGCGGGCCGCGCAGCTTGGCCAAGCGCACGCCCGGGGTCAAGCCGTCATTGGCCCGCGAACAGGTCGAGTTGCGGCGCCGGCTCGATTTGCCGCAGTTTTTCCCGCTCCACGCTCTGCCGCGAGACGTAGCGCGCTTCGCCGTCGGGGGAGAGTTCCGTTTCCTCGAGGTTGCGCAGGATGGCCTTCGCCCGCTCGATGACCGGTTTGGGGACGCCGGCCAGGCGGGCGACGTGGATGCCGTAGCTCTTGTCCGCGCCGCCCTCGACGATCTTGTGGAGGAACACGATCTGTTCGTTCCACTCGCGCACGGCGACGTTGAAGTTGGCCAGGCGCGGCAGCCGCCCGGCCAGCTCGGTCAGTTCGTGGTAATGCGTCGCGAACAGGGTCTTCGCACCGACCTGATTGTGCAAATGCTCGACAATCGACCACGCCAGGCTCAAGCCGTCGAACGTGCTCGTGCCGCGTCCGACCTCGTCGAGCACGACGAGGCTCCGGTCGGTGGCGTTGTTCAGGATGTTTGCCGTCTCGGTCATCTCGACCATGAAGGTGGATTGGCCGCGTGACAGGTCGTCGCTCGCGCCGATGCGGGTGAAGATGCGGTCGACGAGGTCCACCCGCGCGCGCCTGGCCGGGACGAACGAGCCGGTGTGTGCCAGCAACGTGAGCAGCGCCACCTGCCGGATGTACGTGCTTTTGCCGGCCATGTTCGGGCCGGTGATGACGGCGATCTGCCGCCCGTCGCTCTCGAGTTGCGTGTCGTTCGGCACGAACGGCTCGCCGACCATTGCCTGCTCGAGCACAGGGTGGCGGCCGTCGTCGATCTGCAGCGTGCCGTCGTCGCGGACCTCGGGGCAGACGTAGCCGCGCAGCCGGGCGACCTCGGCGAAACCGGCGAGCACGTCGAGTTGCGCCAGTGCCGAGGCGATTTGCTGGATACGCGGCAACGACTGCAGCACCTCCTCGCGGACGCGCTGGAACAACTCGTGCTCGAGTTTTTGGCTGCGTTCCTCCGCGCCGAGGATTTTGCCCTCCATTTCCTTCAGCTCCGGCGTGATGTACCGCTCGGCGTTGGTCATGGTCTGCTTGCGCGTGTAATGCTCCGGCACCTTGTCGAGGTGCGTCTTGGTCACCTCGATGAAGTAACCGAACACCGAATTGAACCGCACCTTGAGCGACGGGATGCCGGTTGTCTCCGACTCCTCCCGCTGGAGTTGGGCGATCCAGTCCTTGCCCTCGGTCGCGGCTCGGCGCAGTTCGTCGAGCGCCGGGTCGAAGCCGTCGCGGATGATGCCGCCGTCCTTGATCGTGAGCGGCGGCTCGTCGGCGATCGCCCGCGAAATGAGGTCGGTCACCTCCGGCAACTCGTGCAGTTGGCCGCCCAGTTCGCTCAGCAACGGCGGTTCGTCGTCCGGCGCGGCGTCGTCGAATACTGCTTCGCTCAGCGTTGGTTCGTCCGAGCCGGGGGCGTCCTGCACCTCGTCGATCAAGCCGCGCAATGCCGGCAGTTGGCCAAGCGCGCCGCGCAGTTGGCCAAGGTCGCGGGCATTGCCGGAGCCGATGCTCAGTCGGCTGATGGTGCGCTCGAGGTCGCGCACCTCTTTCAAGCTGTCGCGGAACCGATCCAGCGCCGAGCTGTTGTGGAGGAATTGGCCAAGCGCACTTTGCCGCCGCTGGATCGCCTCGACGGACGAGAGCGGTTGCGAGAGCCAGTCGCGCAGCCGCCGCGCGCCCATCGGCGTCACGGTTTGGTTGAGCGCAGCGTAGAGCGTCGCCGGCTTGGCCGCCTCGCGATGCAGCGGCTCGAGTATCTCGAGGTGCTTCAGCGTCGCGGCGTCGAGCACGAGGTGGCCGGCCACCTCGAAAAAAGTCAGCCGCGTGAAGTGCGCCACGTCGCGCCGCAAATGTTGGCTGACGTAATGCAGCGCGCCGCCGGCCGCGCCGATTGCCGCCGTGCGGCCCTTCAGCCCGAAGCCGTCGAGCGCGGCAACCTTGAAATGATCCTTCAGCGTGAACTCGGCGGTCTCGAGCGCGAACACCCAGCCGTCGTAGCCGTTGAGCACGCTGACGCTCGGCCCGACCGACTCGGCCAAGCGCTGCGATTCCTCCGGGAAAATCACCTCGCCCGGGTTGAGCCGCTCCAGCTCGGCGAGCATCGCGCTCTCGTTTTCCAGTTCGGCGACCCTGAAATCGCCGGTCGTCAGGTCGATCGCCGCCACGCCAAATTTGCCGCCGGACACGGTCACGGAAGCGAGGAAATTGTTCCGACCGGCCTCGAGCATCCGCTCGTCGAAGTGCGCGCCGGGGCTGAGGATCTGCGTGACCTCGCGCTTGACCAGTTGCCCCGGCTTGGCCGTCTCGACCTGGTCGCAGATCGCCACCTTGCGCCCTGCGGCGAGTAGCTTGGAGAGGTAATTGCCGGTGGCGTGGTAAGGGATGCCGCACATTGGCGTGTCGCCGCGCTTGGTCAGCGCGACGTTGAGGATGCCGGCCGCCTCCTGCGCGTCCTCAAAAAACATCTCGTAAAAATCCCCGAGTCGAAACAGTAGGATGGTCCCGGCCGGCAATTGGCCTTTGCACTGCCGGTACTGGGCCATCATCGGGGTGAGTTTCGCCTCTTTTGGCACGCACGAACGGTAGTCGCCGTACCCAAGCCGGTCGAGGGGAAGATATCCACAGCCCGCTTGGCCAAGCGCTTGGCCAAGTCAGAGCGCCTGCTCGAAGGCGGTGAGCGCCTGGCCAACCTCTTCAGCCGAGACGGTAAGGTTGGTCACGGCTCGGAGGGTGTGCGGGCCGGTGTCGAGCAGGCGGACGCCCAACTCTTCGAGCCGCTTGGCCAAGGCGCCGGCATCGCGGTCGCCGGTGCCGATGAAGACCATGTTCGTCTCCACCCCGGCGGCATCGACCTCCAGCCCGGGCAGCTTGGCCAAGCCGTTGGCCAGTGCACGGCCGTTCGCATGGTCGTCGACCAGGCGGGAGCGGTTGTGCTCGAGTGCGTGCCTCGCTGCCGCCGCGATGATGCCGACCTGCCGCATCGCGCCCCCCTGTTGCTTGCGATAAAACCGCGCATTGGCGATCACGTCCGCCGTCCCGGCCAAAATCGAGCCGACCGGCGCGCCGAGCCCTTTCGAAAAACAGACGCTCACCGTGTCGAAATGACTGGCGTACTCCGCCTCGCTGACGCCACTCGCCGCCGAGGCGTTCCACAGCCGCGCGCCGTCGAGATGCAGCGAGAGGCCGTGCCCGCGCGCCGCCGCCGTCACTGATTCGATTTGCTCCAGCGGCCAGACGCTGCCGCCGCCGCGATTGTGAGTGTTCTCGATGCAGACCAAACTCGGCGGCGCGAAGTGATCGTCCCTCGGCGGCAACGCGGCCTCGAGCTGCGCGGCGGTAAACTGCCCGCGCGCGCCGTCGAGCAGGCTGACCTGCACCCCGGCCAATGCCGCAGGGGCACCGGCCTCGTAGCAGTAAATGTGTGCATTGGCGTCAAGTAGGATCGCGTCGCCGGGCCGCGTAAGCGAGCGGATGGCCAACTGGTTGGCCATCGTTCCGGACGGGACAAACACGGCAGCCTCCTTGCCGAGTAACGCCGCCGTCCGTTGTTCCAGTTCCCGCACGGTCGGATCGTCGCCCAGCACGTCGTCGCCGACCACGGCGTGGGCCATGACCTCGCGCATGGCGTCGTCCGGCTGGGTGATCGTGTCGCTGCGCAGGTCGATTCTGCCTTTGAGCATGGGCGGGAAGCATCCCCGCTTGGCCAAGCGGAGGCAACGTTTTTGGCACGGGCCAAGCTGCGGGAAAGGGGTTGCGCGCGGCCGGGCCGGTGGTACGTTTCGCCGGCCGGAAACGGAGCCATGGCTGACGAGAAGGATCAATCGACCGACACCTGCCTCGGGAATTCGACGCTGTACCAGCAGTATCTCGCCGAGCGGGAGGAGGTTCTACGGCACAAATGGCTTGAATCCGAGAGGGCGGGCCGCGACATTGGCTTTGAGCGGGCGCTGGTGGACTGGGTGCTCAACCACCGCGCCAAGTGGCGGAAAAACCGCCAGGCTGCCGGGGCGTGACCCGGTGCCACGTTTCCTTTAAGGCGATCCAGTGAGGTCGCCAAGGGACATGCGAAAAAGAACGAGACAACTTGGGACGACACGAACCGGTGCGTACGGCGCGGGTTCGTTTTTTTGTGTCCACACCCTCCGCCATGGCTGACCCAAAACTGCTGCTCGACGCCGGCGCGATCCAGCGCAGCCTGACGCGGATCGCCCACGAGATCGCCGAGGCCAACGCCGACAGTGCGGACGTCGGGCTGATCGGCATCCAGCGCGGCGGCGTGCACTTGGCCAGGCGCCTGGCCAAGCTGCTCGGCGGCGTTTGGGGGCACGACGCGCCGGCCGGTGTGCTCGACGTCAGCATGCACCGCGACGACATCGGCCAACGCGGTATCGTCAGCGTGCAGCCGACCGATGTGCCTTTCGATGTTGAGGGCAGGACCATTGTGCTCGTCGACGATGTGCTGTTCAACGGCCGCACCGTCCGCGCCGCGCTCGATGCCGTGCACCACCTTGGCCGTCCGCGGCGCATCCAACTCGCGGTGCTGGTCGACCGTGGTCACCGCGAGCTGCCGATCAAGCCGGACTACGTCGGCAAAAACGTCCCCACCGCCATCGACGAGCGCATCGAGGTGTCGCTCAGCGAGACCGGCGGCGACGACACCGTCACGCTACAGGCCGCTCCCCCCCACGCATGAAATGGACACGGAAACATCTGCTCGACATCGAGTCGCTGGATGCCGGTGAAATCCGCACGATCCTCGACACCGCGCGCGCCTTCAAGGCGGTCGGCGAGCGCACGATTAAGAAGGTGCCGGCCCTGCGCGGGCGCACGGTGATCAACCTGTTCGTTGAGCCGTCCACCCGCACGCGCATCAGTTTCGAGCTGGCCGCCATGCGGCTCAACGCCGACGTGATCAACTTCACCGCGGAGGCGTCGTCGCTGAAAAAGGGCGAGACCCTCCGCGACACCGGCAATACGCTTGAGGCGCTCAGCGCCGACATTATCGTCTTGCGGCATAGTGCGGAGGGGGCGCCGCACCTGCTGTCGCGCGTGGTCGACTGCAGCGTGGTCAACGCCGGCGACGGCGCGCACGAGCACCCGACGCAGGCTCTGCTCGACACCTTCACGATGTTCGAGAAAAAGGGCGACGTGAACGGCCTCAACGTCACCATTCTCGGTGACATCCTTTACAGCCGCGTGGCCCGTTCGAATATCTGGGCGCTGACCAAGCTCGGCGCGAATGTCACGCTCTGCGGCCCGCCGACGCTCGTGCCTCGCATCTTCGAGAAAATGGGCTGCCGTGTGACATACAACGTCGACGAGGCCCTGGCCGACGCCGACATCGTCAACCTGCTGCGCATCCAGCATGAGCGCCAGCGGCTCTCCGCCTTCCCAAGCATCGGCGAGTACCGGGCGCTCTTCGGCCTGACAAACGAGCGGTTTGCCCGGCTCAAGCCGGACGCCATCGTCATGCACCCCGGCCCGATCAACCGCGGTGTCGAGATCGACAGCGAGATCGCCGATCACCCGCGCTCGACCATCCTCGACCAAGTCACCAACGGGCTCGCCGTGCGGATGGCGGTGATGTTCCTCGTCAGCGGCGGCAAGTCGTTGCCGGAGCCAAGCGAGTAACGCCCGGCCCCGCCGCCCGCCATGAGCCGCCCCTCCATCGCGCTGATTTTCAACCCCGCCGCCCGCGGCGAAAAGGCACGGCGCTTTCGCGAGTCGCTTGGTCAATTGCGGGACGAATGCACGCTGCTCGAGACGACCGCACCCGGCAGCGCGACCGCCCTCGCCGCGCAGGCGGTTCGCGACGGCTACGAAACGGTTGTCGCCACCGGCGGCGACGGCACGGTCAACGAGGTCGTCAACGGCCTGGCCTCGGTTCCCGGCGGCCTTGGCCAAGCGCGGCTCGGCATCCTGCCGCTGGGCACAATGAACGTGTTCGCCCGCGAGCTGGGCATCCCGCTCATGGCCAAGCGCGCCTGGGAGACGATCCGGCTTGGCCAGGCGCGGGCCGTTGACCTGCCGTTGGCCAAGGTGCAGACGGAGGACGGGCGGGCGGAGCGTTGCTTCGTCCAGATGGCCGGCGCCGGGCTGGACGCCGACGCCGTTGGCGGCGTCAGCCTGGCGTTGAAGAAAAAAATTGGGCCGTTGGCCTATCTGTTTTCCACGCTGGCCGCGCTCAAAGCCAAGCCGCCGACGCTGACGGCCAGGTGGGACGGCGGCTCGGCCCGGGGCGAGTGGATGTGCGTCGGCAATGGCCGGTTTTTCGGCGGGCCGGTTGTACTGTTCCCGGACGCGAAACTGAACGACGGTCGCCTCGACCTGTGCGTGTTCCCGCGCATCAACCCCGGCTCGGTGTTGCGCGGCGTCACGTCGATGGCACTGGGGCAGATCGCTGACTGGCCCGGCGCGAAGCATCACCGGGTGAGCGAGCTGACCATCGACGGTCCGGTCGGGACACGCGTTCAGGCCGACGGCGATTTCATCGGCACGCTGCCAATGACGATCACGCTGCTAGAGCGCGCGCTGCGGGTGCTCGCGCCGTGCGGCAAATGATTTCTTGCCGCTTGGCCAAGCGGAGGCAACGCTGACGCCGCATGGGTATGACGGGAAAAGTTTACCTGGTGGGCGCTGGCCCGGGGGATGCCGGGTTGCTCACGCTGCGTGGTGCCGAGTTGCTGCGCCGCGCGGACGTGGTGGTGTACGACTCGCTGGTCAACCGCGAGCTGCTGGCGCTCGCGCCGGAGTCGGCCGAGGTGCTTTTCGGCGGCAAGCGACCACGCGACCGGGCGATTCCGCAGGAGGAGCTGAACCGGCTGCTGGCCGAGAAGGCCGCGGCTGGCAAGACGGTCGTGCGGCTCAAGGGCGGTGACCCGTACATCTTCGGCCGGGGCGGCGAGGAGGCGGCCGGACTGCGGCGCGACGGCGTGCCGTTCGAGGTTGTACCCGGCATCTCGTCGATCATCGCCGCGCCGAGCTACGCCGGCATCCCTCTGACGCACCGCGAGCATTGCTCGAGCTTCACGGTCATCACCGGCCATGAGGATCCCGACAAGGAGGAAAGCGCGCTGGACTGGGAACGTATCGCCCGAGAGCCAGGCACGAAAGTGCTGCTGATGGGCGTCGAGCGGATCGGCAAAATCGCCGCCGCCCTCGAGGCACACGGCCTTTCGGCCGACACGCCCGCGGCGATGGTTCGCTGGGGCACGATGGGCCGGCAACAGACGATCACCGGCACGCTCGGCACGCTCGCCGACGAGGCGGCCCGGGCCGATTTCAAGGCGCCGGCGGTGACGGTCATCGGCGGGGTCTCGACACTGCGCGACATGCTGAACTGGTTTGAAACCCGGCCGCTATTTGGCCAGCGGGTGGTGGTCACACGCAACCGCAGGGAGGCCGGCAAATTGTCCGGTCAGCTCAGGGAACTGGGCGCGGAACTGCTCGAGATCCCCACTATCAAGATTGTGCCGCCAAGCAGCAATGAGCCGCTCATCGAGGCCGTCACCGGCATTGGCAGCTACGACTGGATCATCTTCACCAGCGCCAATGGCGTGGAGCATTTTTTCGACTATTTTTTCAAGGCGTTCCGCGACGTGCGCGACCTGGGCAGCGTCCGCTTCGCCGCCGTCGGCCCGGCCACCGCGAACAAGCTTCGGGAACTGCACATCCACGTCGACCTCATGCCGGAGGTGCACACCGCCGAGGCAGCAGCCAAGGCGCTGCTCGAATTCCAAAACGTGGAAAACATCTCGGTGCTCCTCCCCCGCGCCGAGGAGGCGAACCCGGAGCTGCCCCGGCTGCTGGAGGACCAGGGGGCGATTGTCGACGACATTGCGTTTTACAAAACCGTGCCGGAGACGGCCGACCGCACCGGCGCGGCGGAGGAGTTCGAGGAGCACGGCGCGGACTGGATCACCTTCGCGAGCGGCTCGGCGGTGAGGCATTTCGATGCGCGCTTCGGCTTGGCCAAGCGCTGCGAGGCTCAGCCCGACCTCAAGCTCGCCTCGATCGGCCCCGAGACCACGAAAGCGCTGAACGCGCTTGGCCTCCAGCCGGCTGTCGAGGCCAGAGAGCACACCATCGACGGCCTGGCCAACGCGCTGCTCGAGCAGTAGCAGCGCGTCACCCGATCCGGTACGAGATTTTCTTGATCATCTCGCGGCCCATTGCGTGCTGCAGGCGTTGCAGGATCTCGTGCCGCCGGTATCGCACGATCTCGTCGAGCCACACGCTTGAGTCCACAGAGACAAACAGCGTGCCGCGGTTGAGGTTCACCGGTTGTGCGTGCGCCGTGACGGTCGGGTCGATCGTCTGGTTCCACACCTTCACGATCTCCGACTCTGCGCGGCGGCGGTCGAGTTGCAGCGTGCCGAGGATGTTTTTCACCACGGCCCCTGCAGTGATCGACTTGTTGCCGTGCGACTTTTCCAGCTCCTTCACGTCGATACCGCGCCAGTCGCGCAGTATCCGATCGCGCGGGCCGGAGCGTGTCCGGCGGCTTTTGAATCGGCGTTGGAATGGGGAAAGGGCCATGCGGTTGAGGCGGCGCCCATCAAACGACCCGGCCGCGACCGAGTCAATCCGGGAATGATTTCGGCGATTCGCACTTGCCCGCGTAACGCCGGGATGCGACGGTGCCGCCGCTATGACACTCCGTTTATTCATCTCAGCAATGGTGTTCGGTGGCCTGCTCACTTCCGCGGTCGCCGCAGACAAGCTTGAGAAGCGCAAGTCGCCCAAGGGCGCAAAGGCGTACATCATCTTCCCCAAGGACGGCAAAACCGTGAAGAAAAAATTCACCGTGCGCTTCGGCCTCAAGGGGATGGGTGTCGCCCCGGCCGCCATCGACAAGGAAAACACCGGGCACCATCACCTGTTGATCGATGTCGACAAGCTGCCGAACCTGGACCTGCCGCTCGCGGCCACCGAGAACATCCGGCATTTTGGCGGAGGCCAGACTGAGGTGACGCTGGAGTTGCCCCCCGGCAAGCACACTCTCCAACTCGTGCTCGGCGACTGGATCCACCTGGCACACGACCCGCCGGTGATCTCCGAGAAAATCACGATCACGGTGAAGGAATAAATCGCCCGACAAAAACTTTCGCAAAAACCCGGCCCAGCGCCGGGTTTTTTTTGTGCGCTTGACCCCGGCCCGCCGACGCCGCACAAAAAGCGCATGACCTTCCGTACCGTGTTGGCGCTTGGCTTGGGTGTGTCGCTTGGCCAGGCGGCTGCCGCCGACTACTCGCTTCGGGTCGACGCCGGGGAACACGACCGCCGAAACACCCCGGTCACCTTTCCGCTGCCGGCGCTTGGCCAGGCGGAGTGGCAACTCACCGGCCCCGGCGGCCAACCGGTGGCCATCCAGCCGGACGACCGAGGCATGGCCACCTTCATCGTCGGCCGCCTTGCCGCCTTCCAGACGGCCGTTTACAAGCTCACCCCCGCACCCAAGCCGACCCACGCCGACGCCGTCCGCCTGGCCAAGAAAAACGGAAAGCTGCAGATCACCATCGGCGACCGGACGGTGCTGCATTATCAGGCGGAGAAAAGCGAGTTGCCGCGCGCCAACCTCGAGCCGATCTATCGCCGGGGCGGCTACATCCACCCGGTCGTCACGCCCGGCGGCACGGTTATCACCGACGACTACCCGCACAACCACAAGCATCACCACGGCATCTGGTTTCCGTGGACGAAAACGGTGTTCGAGGGACGCAAGCCGGACTTTTGGAACATGGGCGGCGGCACCGGAACGGTCGAGTTCACCGGCCTCACCGGCCAATGGAGCGGCCCCGTGCATGCCGGGTTCTCGAGCACGCATCAGTTCGTCGACCTCATCGCCAAGCCGCGAAAGGTCGCCCTGACCGAGACGTGGCGCGTGCGGGTGTTCGCCGCCTCGCCGGCGTATCACCTTTTCGAGTTGGAGTCGGTGCAACGCTGCGCCGGCGAGAGCAAAATCCATTTCCCGAAATACCGCTATGGCGGGCTGGGCTTCCGCGGCCATGGCGAATGGGACGGCCGCGAAAACTGCTTTTACCTCACGGCCAACGGCGAGAGCGACCGCGTCAAGGGCCACGCGACCCGCGCCCGCTGGTGCCACGTCGGCGGGCGAACCGGCGGCAAGTGGGGCGGGATCGGCGTGCTGTGCCACCCGTCCAACTTCCGGTTCCCGCAGCCGATGCGGATTCACCCGACCGAGCCGTTTTTCAACTTCACCCCGTCCCAGGCCGGCGACTGGGAAATCAATCCGGGCGAGGCGTACGTGTCGCGCTACCGCTTCGTCGTCACCGACGGCAAGCCTGATGCCGCTCTGCTCGAGCGCCTTTGGCGCGACTACGCCCACCCGCCGCGCGTCGAGGTGTACACCGCCGAGTGATGCCGCTTGGCCAAGTGCACACTTTTCACTTTAAAAAAGTTAACGCGCCGAGGGCGGCGGCGATGAGCAGCAGCAGGAGCACCGCTCGCGGCTTGGCCAAGCCGGCGCGGACGAGGCGGTGGGAGAAATGGTTGTTGTCGCCAACCCACACCGCTTGGCCAAGCCGGCGGCGGATGAGGATCACCGAGACCAGGTCGGCCAGAGGCACGGCCAGCACCAGCAGCGGGGCTGCCACCAGCCACTTGTGCGGGCTGGCGGCGGAGTAAAAGTCGGGGAGAATCGCCAGCACAGCCAGCAGGAAGCCGACGACATGGCTACCGCCATCGCCGAGGAACACGCCGCCTCGCGGGAAGTTGAACGGCAGAAACCCGGCCAGCGCGCCGGTGAACAGGAATGCCAGCGACGCCACGAGGTATTGCCCCTCCAGCCCGGCGTGCCACGCAAAACACCAGCCGCCGATCAGCCCCAGCCCGGCGCACAGGCCGTTCATGTTGTCCTGAAAATTGACCGCGTTCGTGACGGTCAAGATCCACAGCACCGTCACGGCGTAGCTGAAGGCCGGACTCTCGACAAACATCGTCACGCGGATGCCGCTGGCGGCGACTGCGAGCGCGATCAACACCTGGCCGGCGAATTTCCACTTGGCCGACAGGTCGCGCCGGTCGTCGACGATGCCCAGCGCCAGCATGGCCGCCGCGCCACAGAGAATGGCGGCGAGTTGCCAGCCGCGCTTGGCCAAGCCGTGGGCCACAACGTGGGCGAACGACTCCGGCAACGGCCCCAGCCAAGCCCATGCGGCGGCACCGAGAATCGGCACGGCCAGGCCGGTCACCACGGCCAGGCCGCCGGCGAGTGGCACGGGATGGGTGTGAATTTTCCGGGGACCCGGTGCGTCCAGCAGGCCGACATGCTCACACCATCGTCTCCACAACGGCATGGAGGCCGCGGAAATCGCCGCGCCCCCGACAAGCGCCAAAAGGTAAAGTCCGACCGGAAACATGAACTGCCCGGTTGGTTACGGAAAAGCGGCTTGGCCGTCGAGTCTCGATGGACTTTTTTGCGGAACGACTCGACAGCCAAGCGCGGCTGTGCACACTCCGCGCCACGCATGCTCAGAACCAAGCGAAGCCAGTCGTTGTGCGTCATCGGCCTGGCGGCGGCAGTTTTATCGCCCGCCCAAGCCGCCGATGACGCGAAATTGATCGCCGAGGGCAAGGCGCTCTTTCAGGCCAAAGTCTGTTTCACCTGCCATCAGGTGGACGAGAGCGTGCCCGCGCCGGCCGGCATCGCCATGAAGGCACCCAAGTTTATGGGCGGGTTTTGGGGCAAACAACGGGCCGTCACGCTGGGCTACGGCGGCCCGGATGCCACGGTGACGTTTGACGAGGCGTACTTCGCCGAGTCGATCCGCAAGCCGATGGACAAAGTGTCCAAGGAGGCCGCCGCGCCGATGCCACCGCCGCCCGCCGTCAGCGACACCGAGATGAAGGCGCTCATCGCCTACGTCCGCTCGCTCAGCGAGGGCGGCAGCGCGGAGGATCCCGCCGGGCTGATCGCAAAGGGCAAAATCAACCAGTTCACCTTTGCCGCCTACAAGGGGTCGTGGAACGAATTGCCGGACTTTTCCCAACTCAAACCGTTCAAGACCGGCAAGGCCGCGAGCGGCACGGCCGACCCCGGCTTGGCCGGCGTGAGCGAAAACTTCGGCGTGGTGTTCGAGGGCGACATCGACATCGCCCGGAAGGGCGACTACTCGTTCAACCTCGGTTCCGACGACGGCTCGCGCCTCTACATCAACGGCAAGCTGGTCGTCGACAACGACGGCGTCCACGGCATGCGGGCCAAGAAGGGCAGCATCGCGCTTGAGCCGGGCGCCGCGAAGTTGAGGCTGGAGTATTTCGAGAGAGGCGGCGAGGAGCGGCTTGCGCTCGACATGTCCGGTCCCGGCATAAAGCGGTTGCAGTTGGCCAAGCAGACCATACAGCCGCCACGCCGCGGGCCGGCCTTCCCGACCGGCAACCCAATCGCCGTCACCGACGAGGCGCGCGTCTACCGCAACTTCATCGAGGGCGCCAGCCCGCGCGGCATCGGCGTCGGCTATCCGGAGAAGGTGAACCTCTGCTTCGACGCCAACACGATGCAGATCGCGATGCTGTGGCACGGCGCGTTCATGGACGCGGCNCGGCACTGGAATGGCCGCGGTCAGGGCTTCCAGCGACCTTCCGGGCATTATCTTATCCANCTCNCNCGCGACCAGCCGTTNGCGCAGCTCGACANCGCGGACGNCGCCTGGCCAAGGGCTGANGGNCGCGACACCCGCGCCNAGGGCNTNAAGTTTCGCGGCTATTTTCTGCTGCCCGAGAACCGGCGTCCGATCTTCGGTTACCGGATCGGGGACGACCTGCGGGTGGCCGATTACGCCGAGCCGGCCGCTGGCGCGCTGCCGTCGATCACCCGCCGGCTTCGCATCCGCGGGAATGGCGAAGTGTGGTACCTCGCCGCTGCCGGCGAGTCGATCACCGAGGAGAACGGCGGCTACAATATCGGCGGNTCGATGCTGCGCGTCAGCTTCCCGGAACTCAAGGCCAAGCCGCTGATCCGCGAGAGCGGCGGCCGCAAGGAACTGCTCATCAAGCTAAATGTCGAAGGCCAAGCGACCCTCAGGCAGCGTTACGAATGGAACCTATAACCGCGAAAACCCAACTATTTTTCAGATGATGAACCAAGTGACCCGCTTCGCATTGCTCGCCGGCCTTGCGCTTGGCCAAGCGGCCGCCCCGCGCGCCGCCGACCCGGTTGAGTCCGACTATTACCAGATCGACGCCATCCCNATGCCGGACGGNGTCGTGGTGGAGACCAGCGGCATCGAGATGATGCCGGACGGCAAGCTGGCCGTCTGCGGCCGACGCGGCAACGTCTACGTCCTGTCCGACCCGTTCGGGCCGCCGGACAAGATTCAATGGACGCTCTACGCCGAGGGGCTGCACGAGCCGCTGAACCTTGCCTTCACCGACGGCTGGCTGTACTGCACCCAGCGCGGCGAACTGACCCGCATGCGGGACATCAACGACGACGATCGAGCCGACGTTTTCGAGACGGTCACCGACGGCTGGGGCATCACCGGCGACTACCACGAATATGCCTTTGGCACCCGGCCCGACCCGAACGGTGACATGTGGATCGTGCTCTGCCTCACCGGCTCGTTCTCCAGCCAGATCGACTATCGCGGCTGGTGCGTCCGCGTGACGAAAGAGGGCGAACTGATCCCGACCGCCAGCGGCATTCGCTCCCCCGGCGGCATCGGGCTGAACCATTTGGGTGAGGCGTTTTTCGCCGACAATCAGGGGCCGTGGAACGGCTCCAGCTCCCTCAAGCCGCTTTCGCACGGCTCGTTCCAGGGCCACCCGGGAGGCTTCCGGTGGTACGACACCCCGGCGGCCAAGGCGTCGATGGGCAAGCGCCCGACTGAGCCGAAGACCAACAGTCGGTGGGTGGCCGAGCGGACAAAAATCCCCGAACTCGTGCCGTCAGCCATCGTGTTCCCGCACGGCATCCTGGGCAACTCCACCGCCGGATTCGCCTACGACAGCAACGGCAAGTTCGGCCCGTTCAAAAACCAGTTGCTCGTCTGCGACCAGACTTTCTCGGTGGTCAACCGCGCTTTTCTCGAGAAGGTGAACGGCGTCTATCAGGGCGCGGCGTTCTCGTTTTTGAAAGGCTTTGGCTCCGGGAACATCAGCGCCTACATGCATCCCAACGGCACGCTGTTTGTCGGCGGCACGGACCGGGGCTGGGGCGCGCGGGGCGGCAAGCGGTTCGCGCTCGACCGCGTGACGTGGAAGGGCGGCGTGCCGTTCGAGATTCACGAGATGCGCGCCAAGCCGGACGGCTTCGAGCTGACCTTCACGCACGAGGTGGACGCCGTGAGNGCCGNCAACCNGGNCTCCTACAGCATGAGCGCCTACACCTANATTTACCGCNCTGACTACGGCAGCCCGGTCGTNGACAAATCGGCNCCGNAGATCACNGNNNTCGAGGTCACCGGCCCGAAAACCGTGCGCGTGACCGTAGACAGCCTCATTCATGGGCACGTCCACGAGTTGCACGCCAAGGGAGTGCGCTCCGCCAAGGGCCTACCGATCCTGCACCCCGTCGGCTACTACACGCTCAACGAAATCCCCCCCGGCGAACTCAACTAACCACTTGGCCAAGCGCTGGCGTCCTTCAAAATACCCGTTGCAATTGGTTCGGCGTGTGGTAGGTTCCCGCGCCCGCAAATCGGCGGAGGGACTCCAAAACGCCTGTTTTTTAAGAAAAATGTCACAACATCCCAGCCTGAAAGTCGGCGGCGCGGCCGAAGCCAAGCGCACGGTGCTCACCCGGTATGAGCGCGTGGAGTTGCTGCGCAAACGCGGTGAACTCAAGGAGGGCGACCGCATCACCGGCCTGAAAAAGACCAAGCCGGAGGAATAATCGNCCNCGGTTTCCTGCGCCCGCCCGACCCCGATCCCACCGCNCACNCTNCCCCGGCGGTGACGGTTCGACTNCAAAAANNTCTCTCCGAGGCCGGAGTGGCTTCGCGCCGCGAAGGCGAGAAACTGATTCTTGCCGGTCGTGTCACTGTCGATGGCCAAATCGTCCGGCTGCTTGGCACAAAGGTCGATCCCGTGCGTGCCGAGGTGGCGCTCGACGGCCGACCGCTCAAGCCGTTGGCCAAGCGGTTCGTCGCCCTGCACAAGCCGCCCAAGTTTCTCTGCACACGCCGCGACACGCATGAGCGCCGGACGGTGTTCGACCTGTTGCCGGCGGACTGGGGACACCTTTACACCGTCGGCCGTCTCGACGCCGACAGTGAGGGGCTGATCCTGCTGACCAACGACGGCGAGTTTTGCCAGCGGGTGGCGCATCCAAGCCACGGCCTGCTCAAGACCTACCGCGTGACCGTGGTCAGGCGGCTTGAGTCGGAGGCGCTGAAGCGGCTCACGAGCGGGCTGCGCGACAAGGGGGAGATCCTGAAGGCCAAGCGCGCGCGCCTGCTATCCGCCAACAACAGCCGCAGCGAGGCGGAACTGGTGTTGGCCGAGGGCAAAAACCGCGAGGTGCGTCGGATGTTTAAGGCGCTTGGCCTCCGTGTGTTGCGTCTGCAGCGGGTGGCGGTCGGGCCGGTCAAACTGGGCGAATTGCCGCCCGGCAAGTGGCGGCCGCTCAGCCGCGCCGAGGTGACGTCGTGCCTCAAGCCGTCCGGAAAATCGCCGCGAACCGTCCGGCGGAATTGACACGGGTGCAGGGTCGTTTCACACTCGGCGCCTAATGAAAGCAGTTGGCCGTTTCCCCATCCCGGCGCTGGCTTGGCTCATGGCTGTTTCCGGCCTGGGCGCGAAAGAGGTCGTCAGCGAAGTTTCCCCTACCGAGTTGGCCACCGTCTCGGCCGACCGCGTCAACGTCCGCGCCCGCGCCAGCCTCGTCGGCGAGCGCGTCACCCAATTGCGAAAGGGGGACAAGGTGACAGTGTTGGCCAAGGTGACCGTCGCCCCGCCGCGCGACGGCGAACCGGCCGACTGGCTCAAGATTGCCATGCCTGCCGCCGGGCAAACGTGGGTGANNATCGGCTTCGTCAAGGAGGGCAAGGTGACCGCCAGCAAACTCAATGTCCGCGCCGGGGGCGGCGAGCGGTTCAGCATCGTCGGCCGCCTGGCCAAGGGCGATGTCGTGAAGGAAAAACGNNNCGCCGGCGACTGGATCGAGATCGAGCATCCCGCCGGCGCGCACGCCTACATTGCGGCCCAATTCGTCACGCTTGGCCAAGCCGCCGAGGAAACCACGCCGGAGAACACCCCCGAGGCCAAGCCGGCCGAGGTGACCAAAACAGACGAATCGGAAGTAGCCTCCGAAGCCAAGCCGGCCGAACCCACTCCCGAGGTCAAGCCGGAAACCGAAGACGTGACGGCAGCAACGGAGCCCGCGGAAACCAAGGCCGAACCGGAAGCGGCTCCCGAGACCGGGGGTATGCCGGATCCGCCGGAGCCGGAGGAGGTCGTGGTGGACGCCGCCGAGGGCACCGGAACCGCCGAGACGCAACAGCCGCCGATGGGCAACCCGGAGGATGCCGAGGAGCCCAAGCCCGAGCCGGCCCCCGCCGTCACCGAGACAAAACTGCCGGTGCCGCCGCCGCGCATCGTCACCCGCGAGGGCAAAATCAAGCGGCGTTTTTTCCGAAGCCCGAAGGCCCCGAGCCGGTTCGAGCTGCTCGACGACAACGGCCGNACNATCAACTATCTTTACTCNTCCGACTCCGGGCCGCTCAAGACTGCCGACGGCGGCGACGGCGAGCCGATCACGTTCGAGCGATTGATGGGCATGCTGCGCAATCGCCGGGTTGTCCTCACCGGCATCGAGGCCGTCGATCCGCGCTGGCCCGCGCTGCCGCTGCTCGACGTGCGCACGCTCAAGACNNTTCCCTGATGCCGNCNGATAACCTGATNGACGGNCGCGCGATCGCCCAGGANGTTCACGCGGACACCGAGTCCCGTGTCGTCGCGCTCAAGTCGGCCGACGTCGAGCCGGGGCTTCGGTTCGTCCGCGTCGGCGACGATCCCGCGTCGCAGGTGTACGTCGGCATGAAGGAGCGTACCGCGGCCAGGCTCGGCATCCGCTCCGAGACCACCGNCCTGCCNGAGGACACGCCCGAGGCCGAGCTGCTGACGTTGCTCGAAAAACTCAACCACGACGACAGCGTCCACGGCGTGCTCGTGCAGGCGCCACTGCCGGGGCACATCGACGAGACTAAGGTTTTCTCCACCGTGTCGCCGGCGAAGGATGTCGACGGCTTTCACCCGGTGAACGCCGGCAAACTGATGCTCGGCGAGGCCGGCGGCTTCGTGCCGTGCACCCCCGGCGGCGTGCACGAGTTGCTGATTCGCTCCGGCGTGACTATCGAGGGCGCGGAGGTGGTGATCCTCGGCCGGGGCAACATTGTCGGTAAGCCGATGGCGGCGATCCTTAGCCAAAAAAAACAGCACGCCAACGCCACGGTCACCCTCTGCCACTCGCGCAGCCGCGACGTGGCGGGGCATTGCCGGCGGGCGGACCTCCTTGTGGCGGCGATGGGCGTGGCCGGATTCGTCAAGGCCGACATGGTCAAGCCGGGCGCGACGGTGATCGACGTTGGCGTCAATCGCGTTGATGATCCCGCCGCCGAGAAGGGTTACCGGCTCGTGGGCGACGTCGACTTCGCCGCCGTGCAGCCGGTTGCCGGAAAGATCACCCCGAACCCCGGCGGCGTCGGCCCGATGACGATCGCCATGCTCATGCGCAACACTGTCCGCGCCGCTGGACAGCAAACCGGCGTCGTCGGCCGATAGATTTACAATAGAATGCAAGCCTCCCGAATACTCCCCGACCTGCAATGCTCCGTGCTGTGCGAAGACGTGCGGCAGGAAGCCACCGGCAACTTCATTGCACTCGGCATCATCGGCGTCATCCGTGTGCCCAAGCTGCCGATCGTCGCCGGCAAACTGTGCGTGTTCACCCGCTGGGTCGCCGGCGTGGGTGAGTTTCACGAGAACATCCGGCTCATCGCGCCCGACCAGGAGACGGTCATCCGCAAGTGCGAAACCAAGTTCGTCCTGCGCGACCCGGCGCATCACGCGACCAACATCGCGGTGTTCGCCGGCACCCAATTTGAGGCCCCCGGCGTCCACACCGTGGAGGTGATCGTGGACGACGTGATGAAGCTGCGCTACCCGCTGCCGGTTGTCATTGTCGAGCCGCCCCCCGGCGCAAAGAAACCGCCCGGGGAGGACCCCGACGCGCCGAAGGAGAACATCTAGCCGCCGCGCTTGGCCAAGCAGGATCATTCAACATGATTTCAACGGAGCAGGCCAAAGGGTTACTGGGCGCTGAATTCCCCGGCTGGGGGACGTTCGCTCTCAGCCCCATTCCCGGCGGCCTCACGAATCTGAATCTCCTCATCGAGACCGTCAGCGGCGAAAAATTCGTGGCCCGTTTGCCGGGAGAAGACACCAACTTGTTTGGCATCGACCGGCAAACCGAGTACGCGATTTCATGCGTGGCCTGGGAGATCGGCATCGCGCCGGAGCCGGTCGCCTTCCTCGCCGAACACGAGATTCTCGTCACCCGTTTCTTGGAGGGCGTTGCGATCGAGACCGACGATCCCGCGACGATCCGCCACGTGGCCAGGCTGCTCCACCGGCTGCACTCGGCACCGGAGGTTCCCGGCACGTTTGATCTGCCGTCGGTGATCGACGACTACATCACGACTGCCAAGCGGTTCAATGTCACCCACCCCGCCCAACTTCGCGAAGCGCTGGACTACTCGAGAAAAATTGTCGATGTGATCGGGCGTTGCCCGGGTCAGTCGGCCCCATGCCACAACGACCTGATTGCAGCCAATTTTCTGCAGGCCGAAGACCGGCTCTACCTGCTGGACTGGGAGTACGCCGGCATGGGCGACCCCTACGTTGACCTGGGGAATTGCGCGGTAAACTTCTGCATGGACGAAGCCGGTTGCCGCACGCTGATGGAGGCGTACCTTGGCCGGGAGCCGACCCCGGCGGAAATGGCGCGGCTGCACCTGCTGCGGGTGCTGTCCGATTTGCGCGAGGCGATGTGGTCCTACGTGCAGGTCGGCATCTCGACGCTCGACGTGGATTTCCACGCCTACGGCATCAAGCACCTCGACCGTTTTTTGGCCAATGCCAAGTCCGACAGCTTGAACAGCTGGCTCGGCGCGGTCGGTGATTAGCCGATGTCCTGTTTGTCGATGTGAATCGCAATCTGCCGTTTCTCCAGCTCGGCAAAGACAACTTCCGGCTCAAACGCCAGCTCAGGGGCCACGATCCCCACAGCGCCAGCCTGGCCGTCGAGGATCAACTGGGCGGCAATGGACATCGGGATTCCGACAGANCGGGTGTAGGCGCGAAGGCGTTCCCANCCGGCGACCGAACCATCCGAGGCCGGATGGGTGGTTGTCAGGGTGTGGCAAACCGGTCTGCCGTTCTCCGTCCCGGTGACCTCGACGTGCAGGGAATACCCGTAAAGCTGGGTTGTGGTTCCCTGCTCGGATTGCAGCAGATAGCCCGCGATGGCATCCATCACGCCCACCTCGGTTCCGGCCACATTCACCGTTTTGTTCTCCAGGAACCCCCAGTCATACAGGGCGCGCAGCAGTTGCATGTTTGCCGGTGGCCACGTCCCGCGCACCTCGACCAACCGCACTCCCTTCTCCTTGAATGACTCTGGGATCGTCCGGGTTTCGGCGTGGGGAATGATGTACTGTGTATGCGTCCCGAACGGCTCGGGCAGCGCGACCTCCAGCGGCCGCGCGAACGGCTCGACCTGCCTGAACTCGCCGTCCTCAAAAACGACCCGATCCTCCAGGCCGGGCTCGTACTCCATACGGGTGGTCTCGGTGATCGCCGGCGAGAAGGCGAACGGCCGGAACGCCCCGTGGCTGATGCGAATGGTGTCGATCGTCTCCAGTCGGTCGTGCGCGTAACGNGCCATCACGTTGGTGATGCCCGGCGTCATCCCGAAGCCCGGCACATAGGTTTTGCCCGCCTCGGCGAACGCATCCTGAAACGCGAACTCCGGCCCGGTCCCGTTCAGGTTCACGCCATGCACGCCCGCCCTCGCGATGCACAGCGTTGACTCGTGGTTGATGGAGATCGGCGTNCCGTCCATGACTAGATCGTAATCCCGCATCAAGTCGGCGGTCTGGTCGGGCTGGAAAACGTCGGCTTGAGCAAAGTCAACGCGGTCGTCGTCCAGCCAGTCGACCACCTCCCGCCCGCGGGCCTCGTCCATGTCCCCGATCGTGACCCGGGTGGGTTTGTCGGATTGCAGGAGGTCGAGAACCGATTCGCGGCTGATTTTCCCGGCGGCGCCGAGGCAAAATATTTTCATTGAAAAAAATAAACCGGCCACCCCCCCGGCCGCTTGGCCAAGCGATGCCGGAGATAGATGAACCGAAAGGCATGCATCGTGCCAAAACGGAGCGGCGGAGTGCTAAAGCCTCGTTGGTTGCGCGTAAAGCCAAAAACAGGCCGGAGCCATCTCGACCACCGACGCGGCCAACATCGGCTCGAAGGCGCCCCAGCTGCAGATCGAGCACTGGGTAAAGGGCAAGCCGGTNGACTTGGCCAAGGCGGATGATAAGAAAATTCACATCATTGAGTTTTGGGCGACGTGGTGCGGGCCGTGCCGCGACAGCATCCCGCACCTGACCAAGCTGCAGGAAAAATACAAGGGCAAGGGCGTGACCGTGATCGGCATCACCGACGAACCCAAGGCCACCGTCGAGCGCTTCGTCCGGCGGCAGAAAAAACAGATGGAATACACCGTCGCCATCGAGAAGGGCGACACCATGTCGCAGGCCTACATGCGCGCCTTTGGCCAGACTGGCATCCCGGCGACGTTTGTGGTCGACCAGCAGGATCGCATCGTCTGGGTCGGTCACCCGAAGAGCGGGCTCGACGANGTGATCGACCGGCTGGTGAAGGGCACCTTCGACCTCGAGGATGAGATCGCAAAGGAGAAGGCACAGATTCGGTTGCAACAACTCTCCGTGGAATACTGGGAGCGCCTCGTCGAGGGTCGCAAGGGAGACGAGACTCGGAAGATCGGCAATGAGCTGTTGAGCCTTGTGAAGGACAACGCCGANGTGTCGTGCAACATCGCGTGGGCGGTNTTGACNGANGANAANGTGAAGTACCGCGACCTGGAGTTTGCCCGCGCAGCCGCCAAGGCGGCCTACGATCTCACCGANGGCGAGCACCNNCAGNTCATCGANACCTACGCGTTGTCGTTGTTCGAGAGNGGCAAGNTCNANGAGGCGATCAAGCTGCAAAAGAANGCGCTGAGCCTCGCCCGNGACNANCAGGAAACCGTNCAGCTCCANAANTCGCTCGACCGCTTTCAGGCCAANGCCGNCGAATNACCAGCGCTTGGCCAAGCGCTTGGCCAAGNNANCCCATCANGCCNGGGATNGGTTCGCCGTGGTAAATCTTGTGCGGCCGATCAGTGGAGTCGTGCCACATCATGTCCGGTGGTATGCCCAGTGCCTGATAGAGGGTGGCCCCGAGGTTTTCCGGCGTCTGCGGATCGGCCGCAGGGTAACCGCCCAGTTTGTCGGAGGCGCCAATCACCTGGCCGCCGCGTACGCCACCGCCGGCGAAGAAGACCGTCTGCACCGCACCCCAGTGATCCCGGCCGGGAAACTTATAGGATTTGGCCAGCAGCGAGATTTCCGGTGTGCGCCCGAATTCGCCGGCCATCACGATAAGCGTCTCGTCCAAGAGCCCGCGTGACTGCAGGTCATCCAGCAGCGCCGACACCGCCCGGTCCGTAGGAGGAAAGAGGTAGTTTTTCAGAGTGGGAAAGGCGTTGCCGTGGGTGTCCCACGCCTCGTTGTTCCCGAGATTCACCTGCACGAGGCTGACCCCGGCCTCGACCAGTTGCGCCGCCATCAGCAGGCTCCAGCCGAAGACGTTTTTTCCATACCGCTCCTGGAGCTTGTCGTCAGCGCCAAGCACATCAAACGCCTTCTGTGTTTTCTTATCCGAGAGCAGGGACACGGCCATCTGCCGGTAGCGGTCGAACTGCTCCACCTCGGCGGCAGTCTCGAGGAAGTCGCGCTGCCGGTTGAGCTGCCGGAGCAGCTCCAGTCGGCTGGCAAACCGGCCCTTGCCAAGACCCTGGGGCAGGGTGAGGTTGGGCGCCTGAAACTTCAGGTTGGCGTCCTCCATTCTGCCCTTGGCATGGTGAAACAGGTAATCCGGATAGGCGCCGTAGTGTTCGGGGTGGAACGGCGAAGCCTCCAAAAACCAAGGGTCACGCTGCGCGCCCATGCGACCGGCAAACTGGCCTGGGATGGTTCGGCCGGTGCGATGCACAATTCGGTCCGGCAGCACGATTGCCGGGGGCAGGTTGTTGCGCGGCCGAAGCCGGTCATTGGCAATGGCGGCAATGGAGGGATGGTCGGTCGGCTTCGGCTTGTTGCCGTCGAACCCGGTCGGCAGCGGCGTCCGCCCTGTCAGCATGACATGATGTCCCTCGGAGTGCTCGATGTAGGGATGGGTCAGCGACCGGCAGAGTGCCCAGCTCTCGCTGCGCTTGGCCAGCATCGGCAAATGCTCGCAAATGTGGATGCCGGGCGTCCGGGTGGGAATCGGGTCGAACTCCCCGCGAACCTCCCGGGGCGCGTCCGGCTTCATGTCAAAGCTGTCCTGCTGTGCCA
>NYYJ01000083.1 GCA_002686755.1 Verrucomicrobiales bacterium
GTGTGGCCGTGCTCGGTGAGGATGCTCTCGGGATGAAACTGCACGCCCCATATGGGCAACTCCTTGTGCCGCAGCCCCATAATTTCTCCCTCCTCTGTTTCTGCGGTGACTTCAAGGCAACCCGGCAGCGATTCTCGTTTAACGACGAGTGAGTGGTAGCGCGTGGTGACGTAAGGGGAGGGGATGTCCTTGAACAAATCTTTGCCATCGTGAGTGATGGGTGAGGTTTTGCCGTGCATCATCCGGTAGTTTACCACGACCTCGCCGCCGTAGGCTTGCCCGATGCATTGGTGGCCAAGGCAGACCCCCATGATCGGGAGTTTACCGGCGAAGTGCTTGATGACATCGATCGACAAGCCGGCTTCGCGCGGGGTGCAGGGGCCGGGGGAGACGAGGATGCGCTCCGGTTTGTCGGCCTCGATTTGCTCGAGGGTGACCTCGTCATTTCGATGCACCAAAACGTCCGCCTTCAACTCGCCCAAGTATTGGACGAGGTTGAACGTGAACGAATCGTAGTTGTCGAGGACGAGAACCATCGGCGGGCAAACTACAGTTCAGGGAGCGCTTGGCCAAGCGGCGTGTTAAAACTCGAATTTCACGTCGCCCAGGCGGGAAGCGATTTCGTTGATCACACGATCCTCGTCGGCCTCATCGCTGGCGGCGAAAGTGACGCTGAATCGGATCGCCGGCTCGGCGTCGTCCCACGGCACGGTGGAGATAAGTTTCTCGCGGATCAGCCATTGCGAGAGCGCTTCGCCGTTTTCAAATTCCTCGCGTTTGCCATCGGCGTTCACAGCGGCCTTGGCCGAGCTCATGTAGAGGAAAAACGAGCCGCCAGATTTGTTGACCTGAAAGCCGGCGCTTTGCAGCACGCCCACCAGCTTGTCCATCCGGCGGGAGTACTTTGTGGCAATGGCCTCGGTGATCTCGGGATGGTCGTAACAGTATGCGGAGGCGTTTTGGATGGCGAGGAACTGGCCGGAGTCGGTGTTGTCTTTCACGTCGCCGTACGCCTTCACGAGCAGTGGGTTACCGACCACGAAGCCGCAGCGCCAGCCGGTCATGTTGAAATTTTTGCTGGTGGAATGCAACTCGATGCCGACGTCCTTCGCGCCCGGTGTGGCGAGAAAACTGAGCGGCTGGTTGCCGTCGTAAACCAGGCCGATGTAGGCGGCATCGTGGATGACGATGAGGTCGTTGGCCTTCGCGAACTCGACCACCTTGGCGAAAAACTCCGGAGTGGCGCTCGCGCCGGTTGGGTTGTTCGGGTAATTGAGCACGAGCACCTTGGCCTTGGCCAACACGTCGGCCGGGATGCTGTCGAGATCCGGCAGGTAATTGTTCTCCGCAGTCAGCGAGAGGTTGTGCACCTGCCCGCCGAAGTATTTGGCATGCGTGCCGAACACCGGATAGCCGGGAATGGTCATGATGACAGTGTCGCCCGGGTTGATGAATGCCGCGGGCAAAATGGAGAGCGCGGCCTTGCTGCCGATCGAGTGCAGCACCTCGGTGTCGGGATCGATCCCGCTGACGCCGCAGACCTTGTCGAGGAAGTTCGCAGCGGCGACCTTCAGCGCTTGGCCACCGTTGTCGGAGTAACCGCGGTTGCCCGGATTTTGCGCCTCTTCGTGGAGCTTGGCCACGACCTCGGGGAAGGCCATCTCGTCCGGCTCGCCCACGCCCATGTCGATGATCTCCGCGCCGGGATTGGCATCGAGAGCCGCCTTCTTGGCGCGCTTGATCTTTTCAAATTTGTAGATGGCCGTGTCCTTGCCGTAGTTGACACCACCGATGCGTTCCGCGAACAGGTTTTGGATATAGCTGTCTGACATGTTTTTGGGGTAGGGCGCTTGGCCAAGCGGGGCCAAGTCGCGCACAGCTTATTCACGAAACCAAATAGTGCAAGCCAGCTTGGTTTTGAGAGAACCGCGAATGAATGCGAAGAGCGGCGGTGTGGGATTGAGCACGCTTGGCCAAGCGGGGTGGTGGGTTAGTTGCGCTTGGCTTGTTGGCGTTGTGCTTTCGCCCACTTGTGGAAGGTGCGCCAGTGTTTGGTGTTTGATTTGTAGTTGTTGTAGAGAATGTATCCCGCATACAGGCCAAACGGGAACATGATCAAACCCTCCATATCATCCAATTCGATGACTGCGTATAACCCCATGAAAAATAAGAATAATACAAACAGAACTGAAACGATCAGGATGGGGAGGGGGAGCGTGGGCTTCCAAGTCCTTCCACCGCAGACGTCACACGTGTAGAAGGTTGCCGTTTTTGAGCCGCGTGATTTGAGGTGATACTCTGTGTGGAGTTCGCAGGTGGGGCACCACGGTTTGCTCGAGTCCGGTTCGCCGGGGTTATGGGGCTGTTCTTCCGCCAAAATGATTTCCCGGTTATCGCTGATTGATTTGTTCCTCAGAGAATTCTCCAAGACCCTGATCCACTCGTTTTACGGTATGTTTGCTCATCAGATTTGATTATAGGATACGTACTCCGCGCACGCAACTCCCTTGGCCGAGAGCAAACTTAACCATTGTGTAGCAAGCAACTTACGCTTATTTAATCTTACGTCAGTGGGACATTTTGACCTAGTTTTTAGGTTTAAGGTTGCTTTGTGAATAAGTGGGCGTAGAATCGCGCCAGTTTGTCCCTATTGGGACTCGGATTTGAACGATAAAGGACAACAGGCTTATGGTACGGTCATTCGCATTTACGACCAAGGGCAGATTGCACAGCAAGGACATCGATTTGTTCCTGATGCCGACGCTGTTGGCCGACACCAATTTGTTCCTGTGGGTTGACCTCGAGGATCCGACTCCGCAGGAGACCGATTTTCTCCTCAAAAACGTCTTCCATTTTCATCCCCTGTCCATCGAGGACAGCGTGACGGAGAGTCCGTCGCCGAAGGTGGAGGAGTATCTGCCGAAGGAGAAGGATGCCTTTTCGCCGTACCTGTTCATGGTGATCCACGCGGTGGACTACAGCCGGAAGGACGGGGTGTTCGCGACGTCGGAACTGAGTTTTTACCTGGGCAAGAATTTCCTGGTGACGTTTCACAGCAAGCCGTTGCGGCCGGTGGAGTTGGCGGCGGAGATGTGCCTGCGCAACACGGCGGACATCGCCACGGAGCCGGACCGCGTGGCCCACACGCTGCTGGACTTGATCGTCGAGAACTACAAGCCGGCGCTGGACGAGTTGGCGATGGAGGTGGCGGAGGTGGAGCAGCGCGCGTTGGCCGATCCCGGCAAGGAGACGCTCAACACGATTTTGCAGATCAAAAAAGAGGTGCTGCAACTGCGGCAGATCATCGGCCCGCAGAAGGAAGTGCTGAGCCGGTTTGTGCGCGGCGAGTTCAAGCTGGTTCGGGCGCACCTGATTCCGTACTACCGAGACGTGTACGACGGGCTGTACAACATCGGCGAGTTGGCGGCGCGCTACGCAGAGTCGTTGACCGGCGTGCTGCAGGTGTATCTGAACATGTCGTCGAACAAGACCGGGGAGATCGTCAAGCTGCTAACGGTGTTCACGGTGATCACGACGCCGATCATGCTGGTCGGCACGTGGTACGGGATGAACTTTCAAAACATGCCGGAGATTGCGTCGGGCAAGACCGGCTATCTCGTGGCGTTGGCGGTGACCGCGGCTTCCACGCTGGGCACCGTGGTGTATTTCAAGATCAAAAAGTGGCTCTGAGCCGTATGCCCTCGACCAAGTCCAGTTTCATCGAAAAGGTGCTTGGGCGCATTGACGCGCTCAACCCGGAGAACCTGCAGTCGTTCGTGGAGCGGCTGGTGCGCGACCGGTCGTTTCTCGAGACGCTGTTCGACACGATTGAGGACGGCGTACTCGTCGCCGATCCGGCGGGGCGGGTCACGTATCTCAACGCCTCGGCGGGCCGGCTGACCGGGTTCGACGAGGCGGAGGCGCTGGATCAGCCGGTGGAGCGGCTGTTGCCGGAGCTGGACTGGGCGTCGCTGCAGGCGGCGGATGATGAGGGTGGTCAAAGCGTTGTGCGGCGGGAGTTCGAGCTGGAGTATCCCCGCAAACGGTTCATCCGGCTTTACGCCGCGCCGCTCGACGGCGAGGCCAAGGGCAGCACCGGCATGGCGCTGATTCTGCACGACGCGACCGAGGCGCGGGAGCAGACGCACGAGGCGATCGAGAGCGAGCGAATCCAGGCATTGACGCTGCTGGCGGCCAGCGTGGCGCACGAGCTTGGCAATCCGCTCAACGCGCTCAGCATTCACCTGCAGTTGATGGAGCGGGAGATCCGCAAGCTTGGCCAACCGGCAGCCGGCGTTGAGGAGCGCTTGGCCAAGCGCGACGGCGACGCGGACGAGGTGCGTGACATTGCGGCCAAGCTGGAGAAATACATCGGCGTGGCCAAGGGCGAGGTCAACCGGCTTGACTACATCGTGACGCAGTTCCTGCAGGCCATCCGCCCAAGCCGGCCGAAGCTCAAGAAAAGCTCCCTCACCGACACGATCGAGGAGACGATCGAGCTGCTGCGCCCGGAGTTCGACAACCGAGGCCAAGCGATCAAGCTGGAGTTTGCCAAGGGACTGCCGTTGGCCCTGTTCGACGCCGCGCAGATCAAGCAGTCGCTGATCAACCTGATGAAAAACTCGATGCACGCGATGAGCACCGGCGGCGAGTTGACCCTCCGAACCGGCGAGGCGGGCGGCGGCGTCTGGGTGAGCCTGACCGACACCGGCGGTGGCATCCCGCAGGAACAGATCAAGCGGATCTTTGAGCCGTACTACACGACAAAGGAAAAAGGCTCCGGGCTGGGCCTGATGATCGTGCAGCGGATCGTGCGCGACCACGACGGCCGGCTGGAACTGGTGAGCCACGGCGGCAAGGGAACGACCTTCCGGATTTGGCTGCCGATCGAGGAGCGGCGGCAACGGCTGATTGAGACGGCCACGAACGAGGCATGAACCCGAACCTACTCATCGTCGACGACGAAAAGCCGACCCGCGACGGCCTGCGCGCCGCGCTGGAGGACCGGTACGAGGTGTACGTCGCCGAGGATGCCGCCTCGGCGGCCGGCCTGCTCGAGGCCGAGTCATTCGAGGTGTTGCTGACCGATTTTCGTCTGCCGAACAACGAGGACGGCATGAAACTGATCGCCCGGGCCAAGTCGCTGGCCAAGCCGCCGATCTGCATCTTGATGACCGCCTACGGCTCGGAGGAGCTGGCGGTGGAGGCGCTCAAGCAGGGCGCCGACGACTATCTGGCCAAGGGTCGGATGCAGATCGACGAGCTCGAGGCACGCATCGCCCGCGCGCTCAAGCTGCGCACGCTCGAGAGCGAAAACAAGACGCTCAAGCAGCAACTCGACAAGAAGTTTGGGCTGGAGAATATCATCGGCGAGTCGGAGCCGATGCAGAAGGTGATGGATGTGGTGCGGCAGGTAGCGCCGTCGCGGGCGACTGTGCTGATCCAGGGTGAGAGCGGCACAGGCAAGGAGCTGTTGGCCAAGGCGATCCACCAACTCAGCCCGCGCTCGGCCAAGCCGATGGTGACGGTGCATTGCGCGGCGCTGTCGCCGACGCTGCTCGAGAGCGAATTGTTCGGCCACGAGAAGGGGGCATTCACAGGCGCGCACGAGCGGCGCATCGGGCGGTTCGAGCAGGCCGAAGGCGGGACGCTGTTTCTCGATGAGATCGGCGAGATCGACGAGACGACGCAGGTCAAGCTGCTGCGGTTTCTTGGCGAGCGCACCTTCGAGCGGGTNGGCGGCAGCAAGACGTTGTCNGCGGANGTGCGGGTGGTTGCGGCGACGAACAAAAANCTNAAGGNNCTGGTGACGGANGGCGAGTTTCGNGAGGACCTCTATTTTCGGCTGGGCGTGGTGGAGCTTTGGGCGCCGCCGCTTCGGGAGCGCGCGTCGGACATCCCGATGCTGGCACTGAGTTTCCTGCGCGAGTTCGCCGAGGAGAACGCCAAGCCGGTGAGTGACTTCACCGCCGATGCGCTAGAGGCGATCATCCGATACGCTTGGCCGGGGAACGTGCGGGAACTGCGCACGGCGGTGGAGCACGCGGTGGTGTTGGCCAGGGGCGACGTGATCGAGTTGGCCGGACTGCCGCAGTCGGTGCAGAGCCGCGGCGTGATCCAGCATGAAAAACAACTGGCGCAGCCGCCCGCCGACAAGGGCGTGACGCTCGAGGAGGCCGAGAAGCAGCTCATCATCCGCACACTGAAGGAGTGCCGTGGCAACCGGACGGCGGCGGCGCGGAAAATCGGCATCAGCCGGCGGACGCTGCATCGCAAGCTGAACCGCTACGGTCTGGAGGGAATTTGAACGCGATGCGGCATGAGCGCATCCAAGGGTGACCGAGCTACGGCGCGGCGGCAGATGTTCCGGGTACAACAAATCATACACAGCCTCGAGGAGGGCAAATGGGCCGGGCGCATTCGCGCTCTGGTGTTGCTGTTGCTGCTCGGGAGCCTGGGACTGGTCTACAACCTAAACCTCACCCAGAATTTCACATCTCCCGAGGCGATGGATTCCGCGCAACTGGCCCGCAACCTCTCCGAGGGTCGCGGTTACACCACCCGATTCATCCGTCCGCTGAGCGTCGATATCTTGCGACAACACGGCGCGATCTCCGATGAGGAGCCACGCGCAGCACTCCCCGACATCACCAACCCGCCGTTGTACCCGTTGCTGTTGGCCGGGTGGATGAAGGTGCTGCCGTTTGAGTTCGAGGCCGGTGAGTCGTTGCGATATCAGCCGGAGGTGCTGATCAACCTGCTCAACCAACTCCTATTCCTTGTCGCGCTCGTGCAGGTGTTTCGACTGGGCAACAAGCTGTTCGAGTCGCCGGTGGCCTGGTGCGCAGCACTGCTCTTTTTAGGGACTGAACTTTACTGGAAGTTCAGCACCTCGGGCCTCCCGATGATGCTGTTACTGGTGCTGTTTCTGGCCTTGGCCAAGGCGCTCGTAAAGCTGGAAGAGCAGGGGAATGACGGGGTGTCGCGGGGCAGCGGCTGGTTTGCCGGAATGGCGCTTTGGGCCGGGGTATTAGTCGGGCTGGGCGGGTTGACCCGCTACGGCTTTGCTTGGGTGATCCTGCCGGTGCTGGTTTATCTCGGCTGTTTTTTGGGCAGGCACCGGGGCCGGGCGGTGGCGATGGCGTTGCTGGGGTTCCTGCTCGTGATGACGCCTTGGCTGGTGCGCAACGCGCAATTGAGCGGCAACCTTTTTGGCGCGGCCAGCTTGGCCCTGTACGGGGAGACTCACGAATTTCCGGACAACACACTCGAGCGGGAGATGTTTTACGAGGATGAAATCAAGGTTACGGCGGTGGATAAAGTTGGCTTGTGGGACATTGGCAACAAGCTGAAACGCAACCTCCGCGATCTGATGGTACACGAGTTGCCGCGGTTCTCCGGCGGTTGGTTTGCAGTGGTTAGTCTCGTTGGCCTGGTGATGCCATTTCGGAGCCGGTCGCTGCGACGGCTGCGAGTATTTTTATTGATGACACTCGCGTTGTTTGCGCTTGGCCAAGCGCTTGGCCGCACGCATCTCTCGTCGCCCAACGGCGCGCTCACGGAACTGCTTGGGAGGTCGCTTGGCCAAGGCGCGCCGGTGACCCCTGTGTCAGTCGTGAACGGCGAAAACCTGTTGGCCATCCTTGGGCCGATCCTGTTCCTGTTTGGCGCGGGATTGTTTTTCTCGCTGTTGGATCAATGGAGAGTGAACCTACCGGAGATGCGCTTGGCCGCTTCCGCCGGCTTGGTCACGGCCGCCTCGCTTCCCATGGCCCTCAGTTTTTTTCTGCCGCACCCTTATCCCTTGGCCGAGCCGCTGTACCATCCGGCGATACTGCAATATCTCCGAGCCGTTCCGGCGGAGCATGGCTCGCCCGAGATAAAACAGGACGATCTGGTGATGAGTGATTTGCCTTGGGCCGTGGCATGGTACGGCAATCAGGATTGTGTCTGGTTGACCCGAACCGTGCAGCCGGATTTTTACGCCCTAAACAACCGGTGGACGGTGAGTGCCCTTTATTTTACCGAGATCACCACCGACCAGCGATACACCGTTCAGATGCTGAATGCCTCTGAATTGAATTGGGAGCAGTTCATGTTGGCCATGCAGATCAAGGGGGAATTGCCAGATGGATTCCCCCTAAAGGCTGTTTCGAACATTATCTCGGAGGGGCAATGGCTGTTTTTCACCGCCCCGGAAGAACACCCGTAGGTGCCTGATATCGACATGCTTCAGACGGTTGAAAAAAGTCAAAAAACTTGCGCAATTGGGGTTGACACCAGCGACTGGGCATCGACAATGCCCCTCCATTCAGCCCTGCTGATCGATCAGGGCGCTTGACTGTGGGATTTTAAACAAAGCCATGAACAACAAAATTGTTACCTTGGGAGTTGCTGCGCTGGGAGTTGCCGCAGCGCAGGCTGCAGATGCAGGCAAGATCTGGGACGTCACCGCCTCGCTGCGGGGATTCTACGACGACAACTATACGACTTCGCCCGAGGCGCTCGCTGAGGAGAGTTGGGGTATAGAGGTCAGCCCAGGTATCAGCCTCACTATCGGCGAGGGGACGGACATGGAACTCAGCGCCCGGTATGCATTCGGCATGCGCTACTACGAAGACCGGGAAAGCGATAACGAGGACTACGGCCACGAGTTGGGCATAGGTCTCGACAAGATGTTTTCCAATAGTTCACGCCTGCAGTTGAGTAATGGTCTCGTAGTTGCGCAGGAGCCTGAGATACTGAACGGAGGCACACCACTGCGCACAGAAGGTGACAATTTGCGTAATACCTTCTCGGCTCAATACCGCCGGGTCCTTTCAGGCAGCATTGGAGTGGAGCTTGGTTATGGGAACTCCATTTACGACTTTGAAGAAGAATTCCATTCCGCACTTTTGGATCGTTCCTATAACCAAGTTAGTCTTGACGTATTTTACGGCGCATCCCAGACGGAATACTTCGCCGGATACCAATTCTCCTCGACAGACTTTGATGGCAATACTTTGGAGGTTCCCGGTTTGAGTTTCAACCCGGAGGCTCGGAATAATCATGCTCATTACGGATATGTCGGGGCGCGTCATCAATTGGACAAAAACTTTCTCGCCAATCTGCAGGCTGGCGTTCAGAACGTTGATTATTATGATTACGATCTCATGCCCGGGTTTATCCCCGAGGATGAAACCAGCCCGTATGTCAACGCTGGTATGGAATGGGGATACGCTGAGGGGAGCAAACTGGTAGCTGGAGTCAGTCTCGCTCGCGCTGCAACTGATTTACAGGCTGCCGATCAGGAAACCACTTCAGTTTACGCTCAGTTGCTTCATAAGGTTAGCGCAAGGGTTCATGGCACCCTGACCGGTCGGTTTCAGGACGCGGAGATTAGCGGTGGTGGGGGGAAATTGGACGGCAAAGAGGAATCCCTACTGTTGCTCGGAGGCAGCCTGACCTATGCCATCGCTGACAACATCTGGGCCGAGTTGGCCTACAACTACGACGAGCTGGACTCGGACATCCAGGACCGCAGCTTTGAGCGCAATGTCGTGTCCGTGGGCATCGGCACAAGTTTTTAGTACCTGAAACGAAAATCTTTTCACGGGAGGCCAGACGTGGTTATCTGGCCTCCCTTTTTTTCTGGGTCGTAGAAAATGGACAAACTCCCAAAAACAGATCAATCGTCCGACAAGCTCCACATTCTGGATTATTGGCGGATCATTCGCGTACGGTTCATCAACATCATGCTCGTCTTTTTGCTGACGGCGCTGACGACCACCTTGGTGACTTTTCTCCTGGATAAGACCTACATGAGCCAGTCACGGATTTCCATCGAGAAGGACACCTCCGACATCGCCCCATTGCTTGGCATGCAGACGGGGCCGACAGCATTTGATCCGTACTTCATCCAGACCGAGTTCGAGAAGATCCAGTCACAAAAGGTTCTCGATAAGGTCGTGGAAAAATGCGAGTTGGAGGATAAATGGAAACCGGCCAACGGTGATCCATTAAGCGATGTCAATGCCAGGAAAATCCTGGAAAAGTCGATTGATATTCGCCAGTACCGCAACACCAGCATCATCGAGCTTAGGGCGTATGATCGGGATCCAAATTTGGCTCAGGATATCGCCCAGGCTCTTGCCGAAGAGTACAAGAATCACAGGACCAGTCTGCAGAAGGAACGGGTTAAAACAGGGATCGACACCCTCACCAATAGAATGGAGAAGATCAATATCGAGATCACCGGTATGCAGGGCAGGGTGGACCGGTTGCGAACCGACCTTGGCATTTCCGATGCGGCCGGGGAGGAGAGCTATTCCATCATTGAGCCTGAAATCGTGCGGCGTTACGAGTCAGAACTGATCACGGCCAAGGGGGTGCACACGACACAGTCCACACTGCTAGAGGGGCTCAAGGCGCAGTCGGATGAGGAGTTGCGGGCCTCCATCCTGACCGCTCATCCGGATGCACAGTTGGATGCCCTGATCCGGGAGTTGCACACCGGGCAGCAGACTTTGGCCAACCAAAGCATCGACTTGGGCGAACAGCACCCAAGGATCAAGGGATTGAAGAAAGTGGTGTCCACGCTCGAGGGGCAGATCGACGACCGGATACAGGGAGTGCTCGCTGGGTTGGAGTTGAGGGTGAAATCATCCAAGGCACAGGTGGAGCAGTTACAGCGAGATGTTGAGGAGGCCAAGCGGCGGGAATCAGATGTGCGCGAAAAGGGACGGGAATACTTTGATGCCAAGCGGGAATTGGCCAATACCACGCGCATTCGGGACACGATCCTGTTCCGGATCATGCAGGAGGAGGTGGATCTGGCATTGCCGAAATCCTCCACGGTGCAAATCATCGACGATGCTGATTTACCTGAAAAGCCGGTAAAGCCGAACATCCCCCTGAACATTGCACTGGGGATGGTGGTTGGGTTGATCTTGGGCGTGGGCCTGGCGTTCTTCCTCGAGTATCTCGATACCAGCGTGAAGACGATAGACGATGTCGAGCACGCCCTTGGTGCGGCGGTCCTCGGTGTCATTCCCCAAAACGTCGGCTCCCTTTTGGATGAAGGCGATGAAAGCCCCCACGCAGAGGCGTACCGGGTGCTGCGTACCAACATCCTGTTTGCAGGGCGTAAGGACGAGAGCCAGACCACGTTCAGTGTGGTGAGCGGCGGTGCGGGTGAGGGCAAGACCACGACCATGTTCAACCTCGCAGTGGTCTTTGCGCAGCAGGGCGACCGGGTGTTGATTGTGGACTCCGATCTGCGCCGGCCTTCGATGCATCGTTACTTGAAGGTGACCAATAACACAGGCCTGACCAACTACCTGCTTGGGCAGAATACCATCGAGGAGGTCATCCAGACTACGGAATTGCCGTCCCTCCATTTCATACCCAGCGGCAAACTGCCCAGCAGTTCCATGGGAATTCTCAGTTCGGCCAAGATGAAGGAGTTCGTGACCGAGATGAAGAGCCGGTACGATTACGTGTTTCTGGACGCCCCGCCGATCATGGGGGTGAGCGATGCCTCCGTTCTCGCCAGCATGGTGGACATGTGCGTGCTGGTGGTGCAGTACCGCAAATACCCGCAACTGATGACCCAGCGGGCGAAGGAGATGGTCACCAAGGTCGGCGGGGATCTTGTGGGCGTGGTGCTTAACAACATCAACATTTCCCAGGATTCCTACTACTACTACTACAGTGGTTACTACTACGACTACTATTACAAGAGCCGTGAGAAGGAGGAGGAATCGGGCGACGCAGCCAAGGATGGGAAAAAGGAGCCGAAGCTTTTGGCCAAGGCCGATGTCGGTGGGGAGGATGAAAAGCCCAAGTATTAAGTGTGCTGGAAGATTTTGGGCGATGGGTCGTGTTAAAATGGATTTGATAAGCTGTTTAATGAAAAGCGTTTGCAGGGGATTGCTGGTCGCAATCGTGTTGGTGACTACGGCTTGTGAGACCACCCGCCCACAGCCCGTGAACCCGGGGAGCGGGACAAGTGATGTGCCGCCTCCCGTCAACTCCACGGACAGTCTTGAGCCCGGGAACCAGATTACCATTACCTTCAGCGGGTTGAGCACAATCCCGATTCCATACGCCTGCCGCATCCGGGAGGATGGCACCATCAGTCCCCCCTACCTGAATCACCCGGTCACTGCCGCCGGCAAAACCGTTGGCCAACTGGAGCGCGAACTGGAAGAGGCATACGTGCCCGATATCTACAAGACCATCAACGTCACCATCAAGACCGCGGATCGATTCTTTTACGTGGGCGGGGAGGTTCGGCAGCCAAGTCGCCAGATTTTCATCGGCCGGATCACGGTCACCCAGGCTATCCAGTCCGCGGGCGACTTCACCGATTTTGCCGACCAGAGGGAGGTTCGGGTCATCCGGGCCAACGGCAAGGTGGATCTCGTCGACTGCAAGGCGGCACTGGATGACCCGACGAAAGATTTGCCGGTGTACCCGGGCGATAATATCGTCGTTGAGCGACGGCTTTTTTGAAGATACGACTCGAGCGGATTGATGGAACCGCGGCGGGCGGCCCAGTTGAGTCCCGCCGTTTTCCTTTTGCGCTTGGCCAAGCGAAGGAGTGCGACCTGCGCATCGAGGCCAAGGGCGTCTGGGACAAACATCTGGTGCTCGACAACGAAGGCGATAACGGGATCACCGCAACTCCGAGCCCCGACGCGCTGGTGTTCGTCAACGGCGATGCCCACCGCAAGAAATTTCGCGTGAATCATGGCGACCTGTTGGAACTGGGCGCGGCCAAGTTCCGATTCTGGTTCGCGCCGCTTGGCCAAGCGGATCGTCGTGGCCTGGAAGGCTTGATCTGGGTGGCGCTGCTTCTGTTGGCCCTTGGCCAAGCGGGGGTGATTGCCTGGCTTATGAGTTCAGCCGGATAAACGCCCAACCGACTGGTTTTCATTGAGTTAAGGGAGTTTTTATCAGCCGCGAATTGCGGTGTTTTCCAGCAAATAGGAGCTGCCGATTGACAGGACAGGCCTTTTGTGAAACATTCCCCGGCTGTCCTGCGTATGACGCGGGACTTTCTTCTTGGGTCATAAGGTGGAATGTACCCGCATCCGATCGAGATAAACGGAATGGCAACAGCAAAAAGCAAAAAAACCGCAGCAAAGAAAAAAGCCGCAAAAAAGGCACCGGCCAGCAAGGCCAAAAAACCCGCGCAAACCAAGGCGACTGGCGCGAAGAAAAAAACAGCCGCCAAAAAAGTAGCCAAGCCAGCCGCCAAAAAAGCAGCCAAGCCAGCCGCTAAAAAAGCAGCCAAGCCAGCGGCCAAAAAGACAACCGCGACCAGGAAGGCTGCCAAAAAGCCGGTCGCAAAGAAAAAAGCCCCGGCCAAGAAGGCTGCAAAGAAAGCCGTGGCCAAAAAGGTGGCCAAGCCTGCAGCCAAGTCTCCCGCGAAAAAGGCAAAGGCGAAGGCAACTCCTCCGAAGAAAGCGGCGAAGAAACCCGCACCCAAGGAAACCAAGGCGAAGGATCAGGAATCCCCGATCCCACCCGGGGCTGATGATGCCGTCGCGGAGGCAAGTCTGGTTGATGCGCCCGCCCAGGAGCCTGACTTCTCCAAGGACGAGGATTTGAACTTGCCGGAGAAGATCAAAGAGTTGGTGCAGTTGGCACAGGATCAGGGGCACCTGACCATCTCCGACATCAATGAGGCCCTGCCCAAGGACCTGATCACCCCGGAGAAACTGGATGAGGTGTTCGCCAAGTTGAAGAGCCTCGAGGTGGAAATTGTGGAGCAACTGGACGCGGCGCCCCGCCAGAAGCCGGCCCAGTCAGAGAGCGAAGCTGAGAAGAGTCGGCTGGACATTCTTGACGACCCGGTTCGCATGTACCTAAAGCAGATGGGGCAGGTTCCGCTGCTGACGCGTGAGCAGGAAGTCGAGATTTCCAAGCGTATCGAGGCGGCCGAGATGGAGGTCAAGCGCATCCTTTACAGTCTTGGCTTCACCGCCAAGGAGCACATTGCCCTGGCTGAAAAGCTGACCGCCGATCCCCCGAAGGAGCGGTTCGACCGGGTTACGGTCGACAAGGTCATTGAGACCCGCGAGAAGCACATCAAGGCGCTGCACCGCCTCATCAAAAAGGTCAGGGAGGAGGACACCGAGGTGGATAAAAAATACACCGCCTGGCGTCGCGCGGCCAAGACCAAGGCGAAAAAAGCCGCCGAGGCGTTCGAAAAACTGAACGACAAACTGCAGAAAAACTTCCCGAAATTTCTCTTCAAGCAAAAGGTCATCGAGGAAATGGGGCTGGTCGCGGACAACATCCACGACAAGATGCAGCAAAACCTGAGAGTGATTGAGCAGTTGCAGCAGGCCCCCAAGTCGCCGCAGACCGACATGATGCTCAAGGGCGAGGAGGGCAAATTGACCGCTCTCGAGTCCTTCGTCCGCAAGCCGGCCGAGGATTACCTCACGACTTACGAGGAACTGCAGCATTTCGCCCGCAAGGCCCACCAGGCCAAGAGCGAAATGATCGAGGCCAACCTGCGGCTTGTGATTTCCATCGCCAAGAAATACACCAATCGCGGACTCTCCTTCCTCGATCTCATCCAGGAGGGCAACGTTGGCCTGATGAAGGCGGTCGAGAAGTTCGAGTACCGTCGCGGCTACAAGTTTTCCACCTACGCCACGTGGTGGATTCGGCAGGCGATCACCCGCTCGATCGCCGACCAGGCGCGGACGATCCGCATCCCGGTGCACATGATCGAGACGATCAACAAGCTGATGCGCGTGCAGAAGCAGCTCGTCCAGGAATTCGGCCGCGAGGCCACGCCGGAGGAGATCGCCGACGAGATGGAACTGGCGGTCGACCGTGTGCGGGCCATCATGAAGATGGCGCAACAGCCGATCTCGCTGCAGGCACCCGTTGGCGACAGCGAGGACACCAGCTTTGGCGATTTCATCGAGGACAAGAGCGCCGAGAACCCGACCGACATGGCCAGCTACGGCATCCTCAAGGAACGGCTCGGCGACGTGCTGACCTCGTTGAGCGAGCGCGAGCGCAAGGTGCTGGAGCTCCGGTTCGGCCTGGCCGACGGCTACTCCCGCACCCTCGAGGAGGTGGGCAAACAGTTCAAGGTCACCCGCGAGCGCATCCGGCAGATCGAGGCCAAGGCCCTGCGCAAGATGCGCCACCCGACGCGCATCCGGCAGCTATCCGGCTTCCTCGAGCACGAGGAGTTTCACACCTCACAGGTTTAACCTGCAAAAAGCCATTCCACTCGGAGGGCTTTTTTGTTTCCACTAGGCCAAGCGCGCATGGAGCCTGCCACCGACATCCCCCGAGCCGACGAGTTGTTTGACCTTGGCCAAACGGAGCACGCGAGCCTGTTCGGTTCGCTTGGCCAGGCGTGGGAGGTGCTCCCGCGCATCGGCGACTATCTTCGCGACACCCTGCGAGCGGCGCAGCTTGGCCAAGCGCACGCCCAGGCGGTGATCGAGGGCGATGTGTTCGTCGGCGAGGGCACGGTGATCGA